>JAIOYL010000073.1 GCA_021741195.1 Sneathiella sp. | reverse complement strand
CTCAGAGGGTATCTGGGTGGGGCCGGAGAACTTCGATGACTACGCTCTTCCAACCCTGATGCGCAAAGTGGCGAAAGCCGTGCAGGAAAGCTAAAGCCCCGGAATGACAAACTCGTCCTTGGAAATCTTGCCATCGCCGTTTTTATCGAGAGTCTTGAACCGCGCGCTGCCCGTAGCCTTTATTTCCTCAAGAGTGACAATGGTGTCGCCATCATTGTCCATTTCGCGGTATTCATCGGGGACAGCAACAGCGGAATTGGCGGGTACAACGGCAGAACGTAAGTGCTCAGCCTGGACATATTCTTCATATTCTACTTTGCCATCGCCATTCAGGTCATATTCCTTGAATAGACGCTCGCGGTAGGCATCCACCTCGTCCATTGTAATAACGCCATCGGCGTTCCGGTCCATGCCGAGAAAGCGGGATTCTTCCCAAGCGAAAGAAGTCGCCATGAAAGTGAAGGTAATAATACCAGTCAAGGTACCTATGGATAAAAGCCTGTTCATTTCACGACCCCTAAATTTGAAGGGGCCACAAGCCCCTAGTTCATTTCAGCACGTACCTGCTGCCTTAAAACATCAATGGAAACAGATTTTCCTTCAACGTCAAAATGCCAGAAGGTCCAGCCATTACAGGTGCTGGCTCCCTGCAACTGGGCACCGACCTTGTGGATCGAGCCCGTAACATCGGAGGCCACAAGACTTCCGTCCGGCCGCACCTTCGCTTTGTAGCGTTTGCGCGCGTCGAACAAAACCTGACCCGCAGATAATAAACCACGCTCCACAACGGACCCGAAGGGAATGCGCGGCTCTTGACGCTTGCCCCGGGTGGCTTCCAAATCCTCCGGCGGCAGACTTCGTGTCTTGCGAATGCGGCCCTGAGCCACGGCGATATATCGTTCTTCGCGTTCCATCCCAATATAGTGTCGCCCGAGCCTGCGGGCAATGGCGCCGGTGGTTCCGGTCCCAAAAAAAGGATCGAGAATAACGTCGCCGGGATTTGAGGCCGCCGTCAGGATGCGGTAAAGCAGGGCTTCCGGCTTTTGTGTCGTATGGGCCTTCTCGCCATCGACTTTCAGTCTCTCGCCACCACTGCAGATGGGTAGATGCCAATCCGAGCGCATTTGGACGTCGTCATTCATGACCTTGAGAGCGTCATAGTTAAAAGTGAGATTCTTTGCCTCAGGTCCCTTCGAGCACCAGATCAGCGTCTCATGGGCGTTGGTGAAACGGGTGCCGCGAAAATTCGGCATCGGATTTGTCTTGCGCCAGATGACGTCGTTGAGGATCCAAAACCCGAGATCCTGCAGGCTGGTGCCGACCCTGAAAATATTATGGTAGGAACCGATGACCCAGAGAGTTCCGTCGTCTTTCAATACCCGCTTTGCGGCACTCAGCCAGGCTCTCGTGAATTCGTCATAGACCTTGAAGCTTTCAAACTGGTCCCAGTCATCCGTCACCGCGTCGACAAAGCTGTCATCCGGCCGACGAAGCTCACCAGATAGTTGCATATTATAGGGTGGATCGGCGAAGATCATGTCCACGGATTTCTCCGGCAGGCCGTTCATAAGGTCGATGCAATCACCTTTGAGGATATTATCAAGCGGTAGTTTCTGTCTATCAGTCATGCGAACCATTCTGCTTTTTCAATTTCCGTAATAGTGATTCGGTCGATTCGCCGCGTCAATATATTTGTTGAATCAGTAGCTTACAGAATAGTTCTGAAATTTCAATTAACTGCGTTCAAGAAGTTCGCGTATTGGGGCGAAGCTTCGCCTATGTAGTGGCGTGACCCCGTAATCCCTCAATCCCTTGCGGTGTTCATCGGTTCCATATCCCGAATTCCTCTCCCAGCCATAGTGCGGAAAATCTTCCGCCAGAGCGCACATTTTCCGATCTCGTGTCACTTTTGCCACAATTGAAGCGGCTGCGATGGAGAGAGAATGCGCATCTCCTTTGATTATTGTCCGGGTTTTGATGCCAAGTTCCGGATCCCTGTTTCCATCTACGAGCGCGGCATCAGGGCGAATGGCAAGATTGAAAACGGCGCGCCGCATGGCCAGCAAACTCGCCTGCAGGATATTGATTGCGTCAATTTCCTCAACCGTCGCTTCTGCTATTCCAACGATGGCTGACGACGTGATTTCATCGAACAGTCTTTCACGACTTGTTTTAGAGAGTTTCTTGCTGTCCTGAATACCATGCGGGATATTTTCATAGTCAAGAATGACGGCTGCCGCGACGACGGGACCGGCAAAGGGGCCGCGCCCGACTTCATCTACGCCAACGACGCGGCCATGCTCCATCCGCTCCAGCGATAAATCAGGAAAAATCACAGGCTTTTTCTTCATGCCCCCTCGTTACCATGACGGGGCTTTCAAAACAAATTCATCTGCCCGCGATCACGGCCCGGTTTTTGAAAGAGATCGGTGGCCAGGTCATATTTGCTCGCCGTAAACCCATGCTTCCTGCAGGCAAGAACGAAACGTTTATTGATGAGCGCCGCATAGGGTCCGGTCCCGACCATGCGGGTTCCGAAATTAGCGTCATAATCCTTTCCGCCCCTTGTGGATCGTACGAGCTTCATGACGCGGGAGGCGCGATCGGGATAATTTTCCGAGAGCCATGTCTCAAACAGGCTCGCCACTTCGCGCGGCAATCGCAAAAGCAGATAGATAGCACTGGCGGCTCCCTTTTCCTTCGCCAGCTCCAGTATCTGTTCAAGCTCTTGATCATTAAGCGCGGGAATGATAGGGGATGCCTGAACAAGAGTCCTGATGCCTGCCTTACTCAATTCCTGTATGGCCCGAAGCCTTTTTTGCGGGGCGCTTGCCCTTGGCTCCATTGTCCTTGAAAGTCGGTTGTCCAACGAGGTCACGGAGACGCCGACAGAAACTAGGTTATCCCTTGCAAGGGGCGCCAGAAGGTCAAGATCGCGAAGTACCATGTCCGATTTTGTTGTAATGGTGAAAGGATGTCTTGCCGCTGCCAGCACTTCTATAATCTCCCTCGTGATATGCAAATCCCGCTCTATGGGCTGATATGGATCCGTATTGGTGCCAAGGGCAATAGGACGGCAGACATATGCAGGGCGCGAGATTTCCTCTGCCAGCAGTTCCGCTGCATTGGGTTTGGCGAAAAGTTTGCTTTCAAAGTCCAGCCCCGGAGAGAGGTTCATATAGGCATGGGTCGGTCTTGCATAACAATAAACGCATCCATGCTCACAGCCGCGATAGGCATTTACAGACCTGTCAGAAGGCAGGTCTGGAGACATGTTCTTGCTGATAATGGACTTGGGTCTCTCCATCGTAACGGAGGTATTCAGCTTCTGCCCTTCGTCTTCCGGATTTGTCCAGCCATCGTAAATGAAATCACGAGATTCCGGTTCAAACCGGCTATCGGGATTTATCGTCGCCCCTCTTCCGCGCCTCAGGTTCTTTAGGAATGGAATTATCTGATCGTCCTGCATTTGATCATATTATTTCATAGTATGGAACAAAACAAGAACATAAAATTGAAATATTTTCGACAGGATTGGCACCCATGGATCGTTGAAGAAAGTACTAGGATCTTATAAAGGGATAAGAAAGATGCCTAAATTAGCCTATTTTGTAATTGCGATAGCTTTGTGTGGCAGTCTCACGCTTGAAAATACCATGGCAAAGGACAGCGGAAGATATTCCCACGATGACAAACAATGGAGCAATAAGGGAAAGTACAAAAACAATCACAGCGATAAGCAGGAGGGGAGATCCCATGATGTCGGACGGGAAATTACCTACAATAGGACGATTTATAAAAATAGCCCGCACTACAATGTCCCGCCGCGCGTCTATCATACACAGCCCGCGCCACGATACTATGGCCCAAAATACAAACCCTATTCTTACAGCCACTATTACAAGCCGAAATATGTCTATGTTAAGCCATATTATGCGCCGAGATATTACGGACATTATCCATACAGGGGTTTTTACTGGCCCTTCGTCAATGTGGCTTTTGTTGCCGATTTGTCGGCCCGGCAGATAGAGCGTCATCATCTGACCGTTTATGAAGCGCTGGACGCGCCCGTCGGGGCAATCGTGAGTTGGTCGGACGATGGCCGTCGCGGAATGATCGTGATTTTGCGCGACGGCTTCGATGAATACGGGAATATCTGTAAGGAATACCGTCAGACCATAAATTACCGGGGTCATGTGACCACTACGATTGCCGTTTCCTGCCTGTCACCGGAAGGATATTGGGTAACACCATAAATTTGAATGGCAAAGTGCGGGCTGCTCATCTTGCGGCATCCGGGCAGCCCGCTTTTATTTTTTTGCGAGGCGTGAAAGACGTCTCATGCTGGCATTCTCAAGCAGTTCATAGGCCTTTTCATCGAGTTTGTTGAAGGCAAAGGCGACCTGGTTTTTCCCGACCAATAGCCGGGTAACGACCACCGTTGACTTTACCGCCGCTGAACTTTCAACGCCATAAGCAATATGACTGACCTCCATCATCTCGCCGACCGGGGGCCGGCCCTTGAAGTCGTCGATGCGAAACCCGCCCAGACTCCAGTCATATGTCGTAAAAGCCATGTTTCCGAGTGTCAGCTGCAGCTGCGGCAGGTCATAGCGCCGGTCTTTGCGATTATGTGGACGGTACCGCGCCGTTGTGAAAAAACTCCTCATTGTCCCCGTTATTTTTGCAAAAAATAGATTCCTACCGGAGATTGTAGGGAGCGAAAAATTAACATTCAGTTTTCAAGGGCAAAAAAAGAGTTATGTTAATTTTTTACGACCTAGTTCTTGGAGCGTTTCTCATGCTCCCGCAGCCGGTCAAAAAGCTCGACAAAATTACAGGGCATAAAGCGGTAATCAAGTTGATGGACGAGAATACCGTCCCAAGCATCCTTGACGGCACCGGGTGAGCCCGGCAGGGCGAACAGATAGGTGCCGCGGGCGACGCCGGCGGTCGCCCGAGACTGGATCGTCGAGGTGCTAATTTTCTCGTAACTGAGCATCCGGAAGAGCTCGCCGAAGCCCGGAATTTCCTTTTCATAAAGGGCGCTGAACGCTTCTGGCGTGACATCCCGCCCGGTGACGCCCGTGCCACCCGTCGAGATGACCACGTCAATCTCCTCGTTTGCTATCCAGCTGTTGAGAACCGTCTGGATATCCGAGATCTCGTCCTTGACGATTTTACGATCCGCAAGAATATGGCCTGCCGCCTGAATGCGTTCGACCAGGGTTTGTCCGGACCGGTCTTCGGCCAGCTCGCGGCTATCGGAGACCGTGAGGACAGCAATGCGAACCGCAATAAACGGTCGCGATTTATCAATTCCGGGCATTATCCGCTACCTCGTTCAAATTTTGATCCAAATGCTGGTATTGCGGCCATTCGCCCCGCGCTATCTGATCCAGTCCAGGCAGATCCTGTCCCATGCGATGCCGGTAAATCCAGAAGTTTGTGAGGACCCTCTTGATGAAATCCCGCGTCTGCTTGCTTGGCATCGCTTCAATGAAGAAGAGGGGATCGTTAAGATACTCCGTCTCGGCTTTCCATTTCTTCAAGTTCCCCGGCCCACCGTTGTAAGCTGCGGTCAGATTAAACAGGTTCGTATTGACGTCTTTATTGTCCATCAGATATGTCAGGTACTGCTGTCCGAGTTCGAGATTATAGGCTGGGTCATAAAGCTTTTTGTTATTCCGGTTACGAAGCGAGCGATCACCCGAGAGGTAGCTCGCTGTTGATGGCATAATCTGCATCAGCCCTCTCGCGCCGACACCGCTGTTCGCCAGCGTGTAAAAGCCGGATTCCTGACGCATAAAGGCGAAAAGAAGCGCCCGGTCAACTTTGAAGCCTTCTTCGGGCTGCCACTTTGGCATTGGGTATATGGCGGCATCCCAGGTCACATCCTCGCTTTCCCAGAGATAAAGCCCCATACGCATGGCAACGGACGGCGCCCCTATCTGCTCGGATAATGCGAGGAGCAATGGCGCGAGGCGGGGGTTGGCGCTCGGAAAGGCCGCCCTGAGTTCCTGCGCCGCTAGGTCATACTGACCGACTTCGCTGAGCGCGACAGCGCGCTTCGCCGACGGGATTTTCAGGAGCCAGTCTATCTGGTCGGGCTTCAACTCGGGCAGGTTCCAGTTAAAAGGTTTTTCAACGCCCAACTGGCGGAGCGCGAGCAGGCCATAAAAAGTTCGCGGCTGGCTTGCCGTCTGCTCCAGGAAATAGACCGCCTTTTCCGGCCTGCCGAGTTTCAGATAGGCGCGCGATGCCCACCAGTTCGCCGCTGTAAAGTTCCAGTCTGAAATCCTGCTGGCCTTGGCAAGCGCCGCGAAATGGCTGACGGCTTTTTCCATATTTCCCATTCGCCAGGCCGCTAATCCTGCGGTCCAGTCAGCGAGAGGGACATATTTCCTGGATTCTGTCAGCGCGGCCTCGGCAAATTCAACCGCTTTTTCGTCGCGGGCATAGAGAAAATAACTCTTCGCTATTTTTTCTTGCAGCCTGTCATATTCTACCTGATCGAGGAGCTTTTTGATTTTCTTTTGGGTGAGATACTCCGCGGCTCTTGTTGGTTGCCCGTTAAACAGATAACGATGCACCACGCGGTTGGCATGGGCGACGTTGTTGCGGGTCTGGGCCGATCTATGACGTTTGCTTTTGTAAGGGCGCGAGAGAAAGACAGGCTGCCCCGGTCCTGTCCCGCCCAGATAGCGGCCGTGCAATGGTTCAGATAAGGGTTTCCAGCCTGGCAGGCGGCGGCTTTTCGCAAGGTCATAAACCCGCTGGGCTCCAGGAAGGTCATAATAAGCCTTCATCCAAAGGTGCAGCTCTTCATAGCTCGCCCTGTATTTCGTTGGATGCATGTAGCGCTGGAATTTCACATGCCCGAGAAGAATTTTATTTGAAATTTCCTTGGTGATGCTGTCGGCTTTCTTCCATTCGCCATCGTCCTGAAGATCAAAAACCTCCCGATATTTTTGGATATCTTCCACGGAAAGCACAGGCGGAATTTCCGCCGTAAATGCCGGTAAACTGCCGGACAGTAGGACCGCGACCGATATCGCCAGCACCGATGGGAATTTTAAGACGCTTTTCATTTGCAAGACTATACTTAAAAAAATACGAAGTACAAATTGGCAGAGAAAGGTTACGAATGTCCTTCCATTGCCGCTTTCAGGGTCAATAAATCCGCCCAGGCATATTTCTTTGAGGCGGGCTGGTCGATCAGGAATGCCGGATGGAAGATAGGCAGAATTGTGGACCGGTTGTCTTCAACCTGCAATTCAGTCCATTTGCCGCGCAATTTGTTGATGCCAGTTTTTTGTTTCAACAGATATCCCGCCGCTTCTCCGCAGGCGAGCACATGGGTGGGGCTTGCAAGCGCGATATGCCGCATTGCGAAGGGCAGGCATAAAGAGAGCTCCTCTTCCGTGGGGGCTCGACCGCCAGGCGGTCGCCAGGGCAGAAGACTGACAAGGTAGACGTCCTCGCGATCAATACCGATGGCGGCCAGCATTTTGGCGAAAAGCACCCCTGCCTCGCCGGCGAATGGCTTGCCACTTCTGTCTTCATCAACGGACGGCTGCCGGTCGATGACCATGAGCTTTGCCTCGGGAGAGCCTTCCGCGAAAACCGTATGTGTCGCCATCCTCTTCAGCGGGCATCCGTCAAATTTCTCAAGCGCCGCGCGAAGCTCGTCGATGGTCTGGCAACGCTCTGCGAGATCTGTCGCCTCGTGAATTCCGGCAGCAAGAGAGGGCATAGGTTTAGAGACGACGGGTTTTGGCGCGTCAGGGTTTTGCGCCCGCCCGGATTTTTTTTCGGCGGAAACCTGTGCTGCGCCCGCGTTGGTCGCGCTTGAGAAGCGATTTAATGGTTCAGACCCAATCGTTTCATCAACACCCGCCTCAAGATAGAGACGGAGTAGCGCGTTTATTTCAGAATTTGTTTCCATCCCGTCTTCTTTACAGCCCCGTTTGCCGCGAGAGAAGAGATCATGACCGAAATTTTTCATGTGTATCTGTATGCTATCTGTCTGAAGTCCTGTTTCCGGCACGGGTATCAGGGAAATTGGTCTTGCTTGGTTTTTCTCTTTAGGAGCGCGCAGAATGCCCGGAAACTGCCGAAGCGCGTCGCAATCGGGATTGACGCACTCCAAAAAAAATATAGTGTCAGGGATAATTTCACCGGCTATCAACGGACGGGTGGCCTTTGGTGGAAACCTTTATTAATGAAGCACAACGACTGTCAATCAGTCGGAAAACAAGAAGAGGCTTGTAATGGAACGCGAATCTATGGAGTTTGATGTTGTTATCGTCGGCGGCGGCCCGGCCGGGTTGTCGGCAGCGATAAAGTTACGCCAACTGAGTGTTGAGGCGGGCATCGAGATAACGGTTTGCGTCCTCGAAAAGGGATCGGAGATAGGCGCCCATATTCTATCGGGTAATGTGTTCGAAACCCGTGCGCTCGATGAGCTCATCCCGGACTGGAAGGAAAAGGGGGCGCCACTCAATACGCCGGTAAAAACGGAAAAATTCTTCTTTATGACCGAAGGGAGTGAATTGCGATTTCCGAATTTCCTTCTTCCGGGTCAGCTTCATAATCACGGCAATTACATCATCAGTCTGGGCAATCTTTGCCGCTGGCTGGCGGAGCAGGCGGAGGAGCTCGGGGTCGAGGTTTATCCCGGTTTTGCCGCTGCGGAAATTCTTTATCATGAAGACGGGAGCGTAAAAGGTGTTGCGACCGGCGACATGGGCGTTGGCCGGGATGGTGAGAAAAAGCAGTCCTATGAGCCGGGAATGGAACTCCATGCCAAATACACCTTGTTTGCAGAAGGCGTGCGCGGCTCTTTGACCAAAGTATTGTTCGATAAGTTCAACCTTCGTGAAAACTGCGATCCGCAGACGTTCGGGATCGGCATCAAGGAATTGTGGGAGCTTGACCCGGCCCAACATAAGGAAGGCCAGATATTCCACAGCTTCGGCTGGCCACTGGACCGCAATACCTATGGCGGCTCTTTCGTTTATCATTTCGAGAACAACCAGGCTTATGTTGGCTACGTTGTGGCGCTGGATTATGAAAACCCCTATTTGTCGCCTTACGATGAGTTCCAGAAATTCAAAACCCATCCGATGATGAAGGCAATGCTGAAGGGCGGGAAGCGGATCGCCTATGGCGCGCGCGCCATCAATGAGGGCGGCTTCCAGTCGGTGCCGGAACTGGTCTTTCCTGGCGGCGCTCTGATTGGTTGTTCCGCCGGCTTCCTGAACGTGCCGAAAATCAAGGGAACCCATACCGCCATGAAATCCGGCATGATGGCCGCAGAAGCCATTGTCGCGGAATTGAAGTTGAACGCGGAAGCACCCGCGAAGGTACTGGACACCTACCCGGCACTCTATAAAGACTCCTGGGTGTATGACGAGCTCCACAGGGTTCGCAACAGTCGCCCGGCGTTCAAATGGGGACTGCTCGCCGGAACAATATATACCGGCCTTGATTTGAAGATCCTTCGAGGTAAAGCTCCATGGACCTTCAAGCATCATGATGATTACTCAGCCCTTAAAAAGGCCAAGGACTGCAAAAAGATCGACTATCCGAAATATGATGGTGTCTATACCTTCGACAAGCCGTCATCGGTATTTTTGTCGAACACGAACCATGAGGAAGACCAGCCGGTTCACCTGACGCTTAAGGATGCTAGCGTTCCGGTAGACATAAATTACACTGAATATGCCGGCCCGGAGCAGCGCTTTTGCCCAGCTGGTGTTTATGAATTCCTGACGGACGATGATGGCTCGAACCCGCGGCTTCAGATAAATGCCCAGAATTGCGTCCATTGCAAGACCTGCGATATCAAGGATCCGACCCAGAACATCAACTGGGTGGTTCCCGAAGGCGGGGGCGGGCCGAACTATCCGAATATGTAGAAATACCGCCCGAATTCGAGAAATCTGTTTAACTCGCGTGCGATGCGCCCTAAGTACAATGACAGCTTGGAGTCCGAGAGATTTGAAGCGTTCGGTTGGTAAAGTAGGTAAAACATATTGGAAATGGCGGACACGGGCGTGAGAATATTAAAAGCGGTTGTTGGCGGTATCTTCTTGACGGCGGCGCTAGGTGCTTGCGCGAGTTACAGTGCATCCAGTGAGCAGGATATGCTGCCCAGAGCGTTTCAGGATGCGGGCGGTACAACTGATATTTTCCCGTCTTCATATTTTGGCGAGTATCTGGCAGGCCGCGAAGCCATGCGGGAACAGGATGCCGACGCAGCTCTCGCATATTTTGATGATGCGCTAAGGCAAAAATCCGGTGATGGTGTTCTTTTAGCAAATGCCTTGCAGGCGGCGCTGGCAAAAGGGGATATTGAAAAAGCTGTAAAACTGGCGCCGGAAGTAGTCAGGACGGATGGTGACAATTCCGCGGCCTATCTTACGCTCGCGATTGATGCTCTGCACCGCAAGGAGTTCAGGGCAGCGAAAGACAATCTCGAAAAAACTGGCGACAATGGATTCAACGTCTTGCTCAAACCATTGCTTGCGGCATGGATCACACTTGGAGAAGGCGACGCCGAAGCGGCCCTCGCTGACCTCGATGCGCTTGATAAATACAATGGGTTTGAGGCGCTCAAGGCCTATCAGGCCGCATTGCTTGCCGATATTTCAGGACGGAGCGAGTTTGCTGATCAGCAGTATGTAAAAGCGATGGCGGGACCCTCCGGTCGCGCCGTTCGGCTGGTGCAGTCTTATGGCGCTTATCTTGACCGACAGGGACGACGCGATGAGGCGAAAATGCTGTTTGAGGATTATCTTGAAACATATCCCTTAAGCCCGACCATCAAGCTTGAACTCGCGGATCTGGCTGCAGGACGGTCCCTTAAACCAATCATCAATGACCCTGTCGACGGCGCCGCTGAAGCGCTTTACAGCGCTGCCTCCATTATCGGTCAGGAGCGGGCAGTCGGTGTTGCCGCGACCTATATTTATTTTGCACTTGTGTTGAAACCGGATTTTCCGGTTGCGCGGATGCTGCTCGCGGAAACGGCGGAGGACAGAGGTAAATGGTGGGAAGCGCTGGAACTTTACAGGCAGATAAATCCGCAATCGGCTTACGGTGAGAACGCAAAAATCCGCGCTGCCTGGGCAACATACAAGCTTGGGCGCGCAGACGAGGCAACGGTTATGCTGGAGGCCGCGGCGGCGGACTATCCGGCGGAAATTGAGGCGCTGGTTATTCTCGCCGATCTCAACCGGGACATGAAAAACTGGAAGGAAGCAGCGCGCAATTATGGCCGCGCCATCGACCGCTTGCCGACTCTCGAGGATCGTCACTGGTCGCTTTTCTACGCGCGCGGGATCGCCTATGAGCAGTCCAAGCAATGGCCGCTCGCCGAAGCGGATCTTCTGAAGGCGCTGAAACTCAGGCCCGACCATCCTCAAGTTCTTAATTATCTTGCCTATTCCTGGGTTGACCGGCATGAAAATCTTGACAAGGCGAAGGAAATGCTGATCAAGGCAGTCTCGCTGCGGCCACAGGACGGTTATATCGTCGATAGCCTTGGCTGGCTGTACTATCGTCTCGGGGAGTATGGAAATGCAGTGGTTCAGCTTGAAAAGGCTGTTTCACTGGAGGGAGCGGACCCGACGATTACCGATCATCTTGCGGATGCTTATTGGCGGGTCGGGAGGCGCGACGAAGCCCGGTATCAATGGCAGCGGGCGCTCTGGCTTAATCCCGCAGAGGATCAGATACCATTAATCAAGCAAAAATTGAAATCCGGGCTGAAGGACGATTTGAAGGCCGAAAACTAGGCTTGATGACCTTCCATGCTTAAAGCAATCGCCAGACCCAAGGTAAATCTTTTCCTCCATGTTACGGGCAGGCGAGCAGACGGGTATCATTTGCTTGACAGCCTCGTTGCCTTTCCAGATGGGGGTGATGAGATCTCGGTAACTCCGCATCGGGAACTCACACTGAAAGTTGTCGGCCCTTTTTCGGGGATGATTGGGGCAAGTGACGATAATCTGATTCTGAAAGCTGCAAGGCTGTTGCAGAAGTATGGTGCAACGGTCGAGGGCGCGGAAATAAATCTCGAAAAGAACCTTCCCGTGGCCGCGGGGATTGGTGGAGGTTCCGCCGATGCCGCAGTGATGCTTCAGCTTTTAAATGGCTTGTGGCGACTGGATTTTTCGCCAGCACAGCTCGCGGAAATCGGATCGGAAATCGGCGCGGATGTCCCGTCATGCCTGTTGGCAAAACCCGCCTTGATGTCTGGAATAGGGGAAAAATTGCAGGAGATTAGAAAATTTCCGAAAATTCATATTTTACTGGTTAATTCTGGAATAATGGTTTCTACGGGTGACGTCTTTAAAAGGTTGTCAATCGGAAATATAGCGACGTCGGCCTTTGACCTCAGGGTAGAAAGCGCGAAAGATTTGGTCCAAGAACTGAGGGAGTGCCGCAATGATCTGCAAGGGCCAGCCCTCGAACTTGCACCTGAAATCGGCGACGTATTGAGTGCAATTGAAGGGCAGGAGGGATGCCAGTTGGCCCGCATGAGCGGCAGCGGCGGCACCTGTTTTGGGCTGTTTGAAACCGCCGCTGCGGCGGAGGCGGCAGCCCAATATATCCAAACTGGTCATCCCGACTGGTGGGTGCTGCCGACGATGGTGGGCCGCTGAACCGCAATGCCCGGGCTTTTCGCCATTTTATGAAAATATGCCTTGAGCTTGGTCATCGCTTTGGATAGAAAGAGGCTCCTCAATGGGGTGTAGCCAAGCGGTAAGGCAACGGGTTTTGATCCCGTCATGCGCAGGTTCGAATCCTGCCACCCCAGCCATTTTTTATCTAACTATTTCAAATACTTAGACTTTTTGCGAGTCCCCAACCAAGTGCATTAGCGTTAGTACACTTTGCTAGTACACTTTTGTTCGCAAGAGGGCTCAATGGGACGCTATCTCCAGAATCAAAGTGGCGTATTTTACTTTCGAAGGAAGGTTCCTTTTGAATTCAGGGAAAGAATTGGTGTTACGGAAATTAAGCGCTCATTGGGAACATGTGCCAGGAAGCTTGCCAAAATTCGCGCCGCACAATTATACTTGATAAGTGAACGTCTTTTTGAGTACGCAAAAATGAACCCCAAACAAACCAATAATTATATTCAAAATATTGCAAAAGAAATTTTTTCTAGAGAGATAGAAAAGTGGGAAATAAATTTTGCGCTGAAGAGTGAGGATGTTTATTGCGAGGAAACTAATACAATCGAGTCTTCAAAATCATCTACGAGAGTATTGATGCATTCAATGCTGGATATTGAAAAATCTGCCCAACAGGCCAATAAAGGTTCCTTTAGCGCACTCAACATCGAACCCTTCTTGTCTTCGGTCGGTATTGAGAGGTTACACGACGACGAAAACGAAAATCAGGCAATGCTGCAGATTTTAGCGCGATTGGTACAGCGCGGCCAGATATCTGCCTTTGAAACAATGCTTGCACGGCTAGACGGTGACTATTCCTTTCGACCAGACGACAGACTATTCTCGATGGTTCTGGATAAGATTGATCTAGGAGAGTCAGATTTTTTCTCTACGGATGGAGAAAAAGAGAATTTTGATCAGTCGAAAAACTCGCCTACTCCGAGTAGGGTTTCTGCTCGCTTTTCAGAAATCTATGAAATTGTAATTTCCCAAATGAAAGAAACAGATCAGTGGAAAGGACAGACTGTAAATCAGAATAGAACGACTTTCGAAAGATTTATGGAAGTTGCCGGAGATAAGCCAGTTAGTGAATATGAAAAACCTGATATTACAAAATTTATAAATCTAATGAGAAAATTACCGAAAGACTGGGGACGATCAATCAAGAGCCGGGATTTATCAATTCAGCAAATAGTGAAAAATAATGAGGGGAAAAATCAAGACACATTGGCAGTTAATACGCTAAAGCGCCATCAAAGAGCCCTTAACAAATTTTTCTCACATCTTTTAAATGAAGGGGTTTTCGTCGGCGAAAATCCTGCTTCTGGCTACAAATTTCCGAAAGATACTTCGAGACGGGGAAAACGAAAGGCCTGGACTTCCGAAAAGCTGGAAAGTCTATTTTCCTCGCCGAATTGGCAAGGTACAAAATCACGTTCTCAACGAACAAAGCCCGGCAATGTGATCACAAAAGATGCAAAATACTGGCTTCCTTTGCTAGCGCTTTATCATGGTTGTAGGCTTGAAGAAATGGCACAACTGAGAAAGTCAGATATCCAGTCTGAGAATGGGATAAGTTTTTTCTATATAAATGGCGAAGACGGCAGGCAGATAAAAAATTTACAGTCGGAGCGCCGCGTGCCGGTTCATCCGACCATGATTAAATTTGGCTTTCTAGATTATGTTAATAACATAACTGGTCAATCAGAAAGCTCGATTTTTCCGGAGTTAAAAACGGGAGGTGCAGACACCAAATTTGGCTTCGCATATTCGAAATGGTTTGCCCGGTATAGACAAGGAATAGGGATCTTTGAAGAGAAGCTAGATTTCCATTCCTTTCGACATACGTTCATCACAGAATTAGTTAACAAGGGCGTTTCTAGGGAGACTGTTGAAGCTCTTGTTGGTCACGATTCTGGAGAAAGCACTACCACGTCAGTTTATTTCAAGGGCTTCACAATTGAAAACTTGGCGATAGCCATAGCCAAACTGGAGTGGCCGGAAGTCGAGAAATTGTTTTTGCCAAAGTGAATGATGACTCAGCATGGAAATGCTCCAAAAAAATCATCCTAAGCGCACGCTAATACTACCAGCTGGAGAGGTACTGTAAAATACTTCCAATGCGTGTCAGGGGGGCTAATTTTGGCAGTAAACAGATAAAATTAGTATTTGAAAGTATCGAAATTTATACCTAGTGGTAAGAATGCGATTTTATAGTATTTTTTAAACTCGAACAGTTCCGTTATCGCCAACATCAATATGTCAGGTTTTCCATCCGATAAAAGTGATTTTATGTCATACTGGTCATCAGAAGTAGCAATCTTCTGGATAGTTTGCTTTGCTCCAAGAATGTCAGGGTCGATGGAATGAAATTTGAAACTGATAATAGGGTGGTTCGTTTTTTTATAATCTATGCAGTAGATTATGACTAATCCTCAGTCCAGCGCATGCATTACAGATTGCGTCTCTTATTTCACTTCTTTTCGTCAACGACTCACGTTTGTCTTTCCCTACCAGTTTCAGCCATGTAATAGACTGGCTATTCAACACTCCCAGAGTCGCGATAGACGAAATAAATTATTTCATATTTATTGATGAATTTCCCAGCGCCTGATTGCAGATTGAGGTCGTACCGATCAAAGTTGGCAGTATCTAAGAATGGAGTTTTGATGCATACTTCGATTTTGGTCATCCGATAGTCTTCAAGCTTTGCTTCGCCATAAATGTCAGCAATAATTTTTAGTCCAAGATTGACGCAGCTCTTTTCGCTGCCTTCATTTGATTTCACTTCGAGCAGAGTGATAGGTACAACAACCGCTAATGTAGCTACGATGAGAATAGAAGGTCAAATTCTGTTATTAGTATCTTAGATATTTATCCTCTAATAGTTTATTTAAAGGATTAATATATTTCGTAATTTATAAAGTAATTAAATTTTACTATTATTAATTTTGTAATTTTAGTACGTATATAATATTTAATTTATCTTTATCTAATTTTTAATTTATTTTTTATTTTTATCTTGTGTATTATTAATTTTTTCTCGCTTCGCGAGGGGGAAAGCTGCGCTTTCCACACTTTTTTCTAACTTTTCTTGATTTTCTTTCTTGAGACGAACTAATCCCCCGGTATTGAAAGTAAGCGAAAAATTTCGCGAAGAAATGCATTTAAGCATTCCCTTTCAATACCGGACGATGAATTCGATTTTCTTTCCGTCGAAGTCTGTTAAGCACCACAACAACCGGTTCGTTGTAGCTAGCGGCGTTCATTACTAGCAGTTCAGTGCCCCATCCCCGCCTATTAAGGCGAAACGCGGTTGCAGGAGTTACCCTGCGCTCTCAAATACAGCATAACAGTCACCATAAATGAGCCGGTGGGTACTCGTCACGCATTGCCACCGTCATTGATTAGTTTAACTGCAGTTTTCTCTCTGCTCGGGTCCGGCTCCCTTATAGCGCCGGTCTTTGTCCCAGATCGCCATTAAT
>JAIOYL010000072.1 GCA_021741195.1 Sneathiella sp. | reverse complement strand
GCCCCCGTGAGGGGGCGACGCTATCTTCCGTAAAAACCTCGGCATAAGCAGCAAGTTTCAATCCACGCCCCCGTGAGGGGGCGACATGCCGTGCGATATTCTTGGCGAAATCCAGCACAAGGTTTCAATCCACGCCCCCGTGAGGGGGCGACATGACCGCGAGGCGCATTGATTTCTTGGTTTTGCAGTTTCAATCCACGCCCCCGTGGGGGGGCGACAACAGCGCAAGGTCGGCAATCAAGTGGTCATGTGTTTCAATCCACGCCCCCGTGAGGGGGCGACTCGGTCATGGCTTCTTACTTCGACTATTCATCCCGGTTTCAATCCACGCCCCCGTGAGGGGGCGACGCATGCTTAGGTAACACAATGAAAAAGAACCGGAAAGCCCGTGTTTTGCGCGAACCATCGCGCAATTCAGATCAATGCCGACGAATTCAACAGAACAATATGACATTGTTCTTTTATTTTTAATGAGTTGGATTGTGTGCGAACAGACGGGGAAAATCACGTCTGCTTATGGTTCGCGCGCTAAAATAACAGGGGCCCCTGAAGATCGAGACTGGCTTTCGCGCCAACGTGTTCGATCCTTTTTTGCCCTTCCGCTCCCAGCCGATAAAAGCGCAAAGAATCACAATCGGCATCAATTTCTTCAATCAAACGCTCACGCAGAGCCGTCCATTGGGCGGGATTGACTTCACATTCAAACACTGAATTTTGCACCCGCTGGCCAAAATCAAGGCAGGCCCGGGCGACACGGCGCAGCCGCCGTCGGCCGCCATTGTCCTCGGTCCTTACATCATAGGTGACCAGCATCAGCATGTCGAAACTCTCCTATTTCCAAATAAAACCGGGATAGCCATCCAAATCGCCCCGCAGGTGGCGTGCGAGCATTTGCGCCTGCACATGGGCTACAAGGCCAAGCGGCATATTCTCGCCCAGAAACGGATGGCGCAGCGTTTGCCGTTTACGCTCGGAAAAGGCAGTTAAAACCGCTTTGCGACCAGCTTCATTGAGCAGCACGGCGCCAGTCTCACTCTCTTTAAAATCAGAAACAGCCAACTGCCGCCGATTAACGAGACTTAGGGCGAGGCGATCGGCCAAGACAGGTCGCATTTCTTCCATCAAATCAAGAGCAAGGCTCATTCGTCCGGGACGATCCGCATGAAGAAAACCAATCGCAGGATCGAGCCCGACGCTCTCCAGCGCTCCCCGGCAGTCATTGCCCAAAATGGCATAAAGAAAAGACAGCAGAGCATTGGTGCGATCAAGCGGCGGCCGACGTGAGCGGCCTTGGAAGGCAAATTTGGGATCGCTATGGCGGATCATTGCATCAAATGCGCCGAAATATAGCGCCGCCCCTTCGCCCTCACATCCGCGCAAAATGTCTACATCAATCGCCGCAAGGGCACGGCGGGCAACATGCGTCATCCGCATTTCGGCCTCAGCGAGCGAAGCTGCATCTCCGTGATCACGCAACGCGCGCCGGATAACCGTGCGCTGATTGGCGAGCTTGGCCACGACTATACCCTTGGCAATAACAAGGGATTTTGCCGGATCATCCGCCGTGCGATGCTGCGTGCGGCGTAACAGGACATTGCCAGTACGCGGCCCTTCGACACGCGCCAGAAAGCGCCCATATTCGCTGAGAAACGAAATGGTGACGCCCGCTTCCGTACAGGCGTTCATCAGCGAAGGCGACACGGAAACGCGACCCAGACAAACCAGCCCGCCAATAACATGGATCGGCGCCCGACCCCGTTCCTGCCTCTCTACTTCCACCACGATGTTGGCGCCATCCTTCCGGCAATAGGCCCCTTCGGATGTCACATAAATTGTGTTGAGATGGCGGCGCATCCACGGTTCACCTTTCTATCATCTGCATCAGCCACTTTGCCACAACGGGCGGGTTCGTCATGCGCTTGGGGCGACAGAGATCCGCCATCGAACAGGCTCCGCACAGTTTGGTGCTCCAAACTGGCGGCGGCGTTCGTCCCGCGTTTACCATATCGCGGACATTCTCCGCGATCTGCACCGTGAGCCCGCGAAGCTCCGCATCGATCATTACGCTATGTCGCCGCCGCCCGGCTCCGTAGAACAGCACTCCTTCGGGCACGGACACGCCAAACATTTCCTCAAGACACAAGGCCTGAGCACAGAGCTGTACTTCATCCGCACGGTGCTCCTTGGGTTTGCCGCGCTTATATTCAACCGGGATCAGCGTATCGCCGCGTTTCTCCACAACATCAGCCACTCCGGCGATGCCCAGCCGGAAAGATCGCAGCGGGACAGCGCGAAGGGTATGCAAACTACCCCGCCGATCCGCCTTGCCGCCATCGACCTTTTTATGCAATATGCGCCCTTCCGCCGTCGCCGCATTTTCCGCCCACAACCGCTCGACATGAATCAGCGCGCATTGGCGTGGGCAAAAGAGATAATGCTGGAGCGCAGAGATCGGCAGCAGCAAATCTTCTGCACGAATATCGGGCGGGGTAATCACGCGCATAACGAGGCCCCCTACAGGTCGAGTATTTCCACTCCGGCTGGCAGGTTTGTATTATCAACCTGGATTGAGTAATCACTGAAGGCGCGAGCGGGAGGATAATTATGCGTCCGTTGATCACCGACAGAGAGTGTTTCTCCCCCATACACGCGATAAGCGGTCACACGATCAAACAGTTCCTGCGCGGGGGCTTTGCCCATGCGGTTTTCATGCTTGAACACGATCAGACGACGTTTTGACATTTCTCCACGTGCGGCAGAATGATCATGGTCAAACATATTACCCAGCGCTTCCCAGAACAGCGTCAGATCGTCTTCCGAAAAGCCCGTACCTTTGTTGCCCTGGGCGAGTGGGGCAGAAATAAAACCATGCGCGCGATAAAGGCCGTAAGGAACAATATATTTGCGCCCCATGGTGCGATTATCCGATCGCTCGTCGTTACCGGTGTCCGCGTTTTTCTTCTTCTCAGCTTCGTTGGTAGCCGCCATGCGGGTGATTGAAATTTCCAACGGCAGTACCGGTTCCATAGACCGGCCAAAGGTGAATTGCACCGGTCCACGCACCTGTCCACAATTTATTCCGGTTGAAAGAACGCCGCCAAAGGCACGGATGTCGAAGAAATTATCGCACATGAACTGGCGCAGGCGGAGTGCTTCTTCATCGCTTTTGGGAGTAAGCTTTTTGGCGGTTTTTGCGTCCTTGTCATCAGGGCGTTCCCGCAAATAAGCCTCACGATGCTTTTCGTTGAGAATGGCGCCTTCGGTGACATAAATTCGATGACGCGCGCCATTGTCCTTGGCGAGTTCCACATAGTTCCGGATTTTGCGTTTCAGGCAAACATCCGATACCAGCCCCTGGTTCGTCTCCGGATCAAGGCGCGGTAGATTTCCGGCATCCGGATCGCCATTGGGATTGCCGTTAGTAACATCAAAGAAAAATACAAAATCATAGCGATTGGCAATGGGCTGGCTTGTCATCATACTGTCTCCTCGTCCGTTGGGACCTCATCGATTACGGGTGTCTTAGTGAAACGCGCGGCGCGCTGGTGATAATAGCCGACGGCGAAGCGCGCCTGATCCTCGATCCGGAGCGATCGCGGCAGGTCATGTTCAACACCTGCAATGATCGCCGCCAGCCTCTTTTCATGGCCTCCGGCCTTTCCTTCTTTGCGAAGTACGGCAAGATGGTTCATCGCGTTGCGGATCAACACCGGAAAGATGCGCGCAGGGGCAGACGAGGCTGAACCATAAAACCGATCCCGGATCGTCGCATTCAGCCCCGGACGGGCATGTTCCTGAATCGCTTCCAGCTCTGCAAACCAACGGCCCAGCCGATAGGCCACATTTGTGTCTTGTTCATCGAGTGCCACGGGCACCTCCTTCTGTTTAACGGGAGAAAGTCTGTCATCACGGGTGAGAATGCCGCGTAGAATGGCGGCGCGCATGGCTGTTACCTCCCCTTTTTCTGCGCGGATGCGAATCAGGATCGCAGACATCAGACTGCGCGGATAACGCGTCCCGGTAAGGATCGCACGCATCAGTTCGCCGCCCAGCAGAGGCGGGATATTCTCGCTTTTACGCTGCACAGCCGTTTCAAGCAGCAGATGCCATGCCGAGGGTGGCCAAAACCGGGGAGGCGGCTCGATCGCCATATCGAGCCAATGCTCCCGAAGGCGTTGTGCCAGATCGCCGAATGTTCCGTCATACCAGAAGCGTACGGAGAGACGGGCCGCATTGGGGGCAAGGCCAAGAATATAGAAACGTGTACCGGGATCGATGCTTTCAGCATTGAATCCAGGTATTGCCCGGCCTTGCGCCACCGCTTGCAACTGGTCTTTTATCTTGAGAGTTTCCTCCCGATCCGTAGGTGGATCCAGGGCATTTATGAGCCATGCATCCGCCGTAGCCGCAGCCGCTTTGCCGCCCGCACCGCTCGCATCAGCCCAGAATACGGTGGTCGTATCACCGATCTGAATCCGGTTCCTGCTTCCTTTGTCGAGCATCCGGTTAAGCGCTATGCCGTAATGCGCCGCCGCCGCTTCAGATATAGGAGCATTAGCCCCTTGTTCCTTGCCATAGGAGGTGAACGCATCAAGGTTGAACGAGACAAGGCTCGCGCCTGAAGATTGAGCCCCCCATACGCCCTTGATAGAAGGGTGAAGGCGCGCCGCCGCCCCTCTCTCCCCCGTGACGAGACATAAATCATCGCCTTCGCTCGCAAGTGTCGTTGCTATCAACGCACGGGCGGCCGGACGATCATGGATATATTCCTGCACCCCATCCAGACGAAAGACGACGTTCGCGTCCTTCATCTCCTCTTTGAAATGCGGACTGTTTTCAAAATGCTCTGGCTTCCAGTTTTCGAGAAAGCGCCGGAGCGCCACCAGCCCTACATCTTCCGTATCGGCGAGCAATTCCGCATGAAGCGTCTTGAACGCTTCGTGTTCCTGAGCGGTGCGTTTGCCTTCGCCGGCCGTGACACCCAGTACATAGGCGGTCTTGTCCCACAATCTGTTTGAAACAATGCCAGAAGCACGTTTCGCTCCCGCCGGCACGTTCATCATTATCGGCACAGGCTTTTTTCCTGTCGTATCCCGAATGTCATCTGCTGCCGCCACAGCCCCTTCTTTGGTTAGCAAAATGGCATAGCTGATTTTTTCACGCGAATAACCGGACGGTGGAGCGTCGCCCTGATCGCGCATTCTTTGATAATAGCCGTTGAGTGCCTGAAGAATTGTCATGCGATCACACCCTTACCGTCGCGCGGCGGGACGGTCATCACGCCCTCTTTGAGGGCCGCCCGGAAAAAATAGGGCGTATGATCGTTCGCATGGTCAATATCATGCAACATCCAGCCGAGATCACGATTGCGCTGATCTTCCGGTAAGCTGCTGGGGGGAAGGTCGCCCTCAATCAGCTTAAAATGCGCCGCGAATTCACGGGTCCCGAGATAGGGCCGGTGAAAGCATTGCCCCGCCGCAGCCCGCCGGTTGAACATGGAAATATGCTTGGCCGCGGTATCTTCCTCTCCCGCGCGCGCCATCAGTTCAAAATGCGCTTCGATCACATAGGCGGGTTTCACCATAACGGTGGCGGCGCGCTGCTGGCGATTTTCATCCACCGCCAAACCCAACCCGTTGGTATTCCCCTGCTTCATCGCCGATTTGACCGTCCCCACCGGGATCTTCGATCCCACTTCATTACGGCGGATCGAGGTGAACCGGATCGGGTTCAGAACATGGATCGCATCAACCACCCAGAGAATAGCCGGTTTCCAGTGGATTGCTTCGAGCACACCGCGCGCTGCGGATGGCGTCATCACATCATAGGATACCCGTTCAACCTTCATCTCCGGCCGGGTGAAGCAGGCATAATCGCCCCAGACATGAAGTTTTATCCCAGAAAACATATCATCCCTCTATTGGTCGCTTAAAAAACATTGCTCTCACTCGATCTGAAAGTCGGATCCTGCCAATCCAGCCCGCTTTCACGGGAATACAAATCTCTGTTGTCCAGAAAAACAAACTGCTCGGCGAATTTTTCCGGTTCCACGAAACTGGCGGCGCCCGTGGCAATCAGCTCTGCGCGTTTGTATCGCGGCACCGGCACGGAATACATGGCCAGCTTGCGCGCGAGGGCGCCGGGACGATCAACGAAGCGCAGCCTCTTCACCAACTCATCCACAGATTCCCGTTCGCCTACCGCATGATACGGGACTATGACCGGCTGCATCGTCTCTTCGATAAACCGGAAGGCGCGCGCGATTTGCGCAAACGGGAAATTAAGCGAGCGCGCGGTGTCTTCAATTGCAGTCAATATACCGCGCGTCTGATCAGGCTTATCCCCTAGCAGGGCCGCATCGAGCTGCTCCGGTCCCTTCGTCCAGTAAACGAGCGAGAAATAGGCCTTGATCGCCGTCAGCCCAAGCGGATCATCGCCATGCCTCCGAAGCACTTCGCGCGTTGCCGCAGCAAACTGCTCCGTCGCGGGCGGTGATTTGCGCCCCTCCACTTCGGCGGGATCGAAAACATGGACGATCCCCTCGCTCAGCAATCCCTCCCGATTGCAGCGTCCCGCCGCCTGTGCAATACTGTCCAGCCCCGCCATCGCGCGCCAGACAGTGGGAAAATCAACGTCCACACCCGCCTCTATCAAGGATGTCGCAACCAGACGGACGGGTTTCTCGTCCTTCAAATCCTGCCGAATAGCCGCGAGGGCAGCCTTGCGGTGAAGTGGACACATCAGCGTCGTCAGATGCCGCGCTCCGGGCGCATTCTTGATCTGGCTGAACAAATCACGGGCATGGGCGCGGCTATTGACAATGCAAAGAACCTGATCCTGTTCCCTCAAGCGAGCCGCCAGCGTCTCATCATTCATCGGCTCCGGTTCGATTTTCACCCGCACACGTTTCAGCTTGTTGTAAAGTTTTTGGGGATCAGGGGCCAGTTCGCGGACCTCCAGCCCTTTGGGAAACCCGTCCTGCTTTGTCAGAGCGGGCTGGGTTGCGGTGCACAGCACCACACTTGTCCCATACCCCTTCGCCAGCGTCTCGACCGCCGCCATACAGGGGCGCAGCAGCGGTAACGGCAAGGTTTGCGCCTCATCCAGAATGATGACGCTTTTCGCCAGATTATGCAACTTGCGGCAAGCAGATGTCCGCGCAGCGAACAGGCTTTCAAAAAATTGCACCGAGGTTGTGACAATGATCCGCACATCCCAATTTTCGGCATCGCGGCGCAATTTTTTTAGACCCTCGCGACCTTCGTCATCATCCTTTTCATCACCCTTTGGATCCCATTCAACGGCACTATGATGTTCCAGAACATCGCCGTCCTTGCCTACAGCCTCGCGGAACACCTCCGCCGTCTGCTCGATGATTGAGGTATAGGGGATGACGTAAACAATCCTGTCCAGCCCGTGTGCAATTGCATGATCAAGCGCAAACGCCAGGCTGGTCAGTGTCTTGCCACCGCCCGTCGGCACGGTAAGCGAGAACAGGCCGGGAGCCTGGCTGGCCTGCGCCCGGACATGGGTGAGGATATCGCCGCGTAGCTGGTTTACGTCGGTATCGCTTTTGGCCTTGGACGCGAGACTATCCTCCAACCGGTCCCGCAGCGTCTCCAGACGATTGGCAAGGCCGCGCCTGACCGGCTCCCCTTCAGGTTTGGCGGTTGCGTAGAAATGCTCGGTCGCCAGAAAATCGGCATCCACGAGCGCAGAAAACAGCATCCGAATGAAGAAGAAATAATGAAAGCCGGAATATTGGCTTGAGCTTTTCCAAGGAAGAGGCGGGCTGATACGCTCCGGGAGTTCGCCCGCATGGCTTTCCCAGCCAGCATAATCTTCGATCTGGCTGGCAACCAGCCGGTGGGAGAGGGTGCCTGGAACATGTTCGCTGCCCCCATCCGCTAATCCTGCGTGATGTCCGGCAATGCAAAAGGCGAGAATGCGGCCAAGGACCGGGCCATAAAGTTGCATTGCTTCCCGCGCGCCCGCCGTCGAATGATCCGGCCCCCTGAGCCCGCCGTTCGGCCGGATATAAACCTGATACGCCACCGATGTTTTGCCAATATCATGCAACTTTCCCGCGACCTCCCCCAAGGCGCCTGACTCGAAGCGGCCGGCAAATCGACCTGCCATTTTCCCAACCATCGCGAGATGATCCGCAAGATGCTCCCACTCTTCCTCCCTTTTTGAATCAAGAGAATGTGCGAATATTAGATTGATAGTGCATTCCCATCAGCTGTATAGAAATTAGTATAGATTGTGAGTACATGTGTTGTTTTTAAATTAAGAGCATCAACTTCAAGTTTTGTCAATGATCGACATGTGAACATTACGAACTCACAACTGGATTATAAAATAGGGCCCGACCACCCTAACCTTTAATGTGAAGCTTAAGGTTTAACGACCATATCCGAAATTCTCAGCGGCAACCCCCTCCACGGCCCCAAGATGGTCCAGTGAACCGCCCCAGTTTTTCTGGAGGCTATTTGGTTTAAGCTATGCTGCCATTTCTTGTTCGTCCAGCCTTCATAATGACGTTACTCTGCTTCGCCGGCAGGATGTTCCCAATGGGTTTAAACAGTCGGCGATTGTTGAACCAATCGACCCATTCAAGTGCTGCGAACTCAACGGCTTCAAATTTACGCCATGGACCTCGCCTGTGATCACCCCATCTTTGTAGAGTCCGTTGATGGTATCTGCCAAAGCATTATCATATGAATCACCGATACTGCTGACAGAGGGCTCAATGCCAGCCTCTGCCAGACGTTCAGTATATTTTATAAACAAATATTGGCTCCCCTTATCACTGTGATAGACCAGCCCATCGCGACGCAAGGGACGGCGATCGTGCAGAGCCTGTCCCAAAGCATCGAGAACAAAGTCTGCATGGGCTGTTCGACTCGCTCGCCAACCGCCAATACAGCGTGCGTAAGTATCGATGACAAAGCAACATAGACGAAGCCTTTCCAAGTCGCCACACAGGTGAAATCGGAAACCCACAAGCGGTTCGAAGCTGGCGCGTACAACTACCTGTTCACATGATCCAGCGGACAGAGCGCGGTCTTCTTGATCCATTCGTTCGGCGTTTGTGGCGCACAACCGATCTTGTCAGATATCGAAATCAAGAACCATGCAAACCGAACGCTCGCGAACTTCGGGTGAATATTTATGCGTCGTTTTGCTTGTCATTGCTCTATCCTACTCAGATGTTGGGGCCTCCGGCAATCCCGGGACGGTTCAGACAATGGCATCCAGTTCACCTTCCTGCCGCGATATGCCAACTGTCCAACAGCAGGTTACATGACCCATATGTTTGATATGCGATGCGAGGAAAACGGGATTGAGCATCGCCTCACCAAGGTCAAGCACCTGTGGACCAATGGCTAGGTCTAACGCATGAACCTAACCATCAAGGAAGCGACCGTTAATCGCTATCATTATGAAGAGAGGCAGCACTTCGAAACGCACCTCACCGACTTCATTAGACCATAACTATGGCCGCAGGCTCAAGACCCTGCGCGACCTCACGCCATACGAGTTCATCTGTAAATGTCGGCAAAATGAACCAGAAAGATTTAGAATACTTATCCTTCCCTACTATGCTTCCACTGCTTTCAGACAACAAAAAAACGGCCTAGCAGTTTTCTGCTAAGCCGTTGATATAGTTGGTTACGGAGAGAGGATTTGAACCTGCGACCTTCAGGTTATGAGCCAGACCATCCTACGGTAGCACTTCCCACCAGTCCGGCCAGTTCACCTTCCAGGGCATACGTGTTGCCTTCACCACAGTGCGCTGCTCCTCGGGCGTTAGATGATCATCGCCAAGACGAGCAAGAGCAGCCTCGACAATCCAGGGCTCCAGTGCCATACGGGCGGTTTCGCGGTAGGGGTCAAGCTTTTTCGCCATACGCAACGGTTGGAGCGCTGTATTTACGCTTCCGGGAGAGACAAAGTTTACGACAATCTTGCGGAACTGAAGTGAGTCGACTGCCTGCTCGCTTTTCCCCTCCGCAATTACGGTCATGGCGTAACGGGCGGCCGATATATCGCCGTCAAGCCCGCGCCTGGCCAGTTGCAGCAGAAACGCCTCCGCCGCCGTGATCTGCTTGGTAACCCCGTCCTCGCGGATCGTCACCCTCTGCCCCAATACCGCTTCATAGGGCGTTTCCTTATGACGCCCCCGTGGCCTTCCCTTTGGATTGCCGCTCCGGCCCTGTTTGAACCGCGTTGCAGCAGGTGGCTTTCCATAGCCGGATTTGCTGTTCTCGCTGCTTCCATCGCCGGTCATTCGATCGCTCCTTTCGGCCACCGCAGACTGTCGGGATCGCGTGTACAGCGCCGGATCTCGGAGACATCCTTGTCCAGTTTTTGCCCTCCGCGGCGCCGGCTCAGAGCCATCTGCACCGCCCAGGGCTCGAGCAGCATTTGGGGTCGAGGTTCGTTGTAATCCTCATGCGTCGGATCAAGGGCTGTAATCTCGAGCAGCAAAAGGGCTTCATCTGCATTACCCGGGTCATCCGACAGGAGTCTGGTCGCGCCTTTTGGCGACTTCCGGCGGTTTTCTGCCGCAAGATATTTGTCACGCTTTATAATCCACTTCAGCACCTCACGCTGTGCTGACCGGTTCCCGTCCAGAGCCTGCTGAAGGGTCTGTTGCTGCAGCGCCTCTTCCACGGTGATCTCCCGCGGTGTCCCTTTGCGCATAACCGTCAAGGGCTTGTCCATAATCACGTCAATGGCGGACGATGTGCGGGGCGCCGCTTTGGACTTTGGACGGCCCTTGAGGTTGCCGCTCTGGCCCGGTTTGAACCGTCCCGAGACGGGCGGCTTTCCCTGTGTGGGTTTGTCGCTCATTCAGCCCCTCTCTCTTCGAGACGGAGCTCCTTACCGGTCAAAGCTGACCATCTCTCTATGGCGACATCGACATAGGCCGGATCGATCTCCACCCCCCGGAACCGGCGCCCCGTCCGCTCGGCCGCAATCAACGTGGTACCGGAGCCCAGAAAGATATCAAGGACAAGGTCGCCATGACGGGTGACATCCCTGATGGCGTCCGCCACCAGCTCCGTTGGCTTGACCGTGGGATGCAGCGCAAGATCTGCGCGCCGGCTGCCGCGGAACGAGTTGACGGAGGCATAGTCCCAGACATTGGTCCGGTTGCGGCCATGCTTGCCGAGCTCGACCATATTGAGATGGGCCGCCTCCCCAACCCGATAGACAAATATCAGTTCATGCTTCGATCGATACAGCGAGCCCATGCCGGCGTTGGACTTGTTCCAGACACAGAGATTGAGGAACTCACCGTAGATATCACCTCCCACGGTTGTCACATCCTCCATATGACGCCAGTCCATACAGACAAAATGAACGGCCCCGTCGCGAGAAACGCTTGCGCAGGCGCCGAGCGTTTCAGCGAGGAATGTCCGGAATTCAGCCTCACTCATCTCTCCCGAGGCCATCGCAAATTCACGATGCCGGCCCCTGGCATTGGCATGCCCGCTGATCCGAACATTATAGGGAGGATCGAGGAAGGCCGCATCGACCTGTGCATCCGCGCCGATAACCCGCTTTAAGAAGGCGAGGTCCCGGCCATCGCCGCAGCCGATCCGGTGATCTCCCAATATCCAGATATCACCGGGTTTAGCTTGCGGCGTTTCCGGGACGGCCGGAATGACCTCGTCATCGGGATCCGCCTGCCCGTCCAGGATCACATCGATCTCGCCGGTCGAGAATCCGGTCAGGGTGACATCCATGTCAACATCAAGGGTGGCGAGGTCAGAGAGTTCCAGCTTGAGGATCTCAACGTCCCAGCCAGCGTTGAGGGCGATCTTGTTGTCGGCCAGCCGAAGGGCGCGCTTCTGGATATCCGTGAGACCGGAAAGCGTAATGACCGGTATATCGTCGAGCCCCATGGCCTTCGCCGCAAGCAACCGGCCATGCCCCGCAATCAAATGGCCTTCGGAATCGGCGAGGATCGGGTTGGTAAAACCGAACTCGACAATGGAGGCCCTGATCTGCCCGATCTGTTTCTTTGAATGGGTACGCGCGTTCCTGGGATCGGGGATTAATTCGCTCACCGGTCGATAGGTAACGGTCAATTGGTTTTTAATGTCGGGCCCTTCACTCATCTCGTATATCCAACAACCTGATTGCACCATATGTGGTATGTTAGAGAGGAATATAGCCCCTGCCAAGCTCTATATAAAACGACGACCTCGAAGGACTGGACTTCGGGGCGCAGACGAGCGTTACTGTCGCTGTGCCCGTTTGCCGGGCTGTTGTCGGTGGGGGCGGAACTGGTCCGCCCGATAACAGGAGGATAAGCTCTTATGGCATCTCACACTCCCAAACCCTCTGACCGCAGGCGCGGCCAAACAAACAGCAACGCCACTTCAAAAACCACGTCAGCCGCTCCGACAAAACTTGAAAGACTGGTAGCCCTTCTCCGTCGGAAAGGCGGTGCAACTCTGGAGGAGCTTTGCACCGCCACCGGATGGCAACCCCATTCGGTGCGCGGCGCGATCGCCGGAACGCTGAAGAAGAAAGGCCATGCGATTACATCTGAGCGGATCGACGGGGTCCGCCGCTACCGTATCGGAGATCCGGAATGAAACGCGGTTCCGAACTTGACGCAGAGATCAGGTCATTGGAGGCACTGGCGCTGACGGGACTCCGGTCCCTCTGGGCCGCCCGCCTTGGGCCGCCACCAAAACTGCGCTCCGAAGAACTGCTGCGCCTCATGCTGGCCTGGCGTCTGCAGGCAGACGCGCTCGGTGGGTTTCCACCCGGGACCCGTCGCCTGCTCAGCCGGCGTGGAGCCATTGCGCCCGAAGGCCGCGCCTTGGGCGACGGGGCCATCCTGCGACGCGACTGGCAGGGCCGCCGGATCGAGGTCGTGGTCGAGGCGGACGGCTTCCGCTGGGACGGCAAGACCTACCCGAGTCTCTCCGCCATCGCCCGGGCGGCGACCGGGACGCGCTGGAACGGCCCGCGGTTCTTCGGGCTGCGCGAGGATGGATAATGAAACCACCTGCCCGGCGCTGCGCGCTTTATACCCGCAAGAGCTCGGAGGAAGGGCTCGAGCAGAGTTTTAACAGCCTCGATGCCCAGCGTGAGGCCTGTGAAGCCTATATCAAAAGCCAGGCCAGCGAAGGCTGGCGACCCCTGCCCGCCCGCTATGACGATGGTGGTTATTCGGGCGGCAGTATGGAGCGGCCCGGGCTCCGGCAACTGCTTGCTGATATCTCGTCGGGACGCATCGATATCGTGGTGGTCTACAAGATAGACCGGTTGACCCGCTCGCTTGCGGATTTTGCCCGCATGGTAGAGCTGTTCGAACAGCATGAAGTCAGTTTTGTAAGTGTCACGCAATCCTTCAATACCACCTCCAGCATGGGACGGCTGACCCTCAATGTGCTGCTCTCCTTTGCCCAGTTCGAGCGCGAGGTCACCGGGGAGCGGATCCGCGACAAGATCGCGGCGTCCAAGAAGAAGGGCATGTGGATGGGTGGCCATCCCCCGCTTGGCTATGATCTGCCGGAAGCCGGCTCCCATACATTAAGAGTGAATGAAGCCGAAGCTGACATAGTCCGCATGATCTTCAATACCTACCTGCAGCTCAACTCCGTCCACCCGCTGGTGCGATACCTTGATGAGCAGGCTATCCGGTCGAAGGCCCGCACGACACTCGCCGGCAGGTCCATTGGCGGTCGCCCGTTGGACCGCGGGGCGCTCTATTATCTCTTGCGTAATCGCGCCTATCTCGGCGAGGTCCCGCACAAGGATCAATCCCATCCCGGACTGCATGACGCCATTATTGATGCAGAGCTGTTCGCGGCCGTGCAGCTGCGGCTTGATGCCAACGCCCGCCGCCGCAAGGCGACCGGTAAAAGCGTTGCCCGCTCGCCGCGCGCGGGCCGCCTATTTGATACCGACGGCCAGCCGATGTCACCGACATTTGCCTATGGGCGCGGCGGTCGGCTGTATCGCTACTATGTGTCGGCGCCGTTGCAGCGCGGTGCAAAACGAAAAGCGGAAGACGATGCGCCGCGGCGCGTTTCTGCGGCGATGATTGAGGCCCGATTGCTTAAAACACTGACCCGCCTCGTGCCAAGCCAGCAGGAGGATCCACTCAGTCTTGCAAGCCGCATCGAGGTGCATGTGCAGACTGTCGAGGTTCTGTTGCCGTTAAAATATCTTAGCAAGGTCAACGACAATCTTGATTTCGGCGAGCGGGCTGTACCTGATCCGGCGGAACCAAAACAGTTCCGGCTGACTCTGCCCTGGCGGATGCAGCCGCGCGGCGGCAGGACAGAAATTCTCGCCGGGGCTCAAAACGTCTCGCAACCGGATCCGTCCCTGATCAGGGCCCTTCGTACTGCCCATGCCATGATTGAGCACTCGTCAAAGAACGGGCCAATCCTTCAAGCATCCCCCACAACTCCCTGGCGGCGTCAGCTGGTCCGGCTGGCTTTTCTGGCGCCCGATATCCAGCGCGCCATCCTCGACGGACGCCAACCCGACACACTAACGCTGGCAGTTCTTATGAAAGGCGATATCCCGCTGCTCTGGTCCGATCAGCGTCGCAGGTTTGGGATCGAAACCGCGGTTTGAAAGCGCCTCGATTACATTTACGGAAAATCCCTTTACCTGTTAATGTGCTTAAAACCCCTGTTAATCCCAATAACAGGCCCTGTTATGGCGCTTATTCACCCTGTTATGACCAATTAACAGGAAAGTGCCATTTTACGACCATAAGACATTGAATTTACGTGATAAAATATTAAACCTCTTGCAAACGGGGAGCAATTTTGCCCTGTTAATGGGCATTTTTTAAAAAAATTCCCTGTTAACGCCCTGTTCGAGCCAAACTCACCCTACCATCAGACGGCCGGAGACTAGCCCGCAATTCGCCCCTGAAGAACCGTTATCTGACGGTCCGGAGACTCAAGGAAGATTGGGATTGGTCACGAAAAACCAGCCTGTTACGGGCGGTTGCAGGTACCGGGCAGGATCGGAGACAGATTGTCAGGAGTGCGTGGCGGAGGGAGGGTCCGCCGATATATGGTTTTTACATGTCCGATATAGATCATAAAATCCTTATTTTTCAACATTATTTGACCTAGGCCGTCCAAAGGCATATTCTATAATCCAATATAATTGGGGGACTGATTGGGGGACCAATTTCCCTGATTGGCGTTATTGATAGGATATGACATGGCAATTCACAGGCTCACCCCGCGCAAGGTAGCAACGGCTGGTGCGGGTAAATATGAGGATGGCGGCGGATTGCGCCTTGTGGTTTCGAACGCGGGTTCCAGGAAGTGGGTGCTACGCTTCACACTCAACGGTAAGCGTCGAGAAATGGGCCTAGGGAGTTATCCAGACGTTGGCCTTGCGGATGCCCGTACAAAGGCCTCTGAGTACCGCCAGCAGGCTTCATTGAATGTCGACCCCATAGCAGCCCGTCGCATTGAACTGGAAGCTATACCCACCTTTACCGCCTGCGCCGCCCGGTATATCCGTTCTCATCGGCACGGCTGGAAAAATATCAAACATGCCCGGCAATGGGTCAGCACTCTCAAGACCTACGCGAGGCCGTTGATTGGCTCAAAATCGGTGGACGCTATCGAGACCAAGGACATACTAGAAATTCTCTCACCTATCTGGACAACAAAGACCGAGACCGCCAAACGCGTCCAGGCCCGCATTGAGAATATTCTCGACTTTGCCGCCGCCCACAAGTACCGGGACAGGGCCAATCCGGCCCGTTGGCGCGGCCATCTGGATATGCTGCTGCCAAAGCCATCCAAGGTCAGAACAGTTAAGCATCACCCGGCAATGCCCTATACGGAAGTCCCTGCCTTCATGGAGGAACTTTCAAAGAATGGCAGTTTATCCGCCCTGGCGCTTCGCTTCCTTATTCTGACCGCTACGCGCACCAGTGAAGTCTTAAAGGCCCAATGGTCTGAAATCGATCTGGAGGCCGCTGTATGGACCGTTCCAGCGGAAAGGATGAAAGTCAGGCGAGAACATAGAGTACCATTGTCAGATACGATGATAGCTGATTTACGCGCCCTGCCCCGCCTTGATGACAACCCTTACCTCTTTCCCGGTGCGCGCTATGGCAAACCGCTCTCCAATATGGCTATGCTTCAACTCATGCGCGGCATGGGATATGGCGTCAACGGAGCACGCGGCGATGCCGTGCCGCATGGGTTCCGCTCCAGCTTTCGAGACTGGTCCGGCGAGGTTTCAAGCTTCCCGCGTGATGTTGCGGAAATGGCTCTCGCACACGTTATCGAAAACAAGGTTGAGGCGGCTTACCGGCGCGGCGATCTATTTGAGAAACGGAGGAAGATGATGCAGGCTTGGACGAACTACCTCAG
>JAIOYL010000071.1 GCA_021741195.1 Sneathiella sp. | reverse complement strand
TTGAATGATGTCGATTTTCTCGCCCTGCAGTTCATTGACCACGGCTTGAACACGTGACCCCCGCATACCGACACAGGCGCCAACCGGATCAATGCTCGGGTCATTCGACAGAACCGCGATTTTTGCACGGCTGCCGGGATCCCGGGCGACGGCTTTCACTTCGATGATGCCGTCATAAATTTCCGGCACTTCCTGACCGAACAGCTTGGCCATGAACTGCGGATGGCTGCGGGAGAGGAAGATCTGAGGTCCACGCTGTTCCTGACGAACATCATAGATATAGGCGCGGATGCGATCTCCCTGGCGGAAGCTTTCGCGCGGCAGCATTTCATCGCGGCGAACAACAGCGTCCGCCTTGCCAAGATCAACTGTCACATTGCCATATTCGACGCGCTTGACGATACCGTTGACGATTTCGCCGACGCGATCCTTGTATTCGTGATACTGCCGTTCGCGCTCAGCTTCGCGGACCTTTTGCACAATCACCTGTTTCGCCGTCTGGGCGGCGATACGGCCAAAATCGATGGGCGGCAGGGGATCGACGATCAAGTCGCCGACGACCGCGCCAGGTTTTTCGCGCTGGGCATCCGCCGCTGTTATCTGCGTGGCATCATTCTCTGTTTCTTCGACAACTTCGCGAATGCGCGCCAGCCGGATTTCGCCGGTGCCGCGATCAATATTGGCGCGAATATCGTTTTCATGACCATATTTCGCCCGCGCGGCTTTCTGGATGGCTTCTTCCATCGCCTCCAGAACGATATCGCGATCGATTACTTTTTCTCTGGCAACCGCATCAGCGACTTGCAACAATTCGAGGCGGTTTAAACTTGCAGCATTTTCCATGACTAATGTCCGTCCAAAGAACTCTTTTCGTGACTTCAGATGCTGCGTGTACTTGCAGCAATCAATTCGTCGGTCAAAATCAATTTCGCCTTTCTCACATCAGAGAAAGGCAGTTCCAGTTTGGCGCCGTCGTCGCTCTGAAGCAGGACCATATCCTCCTTCAGACCCAACAGCTTACCTCTATATCGGCGCTGACCATCCACGGCCTGCTCCAATTCCACTTTGGCCTCAAACCCAGCCCAGCGCTCAAAATCCTTTTGCCGCGTCAGCGGCCTGTCGATACCGGGCGACGAGACTTCAAGATCATAGGCGCCGGATATTGGATCTTCAACGTCCAGAAGGGCGGAGACCATCCGGCTTACTTCCGTGCAGCCCTCGATTGTCATCGTTCCGTCCGCCTTTTCGGCCATGATCTGAAGCACCTTCTTATCATTCCCCGTCAAGGTAATACGCACAAGCTCATATCCCATATCAGCAAGGGAGGGAGCGATCATGGCTTCGATTTTTTCTATCGGGTTCAGGGCATTTCTCGTATTCATGACAAACCATAAAAAAACAGCGGACCAAAGGCCCACCGTTCAAAAGCTCATCCTGACGGTGAGCGAACAGTATGTATGATTTATATAATAGCCCAGATGCCAGCAAAGCCAAGCATTTTCTTCACAAATAGTAATATGCGGGTGGTCTCATTTACGCCGGAACCGGTAATAAACCGGGTGAAGACCTTTTTCGACCGCCTTCCTCTCATAGCGGGTGGGTGGCCAATCTGTCTCCCTTACCCGCCAGTCATCCGGGCTTTCCGCGAGCCAGACAAATTCTTTTGATTGCAACATATGCCAGAGTATCCAGGCGCCGTAATCGGCATGGTCCGTCGCGATGCGAAACTCGCCGCCTTTTTTCAGGATGCGTGCAAGGCCTGAAATATTGGCGTGAGAGACGAATCGGCGTTTGGCATGGGCAGATTTCGGCCAAGGGTCGGGGAATAGCAGGAAAGCGCGTGTAAGGCTTGCGGCGGGTAGTTCCTCAATTAACAGCTCGGCGGCCTCGTTGTGAAGGCGGACGTTCGTTGTTCCAGCCTCCTTTAGCTTGCCAAGAAGCATTGCGACACCATTCAGAAAGGGTTCGCAGCCGATGATACCGACATCTGGATGATTTTCCGCCTGCCAGGCCAGGTGTTCTCCACCGCCAAAACCTATTTCCAGCCAGTATTCCTTGATAGTGGATGAGAACAGGGCACCAAGATCAATCGGGCCGCCGTCCAGCGGGATCGCCAGCCTCGGAAGATCTTGCTCGACAAGCAATCGCTGCCCCTTGCGCAAGGCCTTTCCGCGCCGTCGTCCATAAAGAATGCGTTTCTCTTTCGGCGGCTCTGCCGTCACGGACCAGACCTCTATGATAGGGCGGATCGCAGGCTATTTACCAAATCGGTTTTTTCCCAGGAAAAGCCCCCATCCGCATCAGGCGCAGGTCCGAAATGACCATAGGCCGCCGTCCGGGCATAAATCGGCTTGTTAAGCTGCAAATGCTCACGAATACCGCGCGGACTCAGATCCATTACCTCAAGTAATGTTTTGGCAAGCTTGTCTTCATCCACTTTTCCGGTGCCATAGAGATCGACATACAGAGAGAGTGGCTTGGAGATACCGATCGCATAGGAAACCTGAATGCAGCAGCGATCCGCCAATCCGGCGGCGACAACATTCTTGGCGAGATAGCGTGATGCATAGGCAGCTGACCGATCCACTTTGGTCGGGTCTTTCCCCGAGAACGCGCCGCCACCATGAGGGGCGGCTCCGCCGTATGTATCGACAATGATCTTGCGCCCCGTCAGTCCGGCATCGCCGTCAGGTCCGCCGATAACGAATTTGCCCGTTGGATTGACATAAAAATCTTCCTCCGGGCACATCCAGCCGTCAGGCAGGACATCGGTGACATACTTACGGACAATTTCGCGCACAGTATCTGTATCAAGATCGGCATCATGCTGGGTCGAGACGACAACGGAGGTCGCACGCACCGGTTTTCCGTTTTCATAGGCAAGCGTTACCTGGCTTTTCGAATCCGGTCCAAGACCCTTTTCCGCACCACTGTGCCGCGCCGTCGCGAGCGCTTTGAGTATGCTGTGCGAATAATAGATAGGGGCTGGCATCAACACATCGGTTTCATTAACCGCATAGCCAAACATGATACCCTGATCACCCGCACCTTCGTCCTTGTTTCCGGACGCATCAACGCCTTGGGCAATGTCGGCTGACTGGGCATGCAGATAGACATCGACAGCGGCATTTTTCCAATGGAAGCCGTCCTGCTCATAGCCAATGTCCTTGACAGCCGCCCGCGCCGTTTCCTCGATCAATGCTTTTGTAATCGCCGCGGGCCCGCGCACTTCACCGGCAAGCACGATGCGATTTGTCGTCGTCAATGTCTCACAGGCAACGCGGGCGTAAGGATCATGTGATAAATAGAGATCGACGATACTGTCCGAAATCCGGTCACATACTTTATCCGGATGCCCTTCGGACACGGATTCACTGGTGAAAAGATAATTTTTGGCTGGCACGCAATCATCCTCTTAAATTCAATTGGCGGCACTCTATCAAAATCGATCAGGGGGTCAAGCAAATGTCCGCATACGGCATTAGTCCGACGGCGCTTGTTTTTTGTCCTCTTCTTCCGCAGCAACTGCTTTGATGACATCAAACACTCTTTTGCGAACCTCGAGGCTCGTAATTTTGTAATAGGCGCGTACCAGTTCCAGCGTTTCGCGCTTTCCAAGGAACTGATGCTCAAAGCTGTCTTCAGGTTCAGCAAGTCCGGCTTGCGCCGATGCACCGCCGACCGGCATATCCTCAAAAAAGAAGGAAGGCGGAACGTCGAGAATTTTACTCAATTCGAAAAGACGGCTTGCGCCGATCCTGTTCGCACCTCTTTCGTATTTCTGGACCTGCTGAAACGTCAACCCAAGCTTCCCGCCAAGTTTTTGCTGACTTAATCCAAGCAAAGTACGGCGCATGCGGAGCCGACTACCCACATGCACATCTACCGGATGATTTGGCATTAAAATATCCCCATACTTCTGGTGACCTGAAAACGAAAAATTTGCCCTGTCAGAGCAGAAGCTAGATCCCCCAATTATTTCTTGCCAGTATCGTCATAATAAGTGGCTAGTCAAGAAGACAAGCGTGTGTATTTCCTGGTCCGCCGCCCCAAAGCAAATCCTGTCCCGATAAAGGCAATCACCATCAATCCAGGGATAATTTCTCCATAGTGCGCGTAGAAGGTCCGGCCCATGATCGGTCTGGGAAGATAACCGTCGATAAACCCGGTTTCATTCAAGGCAAGACGCTGGACGACGCGGCCGTATGGATCAATGATGGCGGAAATGCCTGTATTGGCGGCCCTGACGACCGGCGTACCCTGCTCAATGGCGCGCGTCCGGGTAATGGCGAAATGCTGGTAGGGGCCGGAGGTATTCCCGAACCATCCGTCATTCGTAATGTTGAGTATCCATGAGAAATCCTCGCCCGGGTTGACTTCCCAGGGAAAGGCAATTTCATAGCATATCAACGCTCGCGCGGGCGGCAGGCCCGGTATATGAATGACCTTTTCAGCATTTCCATCCGGCATTGCGAAATCCGACATCTGGTCAAGGGCTGGAATCAATCTGGTCAGGCCGCTCACCATCATGATCGAACGGAGCGGCATATATTCGCCGTAGGGCACCAGATGCTGCTTGTCATAGACATCCAGTATCTCGCCGGTTTCTCCCAGAACCTGAAGACTATTCCAGTATTGATTGGCGGTGCGTTCGTGACGCGGTGCTCCTGTAATAATGGCCCCGCCTGGAGGAACCAACGTTCCAAGCTCCTCTTTCAGCTTGTCCGACGTCGTCAGGTTATAGGGAACGGCTGTTTCCGGCCAGATGTAATATCTTGGACTGGCGCCGTTCTTTGTCAGGGTGATATCAACCAGTTTTCGCAAATGATCCAGCAGCAAATGCGGTTTCCACTTGTCGCTTTGGCGGATGTTCGGCTGGACAATGCGTAAACTAGAATTCTCATAAACGTTCGTTGGCGCGGACGGGACTCTCGCCAGTCCGGCGCCGAAAAGACCAAGCAACACAAGGAGAGTTGCCGCGAAGGATAGTATCGCGGTTTTTTTCGGAGTCTCCATCTCCCCTAACAATGCAGGTAGAGAGCTTGCAAAAACTGTCAGAAGAGTAAGGCCGTATATGCCGATAAAGGCTGTCGATTGCAGCACCGGCAAACTTGCGGACCAACTGTAGCCGACAAGATTCCAGGGGAAACCTGTGAAGATCACGCCGCGAATATATTCAAACAGGAGCCAAAATCCCGCAAAGACGAAAATCCGCGCGAGGGATCGGGTCCCTGTGAGATAGGTGGCCAAAGTCGCGCAGCCTGAAAGGATGGCTAGAAAGGCAGGAAGTACAAGAACCGGAAGCGGCATCAATAGTGCGTGGGTCTCGGCATCCACCGTGAAGGCGACCCCGATCCAGTAAAGCCCAGCGATGAATTGGCCCCAAGCGAACCACCAGCCAGCGAAAAAGGCCTGGGCACGGCTTTGGGCGCTACTCAAAATCCAGACAAGTCCGGTAAAGCTCGCGGGTAACAGAAAGACGAGATTAAGGGGCGGCAAGGCTCCGGCGACGGCCACTCCGAGAAGGAAGCTCAGGAGCGCCTTCCTGAAAAATGAAAGCCGTTCAATCCAGACGTTTATGGCTTTCATTCAGCTGCGTCCGTCCCGTGCGGGCGTCGATGAATACGGACTCTTTTGACTTTTCGCGGGTCCGCGTCGATGATTTCAAAATCCAGGCCGCTGGAATGGGAGATGATTTCGCCGCGCGCCGGAATCTGACCGGCAAGCTGGAATACAAGACCGCCAACGCTATCCACTTCGTCATCCTCTTCTTCGGGAAGCAGGTCAATTTCGATCAGCGATTCCAGCTCTTCGATAGAGGCGCGCGCGTCGGCTTCCAGCATGCCGTTGGCGGAAACCGTAATTAACGGCCCTTCCTGCTCGTCATGCTCATCCTCGATGTCGCCGACAATTTCCTCAACCAGATCCTCGATGGTGACAAGGCCGTCAATGCCGCCGTATTCGTCAACGACGGTGGCCATGTGAATATGGGTCGCCCGCATTTTCAGGAGCAGGTCGGGAACCGACATCGAGGGCGGAACGAACAGGATTTCGCGGCGGAAATTCTGCCAGTCGCCCGGATCCGGATCGCCCCAGAAATTGATAAGGTCCTTGATATGGAACATTCCCGTGACATTATCGAGGGTCTCGGTAAAAACCGGCATCCGGGAATGGCTGGTCTCCTTGAACCGCTCCACCACCTGATAGAGGGATAAACTGTTGTCAATCGCCTCGATATCGGCACGCGGAACCATGACATCATTGATACTGAGTTCACTGAAGCTCAGGATATTTGTGAGCATCATCTTTTCGGAAGCATTTATGGATTGCTCGGGATCATTATGCTCCTCAATGAGCTCTTCCAAAGTCGAGCGGACACTTCTCTCTTGCTGCTGCCCGATTCCCAAAACGCGTTTCAGAAGATCCAGAACGCCATTGGATGATTTTTGTGGTTTAAGATTTTCCTGGGTTTCAGGTGGGGTTTCGGTCGACACGTCATCCGTCATTTTCTGCCAGAGCTCTCCTGCGGTAACTCATCAGAAATTTCATAGGGGTTTGCAATATTCAAGTCACGCAAAATTGCGATTTCAAGATGCTCCATCATTTCTGCCTCATTCTCTTCCATATGATCATACCCGGCAAGATGTAAAACTCCATGAGCAAGCAAAAGCGCCAGATGGTTGGCGATATCCTTGTGTTGTGCCGTTGCTTCCCGGACCAATGTTTCCCGCGCCATCACAATATCGCCCAGCATGAGAGGTTCCTGCGTTGCTGCGGCATCGGCAAGTTCCACGACATCCAGTACCGTGTCCGGGAAGGAAAGGACATTTGTCGCCTGATCCTTGCCGCGGTAATCGCGGTTCAAATCCTGAATTACGGCGTCATTGGCGAAAACAAGACTGATCTCCACCACCGGTTTTTCGGAAGCGAGATATTTCTCCAGACCGATTTCGCGGGCAACCGTCCTTAATGTTGCAAGAACGATCTCTTCCGACCGTGCCTCAATATCCGGGATAAGCGCTGGCCAGCCGTCATCCTGATATGAGATGGCAAGGTCAACGGTAAAGGGCAGGTCAGTCATCTGAGATTTAGGTTTTTCGCGCTTTCAGGGCCAGTTGCTTTTCGCGGTCATGTTCCCCGTAGGCTTTCACGATTCGGGTAACCAGCGGATGGCGGACTACGTCGGATTCGCCGAAATTGATAAAATCGACGCCCTTGACGCCCTGCAGGATATCGACGGCCTCATGAAGTCCCGACCGCATGCCAAGCGGCAGGTCAATCTGGCTGAGGTCGCCGGTAACCGCCATGCGGGAATTCTCGCCCATACGGGTCAGCAGCATTTTCATCTGCACCGGCGTCGTATTCTGTGCTTCGTCGAGGATGATGGCGGCATTGGACAATGTGCGTCCGCGCATGAAGGCAAGGGCCGCAACCTCGATTTCCCCGTTTTCCAGCCGTTTCACCACTTCTTCCGCGGGCAGCATGTCATAGAGGGCGTCATAGAGCGGACGAAGGTAGGGATCGATTTTATCACGCATGTCGCCCGGCAGGAAACCGAGTTTTTCACCGGCTTCAACGGCGGGCCGGGCCAGGATCAGACGGTCAACCTTGTTCTCAATGAGCATGGCAACGGCATTGGCAACAGCGAGATAGGTTTTTCCTGTTCCGGCGGGCCCAAGACCGAACACCAGCTCATGGGTACGGAGCGATTTCACATAGACGGCCTGATTGGTCGAGCGCGGGGTAATCCGACGCCGTTTTGTGACAATCATGCTGCCATCCGCAGAAACCGAGGCACGGCTGCCGTCTTCCGCTGGCGCGTCACCCGCCATGCGGATGGCGCCGTCTACTTCCCCCTCCGTGACATCAAGGCCTTTTTTGAGACGTTCATACAGGTCCATGAGCACGTTTCTGGCGGCAGCTTGCGCCAGATTCGAGCCCGAGATGGCCATCTTGTTGCCGCGGGAGGCGACAGAGACATCAAGTCCCTGCTCTATTCTCGCGAGATAACGATCATGCTCTCCCACCAATTGGGCAAGCAGATGATTGTCATCAAATTCAAGAATAATCGCGTCGTTCTGGACTGGGCTGGATTTCTGGGTTTTTGAACTCGTTGGATTTTTGGGCACGTTTGTTCCTAGGCCGCATCTGCGACGCTACCGGGTTTCAGTTCGCCACGTAAAGAGTTCGCATTTCCCTCTTGTACGATGACAGTTGCAATGCGCCCGATTCGGTGTGCAGGAGAGGGAACGAAGACGGACTGCATATAGGGACTGCGGCCGACGAGCTGGCCGTCACGCTTTCCTTCACGCTCCAGCAGGACGTCAATCTCCCGGCCAACAAAGGACTGGTTATAGGCGAGTTGTTGTTCGTTGAGCAAGGTTTGCAGACGCGCCAGCCGTTCGGATTTTACGGGTTCGGTAACCATCTGGCCGTCAAGTCCCGCCGCGGGTGTTCCGGGGCGCGGGCTGTATTTGAAGCTGTAGGCCTGCGCATACCCGACAGCGCGGACTAGCGCCAGGGTATCCTCAAAATCCTGATCCGTCTCCCCCGGAAACCCAACGATAAAATCTCCGGAAAGGGCAAGGTCGGGCCGGTATCCCCGAAGCTTGTCAATGATACGGCGATAGTCAGCCGCGGTATGGCGGCGGTTCATCGCCTCCAGAATCCGGTCCGACCCGGCCTGAACCGGCAGGTGAAGATAGGGCATCAGGATATCCACATCCCGGTGGGCCAGGCAGAGATCTTCCGTCATCTCCAGCGGGTGAGAGGTTGTGTAGCGTAACCGGTCGAGACCATCGAGTTCCGCGAGATCATGGATAAGGCGCGCCAGCGACACGGATTTCCTATCCGCTCCTTCGCCATGATACGCATTGACATTCTGGCCAAGCAGCGTGATTTCGCGGGCTCCCCCGGCAATCATTCGTTTGGCTTCGGCGATAACTGCGGCTGCAGGCCGGGAAAATTCGGCGCCGCGCGTATAGGGCACGACGCAGAAGGCGCAAAATTTATCGCAGCCTTCCTGAACCGTGAGAAACGCGCTCAAATTTGTGTCAATCGCCTCATCCGGCAAATGATCAAACTTCGGTTCCAATGGAAATTCGGTTTCAAGGATATGGCCGACCCCGCGGGCGGCCTCCGCCACCATTTGTGGAAGCTGATGATAGGATTGCGGCCCGAACACCATGTCTACAAAGGGCGCGCGTTTCATAATCTCGGCGCCTTCGGCCTGGGCGACGCATCCGGCAACGGCAATTACCATATCACCTTCGTCCCGCGATTTTTTCGCGGTCCGTAAATTACGCAGACGCCCGAGTTCCGAAAAAGTCTTTTCGGATGCTTTTTCCCGGATATGGCAGGTATTGAGGATCGCCATGTCCGCGTCTGCCGGTTCTTCTGTAAGCGTATATCCGAGAGGGGCCATTAGGTCTGCCATTCGGGCTGAATCATACACATTCATCTGGCAGCCATATGTCGAAATATAAAGTTTTTTGCTCACTCTTCGTCGCCAACCTCGCAGGCCATACAGGGATCTTCGCTGGAAGCGTTTTCCTTATCACGAATAAATTATCAGTTATATGACAAATATAGAAGGATATGATGTATTTACCCGAAAAAATGTTTGCCGGGCAGCTTTTCCGGCAATTTTAGGGTTGCTCTTCCCGCCGATCGGTCAGCGCCCGGCTGAGACTCTTGGCTATTGTCAGTTGGCAATCGCTTGCCATGGTTTTTCTAGAATCATAGTCATCGATTGTTACCGGCTTGTGGAACCGGAGCTCCACCGTAATTTTCCCGCGCTTCAAAAACGCCCAGATATGACTAAGCAGTTCCTCATCACCGACCCAGGCGACAATACCCATCGTGCCCCGGGTAAGCGAAATATTATTTAACCTGCTATAGGCGATCGTGACCGGTTGAACCTTAAGATGCCGGCCATTGATCTCCCGCTCGGCGAGGGCAAAATAGGAGCTCTTGAAATCCTGGACGACAATCCCGTTTGAAGAGGTGCCTTCAGGGAAGAGAAACAGATTGTCGCCATTTTCCAAATGCTCCTGCATCTCACCCTTATGGCCTTTGATTGCCGGTCGCGTGCGTTCGATAAAAATGGTTTGCTGGAGTTTGGAAATGGCGCCAACAACTGGATATCTCTCGACCTCCTTCTTGGCGACAAAGCTCCCCTGGATGACTTTCCCAACCACGGGAATATCCAGCCAGGAAATATGATTGAGAACGAAAAGAGTCGGCTTTTCCTGACTGATTGTCCCGGATATGACGACTTTCACCCTGAGCAATCTGCATAATCCGGCATGAAAGATCTGCGGAAGCCAATACCGGTGCTGTTTGAAGGTCGCCAATATTACCAATTGTACAGGCGCCAAAAGGCCAGCCCACAAAAGTACCGCCAGTACAGTAGTTATGGATCTGAGGCTATTCATCAATTAATACGCATACAGCCCGGAAGCATCAAACACTCTTTTTACTATGCGTGGTATGCTTGATATTAACGACAGACTCTTCGGGCGGAACCTTCGCTGCTTTTTGTGACAGCGGTTTACCATAAAGCTCCAGCCGATGATCAATCAGTTCAAACCCCAGTTCCTTGGCAATTTTCTTCTGCAAGTCTTCAATCTGCTGGCTCGTGAATTCAATAACCTGGCCGGTCTGAACATTTATCAGATGATCATGATGCTGATCTGACGCCTCTTCATAACGAGCGCGGCCGTCGCCGAAATCATGGCGCTCCAGTATGCCATTTTCCTCAAACATGCGAACGGTGCGATACACGGTCGATATGCTGATGGTATCGTCAATATCAGACGCCCGCTTGTAGACGAGTTCTACATCCGGATGGTCCTGCGATTCAGACAAGACCCGGGCGATTACGCGGCGCTGCTCCGTCATGCGCAGGCCCTTGTCAAGGCATATCTGTTCTAGGCGAGTGGGCATATGAACCTCGGTAAACAATCAATGACTGCTGAATTGCCGTCAGCAGCGATGATTCTATACGAATAAATTTTTAGAGCCAGCGAAAGTAGGATTTACTTGGCGTGGGCTTTCTTGCGGCGGGTTCCGAGACCGATTTTTTTCGCGAGACTCCGTCGTTGCTCCGCATAATTGGGAGCAACCATCGGATAGTCAGCGGGGAGCCCCCAGCGTTCTCGGTAATCCTCAGGCGTCATGTCATAGGAGGTTTTTAAATGGCGCTTCAGCATTTTCAGCTTCTTTCCGTCCTCCAGACAAATCAAATAATCCGGATGAATGGATTTGCGGATCGGGACAACGGGTTCGGGTTTGTCCAACTCCGCTGCCGCATCGCCAACCGTTGACAAAGTCGAGTAGACATCCCGGATCAACGTCGAGATCTCTCCGGATCCGACAGCATTGCGTGATAAATGGGAAGTTACAATATCCGTCGTAAGGGCAAGAAGCTCCAATTTTTCTATTCTATCAGACATTGTTAACTAATCCTCCGTTAAAAAACCTCATGCCTTATAATGTATAGCCAATTCATGTGCAATATAATGATGTAAAAAGGTAATTTCTCAGAAAAAATATTTACTATGCTGTTTCTTCCAAATGTATTATTTCACTGGGAAAACCGGAAAGATTACAGAGATTTTTTCATGACAATTGCATCTTCTGACCCGGATACATATTGGTAATAATTTTTCCGCCGCCCGATTCTGACGAATCCTGTTGCTTCATAGAGGTGAATGGCACCGAAATTCTTCTCCCCGACGTCGAGAAAGATTTCTTGTGAGCATCGGCTTTTTAGGTGCACCATCCCGTGCTTGAGCAGAATCATTCCGTTCCCTTGCCGTCGAAAATCCGGCAAAACCCCCAGCGTGAGAATTTCCGCCTGCTCGACAACCTGCCGGTAGAGAGCGAAGGCGGCTGGCTCAGGACCAATGCTCATCAGCTCGAAAAAGGTGCCCGGTATTTCCATCGCGGACCGGAAGGACGCCTCATCCCAGGCTGGCGTAAAGCAAAGCTGATGCAATTGCGCCGCGAGTTTGGCGCAGGATATTCCTTCCATAAATTCGACCTGCTGTTCAAGCCTGCACATGCTTTTCCATACTCCTACAGGAGAGCCGGGTCTTTTCCGCCGGGGAGTTTGGCATCCGGCGCCCTGAGATAGAGCGGCGCAGGCGGCGGCGCACCCGGATCCGGTAATCGACGGCTGGCGGCGAGCTTTGCAATGATGACCGCATCCGGGTCTTCGTCCAGGTCCAGCAAGATATATTTAGTGGCATCGAACCAGGCTTGTCCGGCAATAAGCAGACCGCCGGATCCGACAATTATGGCCCTCTGTTCCGTGAAGCAGGCACCTGCTTCCGAGAGCGGGACTGCCCGGGGGGCGCCCAGGGGCGCAATCAAGGTCGGAGCCGCTATCCGTAAAAAGGGTTGCAGATAAACTTCGCTTCGCCGGGCATCGGCTGTCGCGATGATAGAGAGACCTTGCGTCGCGTCCATGGGAACGGCGGCGGCAAGTGCTTCCAGTGTGGTGACGCCGGTAATGGGTTTTGCTGCCGCAAGGGCGATGCCGCGGGCGGCCGCAAGACCAATACGCAGGCCCGTGAAGGTTCCGGGCCCGACGGTAACCGCGATCAGGTCGAGATCATCATAGGCGAGGGCGGCCTCCGTCATCAGGCTCCCGATCATCGGCATCAGCATTTCCGCATGGCCGCGCCGCTGCTTTTCATGGCGATGGGCAAGGACTGTCCCATTTTCCACCACGGCGGCAGAACAGGCATTGAGCGCGGTATCGAGCGCCAGTATCTTCATTATATTGCGTTCCGTATTCCGGCAATGTAGGGTCACGTTCGACCCGAAGTGTTACGCTTTACATCGCGCGAATTCAAGTAAACAGGTTTGAGATGCCCCTTATAGCCAGCTTAGTGGAAATTGCCCCGGACATATTTGATGCCGACCTTGACCTTCGCTATGCAACTGCCAACAACTTCACGGGCAGGGCGATCTACGCGCGCGGCGCCTGCTATCTGAATTTGGAGGCGGCAGAGAAACTGCGGCGCGCAATTGCGCTCGCGGCGGCAATGGGGTTGCGGTTTAAACTGTTCGACGGTTTCCGGCCTACCGAAGCCGTACAGGCACTGTGGGACCATACCCCTGATCCAGAGTTTCTCTCGAACCCGAGCAATGGCTCGCCGCATTCGCGGGGCGCGGCGATCGACCTGACTTTAGTAGACAGCACGGGACGGGAGCTTGAAATGGGCACAGAATTTGATGCCATGACACCGGCGTCGCATCATGGTGCACTCGATATCAGTGGAGAGGCGCAACAGAACAGGGCAATTCTTCTGGGGCTGATGACAGCCGCAGGCTGGGATTTCTACCAGAACGAATGGTGGCATTACCAATTGTTCAGACCTCGGCGGTATCCTACCTTGTCTGACGTGGCTGCTGGCACAGGAATGATGGCGTAGAATAGAAAATGCGGCAAAGAATAGAACGAAAATCAACGATACTTTGTATGATCGCCGTCGCGATTTACCTTTTGACATTTGCGGCCTTGGCGCAGGCCGCGGACTGGGCGAGCGTCATCATGTATCACCGCTTCGGTGAAGACAAATACAGCTCGACCAATATCATGATCGAGCAGTTCAAGGAGCATCTTGCGGAGCTAAAGAACGGGCAATACACGGTCCTGCCGCTGAATGAAATCGTCGATCGCCTGGAGAAGGGCGATAGCCTGCCAGACAGAACCGTCGCAATTACAATCGATGATGCCTATCGCTCCGTTTATGAGGTGGCGTGGCCGATGCTTAAAGAGGCTGGGCTTCCCTTCACCGTCTTCGTCGCGCCCGAGGGGCTGGACAAGCAATACCCTGATTATATGAGCTGGAACCAACTCCGCGATTTGAGGGATGGCGGCGTTCATATCGGCCATCATTCCTATTCTCATGCGCATTTGCCCGCGCTGAGCGCCGATGAAATCCTTACGGATATTAATAAGGCAAGCGAGAGATTTCAGGCGGAGCTCGGGTTTGTCCCGGCCATCTTCGCCTATCCTTATGGCGAGTATGGAGATGACGTTAAATCGGTCATACGAAAGGCGGGCTTCAAGGCAGCTTTCGGTCAGCAGTCCGGCGTCGCCTATTCCGGGTTTGACCGGCTCGAACTGCCGCGTTTTGCCATGAGCGAAAACTATGGTGGGATCGGCCGCTTTCGTCTGGCCGCCAATGCGCTGCCGCTGCGCGTCAAGGATGTTACGCCGTCCGACAATGTACTCAAACGCAATCCGCCCAATTTCGGATTTACGATCGCCGAGGATTACGGCAATCTCAATGGTCTGTCCTGTTTCTCTTCCAATCAGACCGGGGGAGCCGTCCCGATTGAGAAGATCGGCGATTCTCGCATCGAAATCAGGTTGTCGTCGGCGTTTAAGCCCGGCCGGGGCCGAATTAACTGCACCCTGCTCGGACCGGATCGGCGCTGGCGCTGGTTTGGTTCCCTGTTCTATATTCCGTAAGTTTTGCAGCCCCATCTTTGAAATAGAGGAACGCCAATGTACCGCCCGAATAAACTAAAAAAGAAACTTCTCGCCGGTGAAAAGGCGGCGGCCTGCTGGCTCTTCTCGAATTCCTCTGACATGGCGGAGATTATCGCCGAATGCGGTTTTGACGCGCTGATGATCGACCATGAGCATGGATCGGGCAATTTGCAGGGGGCGGTTGATCAGCATCGCGCTGCCCGGTCGGTCAGCGATGTCACCGTGCTGATGCGGGTGCCGTGGAATGATACCGTTCTTATCAAACGCGCGCTCGATACCGGCGTCGAAGGTGTTATGATCCCCTCCGTCAATACGGCGGAAGAGGCGAGAGCCGCCGTTGCCGCCTGCCGCTATCCGCCCACCGGTATCAGAAGTGCTGGATTCGGGGCCGCGCGCGCCGGTGGCTATGGACGCAGCGCCAAGGACTATAAGGATAATATCGACAATGAGTTGATGATTATCTGCCAGATTGAAACCAAGGAAGCTGTTGGTAATATTGAAAGCATTGCGGCCGTCGACGGCGTTGATATGTTGTTTGTTGGGCCGAATGATTTATCCGGCAGTATCAAGAAGCTTGGCCTGTTCGACGATCCGGAAGTGAAAGCGCTGTTCGAAGAGGCGCGGGACAGGATCAAGGCGAGCCCGGCTTTCCTTGGCTGCATTTCCAAAGGGGCGCAGCAGACCAATGAATTATTTGCTCAAGGGTTTGATTTTCTACTCTGTGCTGGCGATACGGGCCTCGTTGCAAGCGCGGCGGACAATCTGCTGGGCAAGCTTCAGAAATAAACCCTAACCCATATATATAAGATGCAATAATCGAAATTTAATTACCGCTATTAGATGCGAACATTGTATTCTGCGGCGGACTCGACAATTTGCCGCCAGGTTTCATCGTCGATTTCGATCCCGTTGGTCTTGCGCAAATTCCGCTGTTCCCTCTCCGGGTCGCCCGGGACAATGACATTGCCATGGCCTTTGCGCGGTGGCGAGGCTCGGACATAGTCGCACATCGCCTTTATTTCGCTTGCGATATAGTCCGGCGCAGTGAGGCGGGCGGGGTCGAACAGGATCGACAGCATGTTATTGATGATGCGGGTATCGCGGACATTGGCGGGCTGAATGGTGCCGCCGCCGCCGATAGCGCCGGTTAGAAGTTCGCATATTAAAGCCAACCCGTACCCCTTGTGCTCGCCAATCGGCAGCAGTGATCCGACTTTTTCCTCCCACATGACGCCGGGATCGGTCGTCGGATTTCCATCTTTGTCCAGAAGCAGGCCTTCCTCCATCTTCTTGCCGCTGTTATTGGCGACGCGCACCTTGCCGAGGGCGACCTTGCTGGTCGCGAAATCAAGAATTATGCGGGGTTCCAGCGCGGTATCGGGTAGGGAAATGCAGATCGGATTTGTGCCATAGCGGGCATCCGCACCGCGATGCGGCGCGACAAAGGGAAGGTGGCCGGTGACATTGACGAAATGCAGCGAAACGAGGCCGGCATCGGCGCATTGCTCCCCATAAGTGCCAACCCGGCCGATATGATGGGCATTGCGAAGGGCGGAAAGCGCGAGGCCTGTTTCACGTGTAACATCGATCGCTTCCGCCATCGCCTCGCGGGCGACAACCTGCCCATAGCCCGCCTTACCGTCAAAGACGAGGATGGATCCATCGCGCTTGACACGCTCAACATGCTGGTTGGCATGAAGAACGTTGGCCTTCCGGTTCCGAACATAATTCGGGATCATGCCGACCCCATGGCTGTCATGGCCGGAAAGATTAGCAAGCACCAGATGATCCGCGACGATGCCTGCTTCGTCGTCGTTGCTGCCCGTCGCGCAAAGAATCTTTTTTACTGTTTCCCGGAGTTTGTTGTGATCGATCAGCATAATGGGTCTCCAATACAGGATGCGAATGACTCAGATGGCAGTGAGGCCACCATCAACAACCAGCTCTGCACCGGTGATATGACGGGCCTCGTCGGAGGCGAGAAAGAGGATGCTGTTGGCGATATCGATCGGCTCACTTGCGATCTTGAGGGGGATCC
>JAIOYL010000070.1 GCA_021741195.1 Sneathiella sp. | reverse complement strand
CAGGAACGCGCTGAAAAGATTTCAAGCCTGATCGTCAATTTCGAAGGGCGGGTCCAGGAAGTTCTGGGGACTGTCTTAATGGCGACGAAGGAATTGCAGGCGACCGCGACCTCAATGACAACAACGGCGGGCATGTCTCAGGAACTGTCCGAGGCGGTCGCACTGGCCTCCGGAGAAGCCTCCAGCAATGTCCAGACGGTTGCCGCGGCGGCCGAGGAGCTGACCTCGTCGATCAACGAGATTAGCCGTCAGGTCCAGCAGGCGAACAATGTGTCGGAACAGGCAGTTACAGAAGCGGCTAACAGCACTCAGTCAGTGTCCAGGCTCGCGGATACCGCCAAGAAGATCAGCGATGTGGTTAACATGATCAATGATATCGCCGGTCAGACCAACCTGCTTGCGCTGAACGCAACCATCGAGGCGGCGCGTGCGGGTGAGGCGGGCAAGGGTTTTGCCGTGGTTGCTTCCGAAGTGAAGAGCCTCGCCACCCAGACGGCGCGGGCGACCGAGGAAATCGGCAGCCAGATTAACGATATGCAACTGGCAACCGAAGAAGCTGTGGCGGCTATCGGCAATATTGATGGTGTGATCAATACGATCCGTGAAAGCACGGTCAGCATTTCCTCCGCCATCGAGGAACAAAGCGCGGCCACCAACGAGATTTCCCGGAACGTTCAGGAAGCCTCCAACGGAACCACGCAGGTGTCGACGAAAATCGGTGAGGTTTCGGCCAAGGCGGGAGAGACTGGCGCTGCGGCGTCCCAGGTGCTCTCGGCCTCTGCGAAGCTGGAGGAACTCTCTGGCAACCTCCGGCAGGATATCGAAAGCTTCCTCAAGGAGGTGCGGGCCGCCTGATAAATTCAATCCGGTTTTCTATCAAACTGAAAAAACTTGATGAGCGGTTCACAGGGACGTAGTTCCTTGGAGCCGCTCATTCATTTTCAGCGCGGAAATGCGAAAATCCGGCTTTTGGCTAACAGTTAAAAATATATTAAAATTCAAATAGTTAAACATTTTTATCACATTACGTATTAGCTTTTTCTGCTGTAGTAAAAAAAACGCTTGACGATACCCCGGATCGTTCATAACTATTCGCATGTTCGGGAGTGTGGCGACAGAATCGACGATAGTCGCGCGACGGTCCCTCCTGACATAGAGAACCATCTTAAGATGAACTCACCAGTAGCTGGCCAAGCGGCAAAGGAGGCCGCTAAGCCCCCCAGTCGACGCTTCCTTCAGAGCGCTGACTTTAAACCCCTTCCTCACATTGTTGCAGACAATACCGCTATTGCGGAACCGCCTGCATTCCCGATATCGGAGCGCTCCCGCGTCTTCAAGGACCGGTTCTTCCCCGCCGCAAGCGACGTGGAATGGCTGGACTGGCGGTGGCAGCTCAGAAACCGGATCAGGTCCCTTGCGGGTCTTGAACGGATTTTCAATCTGTCCGCCGACGAGCGCGATGCCGTATCGCGTCATACGGGGTCGTTGCCCATGGGCATTACCCCCTATTATGCGAGTTTGATGAGCCTCGATAATCCGTCCGAGGGTCTTCGCCGCACGCATATTCCGGTCGGTAATGAATTCATCAAGATGCCGGGCGAAGCCGACGATCCGCTCGGCGAGGATCATGACGCGGCGGTGCCGGGTCTTGTCCATCGCTATCCGGACCGGGTGCTGTTCCTGGCAACGGGTTTCTGCTCCACCTATTGCCGCTATTGCACGAGATCGCGCATGGTCGGCGAGGCGGGCGGCGAGTATGAGTTCTCGAAATCCCAGTGGGAGACGGCGTTCGACTATATCGCGGCGCATCCTGAAATTCGCGACGTGCTGATTTCGGGCGGCGATCCCTTGACCCTGTCCGATGACCGGCTCGACTATCTGCTGACGCGGCTCCGGGCGATCGAGCATGTGGAATTTATCCGTATTGGCTCGAAAATTCCGGTCGTGATGCCGATGCGGATTACCAGGGCGCTGACGGACATGCTGAAAAAGCATCATCCTTTGTGGATGAGTATTCATTTCACCCACCCGGATGAACTGACGCCCGAAGTAACTGAGTCGACCGCGCGTCTTGCCGATGCCGGTATTCCGCTCGGCAGCCAGACGGTGTTGCTGAAGGGTATCAATGACGATATCTCGATCATCAAGCCGTTGATGCATGGCCTGCTGAAACGCCGGGTAAAACCTTATTACCTCTACCAGTGTGATCCGATCACGGGTTCTTCGCATTTCCGGACGCCGGTTGCGAAAGGCCTGGAGATCATCGAAGGGCTGCGCGGTCATACGACGGGCTACGCGATCCCGACCTTTGTGATTGACGCTCCAGGTGGTGGCGGCAAGATTCCGTTGCTTCCCGATTACGTGGTCGGCCGCGATGGGGAGGATCTTGTCCTCCGCAACTTCGAGGGCGGAACCTACCGCTATCATGATCCGGACGGCGTGATCGGGACGGAGCCCTGTCATCAGGAGGCCGTGCAATGAAGATCGGCCTCGTGTATGACCTGCGCGACGACTATCTCGCCCTCGGGTATTCCGAAGAAGAGACAGCGGAATTCGATTCCCGCGCCACCATAGACGCGTTAAGCGATGCTCTTGGGCGCCTTGGCTGGGGCGTCCACCGGGTTGGGCGCGGGCAGGAACTTGCGCGCCGTCTGGTGGGCGGGGAGAGGTTCGATCTCGTCTTCTCTATTGCCGAAGGCTTGCATGGGCGCTCGCGCGAGGCCCAGGTTCCGGCGCTCTGCGAGATGTTCGATCAGCCCTATGCCTTTTCCGATCCGCTGACCATGGCGGTGACGCTTGATAAGCCGGTGGCCAAACGCATCGTCCGCGACAGCGGCATTCCGACGGCGGATTTTGTCATTCTCGAGACGGCCGCGAAGAAAATGCCGGAGATCGCCTTTCCAGCGTTCCTGAAGCCGATTGCGGAAGGAACCGGCAAGGGCTGCGGCGGCCGTTCCAAGGTGTCAACCAAGGCGGAACTGAAACGCGAGGCCGCACGGCTGATCGAAAAATTCCAGCAGCCCGTGATTGCCGAGAGCTATCTCGCGGGGCGTGAATTCACGGTTGGCATTGTCGGCAACGGCGCGGAGGCGCGGGTAATTGCTGTGATGGAAATCGCCGTCAAGCCCGATGCGGACAGCGGAATCTATAGTTACGAAATCAAGGAGAACTGGGAACCGTTCGTGACCTTGTCACTCTCAAACGATGCCGAAGCAAGGCTTGCCGGAACACGGGCGCTTGCCGCCTATCATGCGCTGGGTTGCCGCGACGCGGCGAGGGTCGATCTTAAATCCGACGGTCATGGTTCGCCGCAGTTTCTCGAAGTGAACCCGATCGCCGGATTGCATCCGACCCATTCGGATTTGCCGATCCTGACGACGAAGGCGGGGCATGACTATGACTGGCTCATTGGGAAAATTGTCACATCGGCGCTAAACCGCTATGCGGCGGCCGTTCCGGTCACAAACGTCCGGGCGGCCTGAGACGTCAATGACAGACTACATCCCGGTCCTGCACGGCGGCACTGACCTCCGAGCGGATGAGCTGGATACCATTGAATGCGCGAAAGTGATTGCTGCCGCACTGGAAAAGCTTGGATACCGAAGCGAGGTTATTGCGCTTGATATCGATTTCACCGTGATTGAGAAAATTGCGATGGCGAAGCCGCTTGCGGTCTTTAATCTCGTCGAGAGCATTCGCGGCGATGGCCGGCTTGGCCATCTCGCCTGCGCCCTGCTCGAGCATTTCAATCTGACCTATACCGGGGCCGGGGAAACCGCCTTTTTCCAGAGCAATTCGAAACGGCTCTCGAAATCGCTGCTCCGCGCCGCAAATCTGCCAACACCGCGCGAATGGACGGATACAGCGTCAGCGGGCCAGAAAGTGATTATCAAGTCCGTCAACGAGCATGCCTCCTTCGGGATGGACCAGCAGTCGATTGTCGACGGATTTGAGGCGGAGGACGAGATCGCCCGCCGGGAAAAAGAGTTTGGCGGACGCTTCTTTGCCGAAGCCTATATTCCGGGGCGGGAGTTCAATATCTCGATTGTGGAAACAAAGACGGGGCCGATGGTGCTGCCGATCGCCGAAATGCGTTTTGACGGATTGCCGGAGGGAATTTACCCGATCGTCGATTACGCGGCGAAATGGGATGAGGAGAGCGACGTCTATCATCATACCCGGCGCGGTTTCGGTCTTGAAGCGCGCGAGCCCGACCTTGCGTCGGAACTTGCCCGAATTTGCGTCGACTGCTGGTATGCGGCGGATCTTGGCGGCTATGCGCGGATCGATTTTCGTGTTGATCCCGCGGGGCGGATCTATATCCTTGAATATAACGCCAATCCCTGCCTCGCGCCGGATGCCGGATTTGCCGCGGCGCTCAGAGAGGCCGGCATAAGCTATGAGGATGGCATCCGGATGATTGTCGACGCGGCCCTTATGACGGGTATGACCTGATGTTCCGAATACGGACCCTTACCGACGCTTCGGCGCCTGCCAACCAGAAGGCAATCGCGGAGATCCAGACGATCATCCGCGATCAGTTCGCCGATATGACGGAGAAGGACATCGCCAAACTGCCGGACCAGATTTCCGATCCGATCACCCATCAGTTCGTCGCCAAGGTCTCCGTCGCTGAAGACGGACGCGGACGTATTCGCGGTTTTTCCCTGCTGCTCGTCGATCCTCAACTCAACTTTGGCTATCTCGAACTGATTGCAACGGCCAAGAGCGGCTCGGGCAGCGGCGTTGGCGCGGCGCTTTATGAGCAGATCCAGCAGCGAGCGCGCGAAAAGGGGTTGCGTGGCGTCTATTTCGAATGCCTGCCCGATGATCCGGCGCTGAGCCCAAACCCGGTGATCCGCAAGCAGAACGAGGACCGGCTCCGTTTTTACGAGGGGTTCAATGCCTTTCCGGTCATGGGCACCAAATATGAAACGCCCGTGACGCCGGGCACGACCGACAGCCCCTATCTGATGTTTGACGGCCTCGGTGAATACATGCTGCCGCCTGCAGTGACCTTGCGCCGGATCGTCCGCGCAATCCTGGAGCGGAAATATGCCGATCTCTGCCCGCCGGAATATGTCCAGCGTGTCGTCGAGTCGATCAAGGACAATAAATTCGCTATCCGGCTGCCGCGCTACGGCAGTAAGCTGCCCGACGTCAAACGACCGGCCGTTGCCGCGAAAATCCCGCTTGTCGTCAACGACCGGCATGACATCCATCATATCCGCGAGCGCGGCTATGTCGAGGCTCCGGTCCGCATCAAGTCGATCCTGAAGGAACTGGAGCCGACCGGGCTTTTTGCCGTGACGGCGCCGAAACATTACGGCGACCGGCATATCAAGGCTGTCCATGACACCCGGCTTGTCGATTATATCGAGCGGGCCTGTGCCGATGCGCCCGAGGGCAAATCGATCTACCCTTACGTTTTTCCTATCCGGAACGCACAAAGGATGCCGAAGGACCGCTCCGTGCTTGCGGGATACTGGTGCATCGATACCTTCACGCCGCTCAACCGCAACGCTTTTCCGGCGGCGAGGCGGGCGGTGGATTGCACCCTGACGGCGACGGAGGCCGTCCTGAACGGAGCGCGTGCCTCTTATGCGCTGATCCGTCCACCCGGCCATCACGCGGAAGCAAAGGCTTTCGGGGGCTTCTGCTATTTCAATAATGCGGCCGTCGCGGCGCAGTATCTTTCCCGATACGGACGCGTTGCAGTGCTCGATGTCGATTACCATCACGGCAATGGCACACAGGACATCTTTTACGAACGCGGGGACGTGCTCACCGTGTCGATCCATGGCGACCCGTCCTTCGCCTATCCCTATTTCACCGGCTTTCGCAATGAGACCGGGCGCGGCGCAGGGGCGGGTTGCAATCTCAACATTCCGCTTCCCGAAACGATTACGCCTGAGGATCACCGCGAGGCGCTCAAAAAGGCGTTTGCGCGCATCAAGGATCATGCCCCGGCCTATCTGGTGGTGGCGCTCGGCCTCGATGCCGCCAAGGGCGACCCGACGGGCACCTGGCCCTATCGCGCGGCCGATTTCTTCAAGATGGGCGCATTGATCGCCGGCGTCGGTCTGCCCACGGTTTTCGTGCAGGAGGGTGGCTACCGCATCCGTAATCTCGGTGTCAACGCGCGGCGCTTTTTTGAAGGCGTGGCGAGCGTTGCGAAGGCGCCGGACCTGACCTGGGAGTTGAAACGCAAGGGCGGCAACGGCAGGAATGAACCGTTGAAATGGCGCTACACTGTTGTTCCCGCCGATGTCTCGGAGATCAGGCGCATCGTTATGGCGACCAATGCCTTCTCCGGCGAAGAGATCGATATCGCGGCGGAGCTTGCTGAAGAGCGGATCACCAGGGGGCTGGCCTCAGGGTACGAATTCGTTCTCGCGACACAGAACGGCAGGCTCGCAGGATATGCCTGCTACGGCAAGACACCCGGCAGCGAGCAGGCCTACGATCTTTACTGGCTGGCCGTCGACCCGGACCGCCAGCGTTCCGGCCTCGGCGGGCAAATTCTTGATAAGGCCGAGGCACGGATCGGGGAGGCGGGCGGTGCCTTTTCAATCGCGGAAACCTCGTCAACCGCCGCCTACGACAAGGCCCGCGCCTTTTACGAGCGCGCCGGGTTCGAGAAACTTGTCGAAATCAAGGATTTCTACCGTCCGGGCGACAGCAAGGTTATTTACCGGAAAAATATCCCGCCAAAGACCTAAAAGGTTAGCGCGGGAGACATGCATTGTTGCAGGGTTGTCTGGTCAAGCTCCCGGAAAAAGGCTTCATGCGCCGAGGCGAGCCGGGCCTTGAGCTTGCAATGCGGTGTCAGCACGCAGCCGCCGCCATCCTTTCTGAAGCATTCCACCAGCGCAAACTGGCTTTCAAATAACCGGACGACCTCGCCGATGGAAATGCTTTCGGGCGATCGGGCGAGGCGAAAACCGCCGCCGCTCCCGCGCCGGGTCGAGATAATTTTGGCCTTGGAGAGGTCGCGGATAATCTTGGTGAGATGATTGCGGGAAATCTCCAGTGCGCGGGAGATTTCATCCGTCGTATAGGTTCGCTCCACGTCATTTGCCGCCAGCATCAGGACCCGCAGGGCAAAATCAGTGAATTTCGTGAGCCGCATTTGCTTCTTCCACAAGAAAAATATTGGTATTCGCAGTTTAGCATGCTAAATAGGTATTTAAAATACCTATTAGGAAACATGATGACTCAGCCTCCCCATCGGGTCGCAATTACGACCGAAATCAAAAACCGGACCGGCATTGACGCGGCGATGATTGAGCGTCTTGTTCACGGATTTTATGATCGCGTCCGGATAGACGGTCTGCTGGGTCCGGTGTTCGAGGCGCGGATCGAGGATTGGGACAGCCATTTGCAGAAAATGTGTGTTTTCTGGTCATCCGTCACGCTGTTGACCGGTGATTACCACGGCCAGCCCATGGTCAAGCATGTGTTTCTCCCAATTGATGCGCGCTATTTTGATCGCTGGCTCGCGTTGTTTGAGGAAACCGCCCGTGACGTCTGTCCCGAACCGGCGGCAGAATATTTTCTGGAGCGGGCGCAGCGCATTGCGAGTAGTTTTGAACTCGGTATCGCCGGCCGGAATAACGTCTTGCTCTCAAGGGGAGAACGTTACGTGAATAAAGAACTCGACAGTCAGCTGGACAGCTAGGCAGCGGAGGAGACAGCATGAGTGCGGATGGCGACGATGACGATGCTCCGGCAGGTTATGCGTCGCCGCCCTGCTACATGCATGAGATAGACCCTGTTTATATGGGGTTGGCCCCGGTACCGGATTTTCAGACAAATGCCGACGTCGTGCGCTGGCGGAAAGCAGAGCGGGAAAGGCTGATAAAGCAACGCCTTGCCCTCAAAGCCGCTGACCGCCGGGAATTTTCTGGCAAAATCATCGCGGGTCTCGAGACGGTAATCGGCGACATGCAGGGGCTTGTGATCAGCGCCTATTCGCCGTTCCGGGGCGAGCCTGACCTGCGGCCCTGGGTCAAGGATATCATCGCGCGGGGCGGCGGCTTTGCCTTGCCGGTGGTTATCGGGAAGGGCAGGCCGCTGGTTTTCCGGCGCTGGGCGCCCGGAGATCGACTGGAGCCGGGCATCTGGAATATTCCCGTTCCCTCGACCGGACCGGAGGTCATCCCGGATATCGTCATTGCACCCGTGGTGGGGTTCGACTCCTTCCGTTACAGGCTTGGATATGGCGGCGGGTTCTTTGACCGCACGCTCGCCGCGCTTGAGCGCAGGCCGCGGGCCATCGGTATCGGGTTTGACCAGGCCAGAATTCCTACCATCTATCCGCAGCGGCACGATATCGCCATGGAGGCTATCGTGACGGAAAGTGGGCCCGTTCGATGAATCTCGTTAATTTAGCCGATACTCTCCTGCGCGATATGCCGGATGGACTCATCGTTTCCGATGCGGACAACCGCATCCGGCTCTGGAACGCGGGCGCGGAACGTATCTTCGGATTTACCGCCGCCGAAGCGATTGGCCAGTCCCTCGATATCATTATTCCCGATACCCTGCGCGGCCGCCATGGCAAGGGCTATCGCGAGACCATGCAGACAGGCGTGACCAGATACAGTGCGGGCGATCTTCTGGCCGTTCCGGCGCTTCGTAAAGACGGCACAGGCATTTCCATCCAGTTTTCCATCCTGCCACTTGCGGACCCGGACGGAAAAATGACGGGCGTTGCGGCTATCGTGCGCGATGTCACGGCGGATTTTAACCGGAAAAGGGAACTGGAATCGGCGCTTCGCGACTGCCGCCGCGCCACTCGTGCCGATTGAGGGCTCAGTCATGCTATTCATACCTGCGATAATCATTTCATAAAAAAAGCAAGCGAGCGGCTAGTATTTAAATCATCGTGATTGTAAAACTTCATTTAGTCAGTCCGGTTGATATCCGGATTTATGGCGTTATCTCGAAGTCTGTATAAGGAAAAAAATGATGAAACTGTTCTTTCGTTTGGCGATTACAGCTCTTTTGGTCGTTTTTATTAGCGGTTGCAGCACTTTCAGGGTGGAACCGGTTTATAACGCGGAACAGGTTCCTGTGCCGACCGCGCTGCAGAGCGGACCGCTTTCAACGATCGAGAATATTATCAAGACGGCAGCGGTAGGCCGTGGCTGGCTTGTTGAGGATGCGGGCCCAGGAAAAATCAAGGCGACCTTGAAATCCCGGACCCACGAAGCGGTAATCGATATCCTCTATTCAAAAACCAATTATTCGATTGAATATGTATCGAGTGCTGATCTTTTATATGAGGACGGTAAAATTCACCGCAACTATAATAAATGGGTCAAGATACTGGAAAACGATATCAACAAAGGCCTGAATTTAGCTGCCCTCAAATCATAGAAGGCGTTGTTGATGGCGAACGGGATTTTCTTCTCGTTGGATAGCTGGTCCGCCTGGGCGCCCGAGCTGGATAGCCCGGCGGCTTGGCGGGACTGGGCACTGGCGGATCGGGATATTCCTGACGCGGAGGCCATGCCGGATATCCGCGACCTCCCCGCTGGCCTGCGCCGCCGGTTGTCAAAGCTTGGCAAGATTGCGCTCCGGGTTGCCATGGACATTGAGACCGAAGGCAGCCCTCGCGTGGTATTCAGCTCGCGCAACGGCAATGTGACGCAGATGTTGTCGCTCCTTCAGAGCCTGGCGGCCGGTGAGCCGGTATCACCGGCGGGATTTGGCATGTCGGTTCATAATTCGCTCGCCGGGATGCTCTCGATCATCACAGGAAACCGCGAGGCGCATACGGCCATTGCCGCGGGCGGCGAGAGCCTCTGCATGGGACTTCTGGAAGCTCTGATGCTGCTTGAGGAGGATCCGTCGGAACCGGTGCTGCTGGTGCATTGCGATGAGACCCTGCCCGAATTCTATGCGCCGTTTCAGGATCCTTCTGTGCCGGTTTGCTCCGTCGCGATGCTGCTCCGTGCGGCCGGCCCGGAGGCGGAAACCCTGTCCTTCGGATTTACCGGCCAGCCCACAGAACGGCATGAGGGCGATCCGCTGACATCGTTCCTGCGATTTTTGCTGCGCAGCGAGACCGACTGGAGCTGGACTGGCGCGCAGGGAAACTGGTGGTGCCAGAAGCATGGCTGAGCGGCTCAACTATTACTGGCGATTGTTCGGAACGGGCATTGCCTTTGCGAGTTTCGGTCTTGGCGGTATCTTCATGACCGTTTTTATTTTCACCGCCATTGCGCTCGTAACGAAAGATGAGGATACGCGTATCCGGCGCGTCCGGAAGGTCATCTATTACGCATTCCGGCTGTTTGTCTATATGCTCAGGGTTGGCGGTGTCATCGATTCCCGCTTTCACGACACCGAACGGCTTGAGAAATGCCGTGGCGTCCTTATCGTCGCCAATCATCCTTCCCTGCTTGATACCGTCTTCCTGATGTCGCGGATGCCGGACGTGCAATGCATCGTCAAATATGAGCTTTGGGATAACCGCTATCTTGGCGGCGTCATGCGGGCGGCGGGCTATATCCGCAACGACGGCGATCCGGAAAAGATGCTCGCACAATGCGAGAAGGCCTTGTCGCGCGGCCAGAATATCCTTGTTTTTCCGGAAGGGACGCGATCGGTGCCGGGTCGGGCGATCAAATTCCAGCGCGGCTTCGCCAATATCGCCATGCATTTCAAGGCCCCCATTCAACTTGTGACCATAAGATGCAATCCGTCAACCTTAACGAAAGGAAGTCCATGGTATGCTATCCCTGCGCGTCAGGCCCGTTTCGATATTACATTTGATGAACAACTGGACATGTCCGATTATCTGAGGCATGAACCCAGATCACTTAAGGTTCGCAAGCTGACGCGCGAACTTGAGCAATATTACGTTGGAAAACTTTGTAATGGATGATTTTGAACTGGAAATAAAAAAGCTGGTGATCAAGACCCTGAACCTTGAGGATATTACCCCTGAGGAGATCGGCAGCGAGGAGCGGCTGTTTGTCGAAGGTCTCGGGCTTGATTCGATCGATGCGCTGGAGCTCGGCGTTGCAATCCAGAAAACCTACGGCATCAAGATAAATTCCCAGAATGACGACCTGAAGGAGCATTTCTCCTCCGTCCGCAGCCTTGCCCGCTTCATTGCGTCCGAAAGGAAGGAACTCGGCGCATGACCCGCGATGAGGTATATGAGAGTCTGCGCGGGTATCTGGAGGACCTGTTCGAGGTTCCGCCGGAAATCATCACGCCGGAGGCGTTGCTCTATGAGGATCTCGATCTCGACAGCATCGATGCCGTCGATCTTGTCGTCAAGCTGCAGGACCTGACAGGCAAGAAGATCCCGCCCGATGAATTCAGGACCGTGCGATCCGTGGGGGATGTGGTGGACCGGGTCTATGCCCTCCTGGCGGAATAGGCGGCTTCTGGACATTGCGGTTGTCCTGATCAGCATCGGCTATCCCTTTCTCGTCTATTTCGGGCTGATGCGTTTTTCTCCGTTCAGCGTTGCCGTGGCGCTGGTCGTGTTTCTGGCGCTGAGACTTCTCCTGCAACGCAGGCGGGCCGGGCGGAAAACAGAGGTTGGTATCTATCTTTTCGTGCTGGCGGCGCTGTTCCTCTTGCTGCTGGTCGATGAAATGCTGGCAATCAAGGCCTATCCCGTCATGATCAGCCTCTCTTTTGCAGCGGTATTCGGATATTCGCTTTTTCATCCACCGTCGATCATCGAGAAAATAGCCCGGCTGCGCGAACCCGAACTTGATGCGCATGCCGTGCAATATACGCGCAAGGTCACCATTGCCTGGGTTATTTTCTTTATCTCCAACGCCGCGATTTCCAGCTGGACGGCACTCTATGCAAGCGTCGAGACCTGGACCGTTTATAACGGCTTTATTTCCTATATCCTGATCGGCCTGATGTTCGGCGGCGAGCTGTTTTTGCGGCAGTTTGTAAAACAGAAAAAAGTGAGTTGAGATTTGTCCTTCCTGCCCTTGTCAGTCCTGATGAACTCGAATCGTGAAAACGATATTCCTGTTTCTATTTCAATGGGTAAAGAGAAAAATTTCAAGCAGTTTCGAGATGAAGTTTCGGCCATGAAAGCGCGGCTCTCGATGCGCGGCGTGACGTCCGTCGTGCTCGCGGCAACCAGCAGCTACTCTTTTTCTGTCGGGTTTCTTGCGGGCCTGCATGCCGGGTGCCGGATCGTCATTCCGCCCAACAGCCTGCCGGGCATGCTCGATCATTTCGTGACAGAAGTCTGCCCGCTGCTCGGCGATGTTCCGACGGGCCGGGGAGATAATCATATTCTGCTCAACGGCGAGACGGCCGAGGGCGGCAATTTCACCGATCTCGACCCAAAAAACTGCCACCTCGATTTTTACACGTCGGGCTCAACCGGCAATCCGAAACGTGTGGGGAAGCGGCTCTCGCAGATTGAGGACGAGCTGATTATTTTGCATGAGACCTTTGGCGCGCAGCTCGGGACGGCGGCGACCCTCGGCACGGTCAGCCATCAGCATATCTACGGCCTCTATTTCAAGGCATTCCTGCCGCTCTGCGAGGGCCGGCCGTTCTTCCCCGGGACCTTTGAAATATGGGAGGAATTGCTGGCCGCCGCACCGCCCGGGGCCTGCTTCGTCTCCAGCCCGGCGCATCTGTCGCGTATTCCCCCGCGCGAACCGTTGGCTGGCGATATGCAGCCACCGTTGATTTTTTCCGCTGGCGGACCACTCGGCTTTGAGGCGGCCTGTCATGCGGCGGAAGTCTTCGGGACGATCCCCACAGAAATTTACGGCAGCACGGAGACGGGCGGCGTGGCCTATCGCCAGCAGAAGACCGCGACGACGCCTTTCGTTCCGCTTCCCGGCAATGAGACGCGCGTTGATGGGGCAGGGCTTTTGAGTGTGAAGTCAAATTATACGGACGGCGGTGACTGGGATGCGACCAATGACATCGCGGAGCGCTTTGACGACGGCAGTTTCCTGCTCACCGGCCGCGCCAACCAGTTCGTCAAGATCGAGGGCAAGCGGGTGTCGCTCGCCGAAGTCGAGAAATTCCTCTGCAGCTCCGATCTCGTTCGGGATGCCGCCGTGCTGGTGCTCCACGATGCGAGGCAGTCCCTCAGCGCCATTGTTGAACTGACCGAACTTGGCTGGCAACGACACGCGGACCTCGGCGCCTTTCGCCTCAGCCGCCATTTGCGGCGACAGTTAAGCCGCGATCTCGAGAATGCCGCGATGCCGAGGCGCTGGCGGTTTGTCCGCCGCCTGCCGGTCAACGCGCAAGGAAAACACCTGCAGCAGGCCTTGCATGAACTGTTTACGGACAAGGGACCAGCAGATTAAGATGCGGGATATATGACGGATCCAGATAACAAAACATGGCTGAAAAACAGGACGGACCCGCAAGTCCTTTCCGAGACACGGGACGGCGAGGTGGTGGCGCTCGAGCTCTTCGCGCCCGGCGATCTGTTTCAGTTTCAGGGCCATTTTCCCGGCGATCCGATCCTGCCGGGGGTCGCCCAGCTTGACTGGGTGGCGCGCTTTGCCAAGAGCCGGTTTGATCTGGATCGGGGATTTCGCAAACTCGGCCAGCTCAAATTTTCCCGGCTGATCCGCGCCGATAGTCACCTGACGCTCACCGTGAAGCTGGACAGGGGAAAAGGCCGTGTCTCCTTTTCCTTTTCCGAAGGCGGGGAAATCTGCTCGTCCGGCTTTCTGGAACTGGCGGGGACATGAGCTTTTCTGTCGCCGCAATTGTTCCAAGCTATAACCACTACCGGCATATCGGCAATGTCGTCGCGGCGCTCCGGGGCCAGAATTTGCGCATTTTCATCATTGATGACGGCAGCGCGGAACCCGCGAAATCGGCGCTTGCGGCGCTTCATGATCCGGCACAGGGAATCACGCTTCACCGGCTCGATCAAAACGGCGGCAAGGGCGGGGCGGTTATGGAAGGGTTCCAGCTTGCGGCGGCGGAGGGCTTTACCCACGCGCTGCAGGTCGATGCCGATGGCCAGCATGACCTGACCGCGCTGCCCGGCCTTATCGCCCTTGCAGAGACGCACCCGGATGCCCTGGTGAGCGGTCAGCCCATCTATGACGCGACGATCCCGGCCGCGCGGAAAATTGCCCGCTGGATCACCCATGTCTGGGTCTGGGTCGAGACCCTGTCGGCCCAAATCACGGACAGCATGTGCGGCTATCGTGTCTATCCGCTGAAGTCCGCGCTGGACGTGATGGACTCCGAGCCGGTCGGCCATTACATGGATTTCGATACCGAGATCATGGTCCGCATGAACTGGCGGGGAACGCCGGTCGTGATGCTGCCCGTCAATGTCACCTATCCGCCGGATAACAGCTCCAATTTCCGGATGGTGGCGGATAACTGGCGGATCACGAAAATGCATACGCGGCTGGTGTTTGGCATGCTGCGCCGCCTGCCGCGACTTCTGATGAACCGGCGCCGGGAGCCGGCGGGCGCCACCCATTGGGCAGGGTTGAACGAGCGCGGCGCGTTGCTCGGCCTCTGGCTGATGTTCGCATTCTATAAAATCGCCGGACGCCGCCTCTGCGGGTATGCAATGCAGCCGGTCTTGCTGTATTTCTTCCTGACGGGATCGGAGCAGCGCCGGGCGTCGCGCGACTACTGGCGGCGGCTTTATGCTTACAGGGGAGAGGCGAGGGAACCTGATATCTGGCAGCTCTGGCGGCATTACCGCTCTTTCGGGCGAATGGCGCTCGACAAGGTGGCGGCCTGGCTCGGCGATATCACGCCCGCCGACCTGCTGATCGACGATGCCGGGGAACTCGACCGTATCGCGGCTACCAGAACCGGCGTTGTGGTCTTCACATCGCATCTTGGCAATGTCGAGGTGTCGCGGGCGCTCGCGGAGAAACGCGGCGCCAACAGGATCACGGTGTTCGCCCATACCCGCAATGCCATGCGCTTCAACCGGCTGCTCGCCGCCTATAACCCGGCCTCTGCCATCCATGTCATGGAAGTGGAGGATATCGGCCCGGCAACCCTGATCGAGCTGGAGGAGCGCCTTGCGCGCGGCGACTGGATCGTCATTGCCGGCGACCGGATACCGCTGTCCGGCGACAAGCGGATCACGGAAATGGCTTTTCTGGGCGCGCCCGCGCGCTTTTCCGAAGGGCCTGTGATTATTGCGTCGCTCCTGAAATGCCCGGTCTATGTTCTGAACTGCATGGCGGAGGGGCAAAACTACCGGATTTTCTTTGAAAAGATATCCGATCAGATCGTGCTGTCCCGCCGCCGAGAGGAGGATATTCGGGAGCCGCTCGCGGAATACGTCCGGATTTTGCAGGAAACTTGCCAAAAATATCCCGATCAATGGTACAATTTCTTTGATTTTTGGGCGCTGCCCGGGAAATCTGGAAAAGACAAAGAAAATAGCTGAGAATGATATGATATCTGCCGGTATTTCCGTAAAATCGCAATTCTATGATCTCGATCCGATGGGGATCGTCTGGCACGGCAATTATGCGCGCTTCTTCGAGCAGGCCCGCTGCGCCCTGCTCGACAAGATGGACTATAACTATCAGCAGATGAGTGACAGCGGTTATGCCTGGCCGATCGTCGAGATGCGGATCAAATATGTCCGCCCCATCCGCTTTCCACAGGACGTAACCGTTACGGCGACGCTCGCCGAATATGAAAACCGCCTTAAAATCAATTACCTGATCGTGGACAGCGTCAATTCCGGGAAACTGACGAAGGGATTTACAATCCAGGTTGCGGTTGATAAGAAAACGGACGAGATGCTATTCCAGTCGCCCTCCGTTCTTTACCGGAAAGTTGAAAAATTATTGTGTTGAGACGGTTCGCTTTTCTAATTCTGGCGCTGGTCCTGTTCGGGCCTTTAGCTCTCCTCGCGGCGCCGGTCACGCTCGATGAGGGCGAGGGACTGCAAGGGCGGTTCGAGCAGTCCCGTTACCTGCGCGGCTTCGACAAGCCGATCCTTTCCGGCGGCGAATTCTTCGTGCTCCCCAAAACCGGCCTCATATGGCAGACGGAGACACCTTTTTTCACGAAAATGGTGATCGACAACAAAGGCGTCAGCCAAAGCATGGAAGGCGCGGAAGTGACGCGGCTCAGTTTCGACCGGTTTCCAGGCCTCTCGGTGCTGCGCGATACGCTTGAAAATTCCCTGACCGGCAACTGGGCGCCGCTCGAGGAACTGGCGGGATCAAAACTGCATCCGGCGGACGGTAAATGGTCGCTGCGATTCACGCCGAAAACCAGCGGTCCCACGCTGCCCTTCGCCTATCTGAATTTCGACATAGGGGAGTATCTGGAAAAGGTTGAGATCGTCAAGGCCAACGGAGACAGGGACGTCATCACCTTCTTCGACCAGAAGCGCGCGCCGATTGCCGAAATCAAGGACGCGGCGCAGAAAAGCGGGGAGAAGAAATCGTGAACCGGGTCGGCCTCCTCATCTATCTGCTGCTCCTGTTCAGCTCGATCCTCGTGATTGTCATGCGCGTTCAGGACGGGGTGCCGCTGGAGACCAATATCCTTGCGCTGCTGCCGCAGACAGAGGAAGCCGACTGGATACAGAAGGCGGAAGCAGCGGAGCGGTCTCGTGGATCGGATCAGTTTATTGCGCTGGTCGGGCATCCGGATTTCGAGACGGCGAGGAGCGCCTCGGTCAGTTTCGGTCAGATGCTTGTCGATGCGGGGGTTCTGCAGAGCGTTGTCGGCGGATCGCAAACGGCTGCCTTC
>JAIOYL010000069.1 GCA_021741195.1 Sneathiella sp. | reverse complement strand
AGGTGAGATCCGTCTGCACCCCGCGCTTGTCCTCGCAGAGTTTCAGAACCTGGCCCAGATATTCATCCGGCACCATAATCGTCGCCTTGATCCAGGGCTCCTCTATATGGTCGATCTGCATCACGTCCGGCATATCGGCCGGGTTATGCATCTCCACCATCGTGCCGTTCCGCATATGGAGATGATAGACAACGGACGGTGCCGTCGTGATCAGGTCAAGGTCGAACTCCCGCTCAAGCCGTTCCTGAATGATTTCAAGATGAAGAAGCCCGAGAAAGCCGCAACGAAATCCGAAACCGAGCGCCGCCGACGTTTCGGCTTCAAACGAAAAACTTGCGTCATTCAAGCGCAGCTTGCCAAGGCTCGATTTAAGCTCCGTAAAGTCGGCACTGTCGACGGGGAACAGGCCGCAGAAGACAACCGGCTGGTTGGGCTTGAAACCAGGGAGCGGCGTCGGGGCGGGTTTGCGGTCGTCGGTGATGGTATCCCCGACCTTCGTATCCGCGACCTCCTTGATGGCAGCGGTCATAAAGCCGATTTCGCCGGGGCCAAGCTCATCAACAATCAGTCCCTTCGGCGTGAAGACACCCACACGGTCGACGAGATAGCTCGCACCCGTTTCCATCATGCGGACTTTCTGACCCTTCTTGATGACGCCGGCGCGCACCCGGAAAAGGACAACAACTCCAAGATAGGCGTCGTACCAGCTGTCAATCAGGAGCGCCTGCAACGGCGCTTGGCGATCTCCCTTGGGCGGCGGGATATGGGCGACGATGGATTCCAGAACCTCGTCCACGCCCTTGCCGGTTTTCGCGGAAATCGGCAGGGCGCCGCTTGCGTCAATCCCGATCACTTCCTCAATCTGTTCGACAACCCGATCGACATCGGCGGCGGGCAGATCGACCTTGTTCAGCACAACGAGGATTTCATGATTGACCTCGATCGCCTGATAGACATTGGCGAGGGTTTGCGCCTCTACCCCTTGGCTTGCATCAACTACAAGGACGGAACCCTCGCAGGCGGCGAGCGACCGGTTTACCTCATAGGCAAAGTCGACATGACCGGGCGTATCAATGAGGTTCAGCGTATAGGTTTCCCCGTCCCGCGCCGTATAGAGAAGGCGAACGGTCTGGGCCTTGATCGTAATCCCGCGCTCGCGCTCGATATCCATGCTGTCGAGCACCTGCTGATGCATCTCGCGGTCATCAAGCCCGCCGCACATCTGGATCAGGCGGTCGGCAAGCGTCGATTTCCCATGATCAATATGAGCGATGATCGAGAAATTCCGGATTTTATTCAAGTCGGTCATATATGCACTTTTAATTCCGCCGTTCTGGCCATCCAAGTAACAGGTTTACCGGCAAATTCAATTGCTATCTTTGCCGGGCAGCGAGACATCGGCATAGGTTCCGGTATCGGACGGAATTTTCATGATACCAGAGCAACTGAAAACCGTTCTTTCATCCGCGGTCAGAATGCAGGTCGCAAAAATCAATGACCGGGTCTGCTTGATAAGCTGAGTTTTACCCTCAAGCCAAGCCCCGTTTGGCACGGGCGAGACAAAATCACAAGACATCTGAACCGTCGGCAAAAATTTGCGCACGCCGGTCAGGGCCTGTGCGCCAACTCCCAGCTGCATATCAGCAAAGGTCATGAGCATGCCGCCATGGCAAATATTCGCAGGGTTACAATGTTTTCCTTCTACCCGAAGGCCGAGGTAAACGTCCCCTTCAAGCTGTTTGATCATCAGTTGTCCCGTGGTCTCAATAAATCCCATGGTACCTGGAAACTTGATGAAACCTTCTGGTATGTTGTTTGTCATTTTATTCTTTCTCCAGAAACAGAATGAGGGGAGCCATCCATGCTCCCCTCTTACCAGCTCGATGTTTGTATTACTTGCGCAAACTGCCGCCCGTTGCCTTTTCCACGCTGCCAATGACTTTCGCCGCCACGACGTCGATTTCTTCTTCGGTCAGTGTCTTGTCCATGGGCTGCAGCCGAATGGAAAAGGCAACCGATTTCCGGCCCTCGGCCACATGCTCGCCTTGATAGACATCGAAGATGGAAACGTCGGTGATCAGCTTCTTGTCGCTTCCACGTACCGCGCGGATAATGGTTTCGGCTGGTGTTTCGACATCCACCTCGAAGGCGAAATCGCGCTCCACCGCTTGATAATCCGAGATGACCAGGGGTGGCCGTGCCGTTTCCGGCTTCGCTTTCGGAAGCGGGATGTTGTCGAGATAAACCTCGAAGCCGACAATTGGTCCCTTTACCTTCATGGCTTCCAATACGCCGGGATGCAGTTCCCCAAACGCCGCCAGAGGGTTCTTGGGACCAAGCTGCATAACGCCGGAGCGGCCGGGGTGATACCAGTCAGGCGCGCCCGAAACGATTTGCACGGACGCGGCAGGACCGCCAACGGCGTTAAGGACCGCCAGCGCATCTGCCTTGGCGTCATAAGCATCGAAGCGCCTCCCTGCCCCCGCCCAATGGCGGGGAGAGGTTTGTCCTGCCCGTATGCCGCCCGCAACCATTACTTGCCCATCCGGCTGATCGGAATGATATTCCGAACCGACCTCAAAAAGCGATACATCGGCAAAACCGCGATGATTGTTCCGTCCAACGGCAGCAATCAGGTTGGGCAGGAGAGAGGGACGCATGGCATCAAGATCGGCGCTGATAGGGTTCACCAGCACAAGCTCTTCCGGCACGCCGCCAAAAAGCTCTCCTTGTGCGCGCGGCAGGAACGACCAGGTTACCGCCTCCATCATGCCGCGATCAGCGAGGGCCCGTTTGGCAATCCGGACGCGGCGCTGCCTTAAATTCACCGAAGGTTTCGCCACGGCGTTGTTTGTTGGCAGCGGAACCGCCGGGATATTGTCATAGCCATGAACCCGGAGAACTTCCTCGACCAGATCGGCTTCCCCGTCCACGTCCATCCGCCAGGAAGGAACCGCTGTGCGGATGAAATCGCCCTTATCTTCCGGCGCGAAGCCGAGCTTGTCGAGAATAGAGATCATATCCTTGACAGGGACCTCGACACCGCCGAGCTCCTTGACTCGTGACTTGCGAAGCTCAACAGTTTTTTGCCACTTCGGGCCATCGCCGGCGATAACGACTTCGCTTGGCTCGCCCCCGCAAAGGTCCAGAATTAGGCGTGTGGCAATTTCGACGGCCGGCTCGACAAAGGCAGGATCAACGCCGCGCTCAAAGCGGTAGCGCGCATCCGATTCGATACCGAGCTTGCGCCCCGCCGTAGCAATGCGTACAGGGTCGAACAGAGCCGTCTCGATGAAGACATTGACAGTCCCTTCCGAACAGCCGCTCACCTCTCCGCCCATAATGCCGCCAAGACCCAGAGGGTGGGTATCATCGGCGATCACACAGGCTTCGCTGTCGAGCTTGTACTCCTGCCCATCGAGCGCCAAAAGCGTTTCACCTTCTTTGGCAAGGCGGGCCTGGATGTTGCCATTGATCTTGTCCGCATCAAACACATGCAGCGGACGGGCAAGGTCATAGGTGACGTAGTTGGTGATATCAACCAAAGCCGAAATTGGCCGCAATCCAATAGCTAGAAGTTTTTTCTGCAGCCATTTCGGGCTCGGGCCGTTCTTTACCCCGCGCACATAGCGACCGGCAAATTTCGAACAGGGCAGCGGTTCGACATCGTCGAAATTCAGTCGAACGGAAATTGGGCTCTTGTATTTGCCCGGTATGGCAGTTGTATCGAGAGGCTTCAATTTTCCAAAACCACTCGCCGCCAGATCCCGCGCAATCCCGTACACGCCGAGAGCATCCTGATGATTGGGGGTTATGGCGATCTCGACCATGGGATCATCAAGTCCGGCGAGATGCACGAAGGACGCGCCGATCTCCGCATCTTCAGGCATCTCGATAATACCGTCATGTTCATCCGAAATACCCATTTCGCGTTCAGAGACCAGCATCCCGTTGCTTTCAACACCGCGTATTTTGGACGGCTTCAGGAGCAAATCTGTGCCCGGTACATAGGCGCCAGACGGCGCGAAGACGCCCTTCATTCCGGTCCGCGCATTCGGCGCGCCGCAGACGACCTGAACGATTTCCGTCCCCGTATCAACCTTGCAAACGCGCAGGCGATCGGCATCCGGATGCGGCACTGCCTCGATCACATGGGCGACGCGAAAGGCATCCAGTTTCTTGGAATGATCAAGGATGCCCTCAACCTCCAGTCCAAGCGACGTAAGTCTATCCGACAGCTCGTCCAGAGACGCGTCATAGTCGAGATGTTCTTTCAGCCAGGATATCGTGAATTTCATCTTGACAACCCTCCCCCGAGCGTCGGGACATCCAAGGGAACAAAACCGTAATGTTTGAGCCAGCGTAAATCCGCATCGAAAAAGGCGCGCAAATCAGGAATACCGTATTTAAGCATGGCGATGCGGTCGATGCCCATGCCCCAGGCAAAACCCTGGTATTCTGACGGATCAAGGCCACAATGGGCCAGCACCCGCGGATTGACCATGCCGCAGCCCAGAATTTCCAGCCAGTCGTCACCCTCGCCAACCTTGATATGATCGCCGGCGAAGGTGCATTTGATATCCATTTCCGCCGACGGTTCCGTGAACGGAAAATAGGAAGGCCGAAAGCGCATTGTGACTTCATCGAGCTCAAAAAAGGCTTTGCAGAACTCGGCGAGCACGCCCTTCAGATGGCCCATATGACTGGTCTTGTCGATGACCAGGCCCTCGATCTGGTGGAACATGGGCGTGTGGGTCTGATCTGAATCGCAGCGGAATGTCCGGCCCGGCACGATAATACGGTGCGGCGGCTTTTTGGACTGCATGGTACGGATCTGGACCGTCGAGGTATGCGTCCGCAACAGTTGGCGGGAGCCGTCCGCCTTCTCCGGAAGGTAGAAAGTATCATGCATCTGCCGCGCGGGATGCTCCGGTGGAATATTGAGCGCCGTGAAGTTATGAAAATCATCGTCGATATCCGGACCTTCCGCGATATCAAAGCCCATATCCGCGAAGATTTCCGTAATTTCGTCCATTACCTGACTGATGGGGTGGATGCGGCCCATGGCTTCCGGGCGAACCGGCAATGTAATGTCAATTCGCTCCGCCGCCATTTTGGCATCGAGGGCGGCGGCATGCAGCGTTGCCTTTGCCCGCTCAATTGCTTCGGTGACCGTATTTTTCAATCTGTTCAGTTTCGGGGCGATCGACTGGCGTTTGGACGGGTCCATCTGACCGAGACCGCGCATCATAAGGCTGACGCTGCCTTTTTTGCCAAGCGCTGAAATCCGCAAAGATTCCAACGCCTCCAAATCGGTTACATCGCTGATGGTCGCCAGCAATTCCGTTTCAAGCTTTTCAATATCCTGCATCACATCTCGCAAATAAAAAGGAGGCCACTGTTAGGGCCCCCTTTTAATAAAGTGGTCTACGAAAAAGTCCAGATTTTCGAGGGCCCGGATTATCAGGCTTTGGCGGCGGCCTGCGTAGCAGCGTCAACCAATGCCTTGAAGGCCTCAGGCTCACGAACGGCAATATCAGCAAGCACCTTACGGTCTACTTCAATGCCGGCCAGCTTGAGGCCGTGCATAAAGTTCCCGTAGGTCATGCCAAGCTCGCGCGTGGCCGCGTTGATACGCTGGATCCAAAGACCGCGAAAATTCCGCTTCTTGACCCGGCGATCGCGATAAGCATACTGGCCGGCTTTTTCAACAGCCTGTACTGCTACGCGGAATGTGTTCTTGCGGCGGCCATAATAACCTTTGGCTGCCTTGATAACTTTTCTGTGGCGGGCGTGCGTCGTAACGCCGCGTTTGACACGTGCCATGGGTCTCTCTCCTTAGCCGTAAGGCATAAATTTTTTGACGATCCGGGCATCCTGATCCGCAAGAACAGTCGTTCCACGCAGATTCCTGATCTGTTTGTTCGTCCGCTTGATCATGCCATGCTGTTTTCCAGCCTGGTTTGCGCGGACCTTACCCGATGCGGTGAGAGAGAAACGCTTTTTCACGCCACTCTTGGTCTTTAGCTTGGGCATTTTATGGCTTCCTTAAATTGAACGTTGAAGCGATAGAGCAGACTCGGCAGCCCCGATTGGCCGGAATGCTCAGCGAAGCGAGCGTTATACAGTTCGTTCATGACAAATACAAGCCCCCTGAACAGCTTTTTTAGAGGGGTTTCACAATAGTCAATCCCCGTCGTCATAAAGACGCGGTGCCTTTTTCATTAAGCCGCCACGCAACCAGATTTCGACAGGAACCGGATGACATGACAAGCACCGTATTTCGCCTTCACCGACCCGTACAACTACCCGCCATCGCCTTGCTCATTCTGGCGGCAGTTTTCTTGTATGGCCGCACCGCCCAGGCAAGCGATGCCTTCTCCTTCTTAGCCATTTCTGATGTGCCCTACACGGCCCGTGAAAACTACACATTGGAACAACTTGTCGCTCCCGCAGTCACGCGCAGCAAGCTTCCGTTTGTTATTTATATGGGCGATTTCAAGAATGGCGGGCTTCCCTGCACCGCGGCCTTGATGACAGAGAGCCGCAACAGGATCATGGCTCTGCATCCGGGCCGGGTTTTTTATACCCCCGGCGATAACGACTGGACCGATTGCGATCGCGCCGAGATACGCCAGCGGTTTTCCGAACTTGATCGTCTTGATCTGCTCAGGCGCCTGTTCTACGGCGCCCCAATGGAGTTACCAGTCACCTGGTTTTACGCCCGGCAATCGCTTTTTCCTGAAAACATGCGCTGGGTCTATGAGAATGTTGTGTTCGCCACGATTCATATGGTGTCGACAAACAATGGCCGTGACGAGATCCTGCTCGACGACGTCGATCTGGCACTTACCCTCACCGATGCGCGGGACCGGGCGAATATTCTCTGGCTGGAGGCCGCATTCGCCGAAGCTGAAAAACTGGGAGCGTCAGCCGTCATTATTGCAACCCAGGCAGATGTCACTCAGTTTCACTATTCCGTGCCCTGCACTATCGATCTACGACAAAAATGCGATGGATTTGCAACTGTCAAACAGGTATTGTCTTTGCTCGCCGCCAATTTCAAAAAACCGGTATTGCTAATGCACGGTGACACCCATCTCTATTGCCTGGACAAAGGGTTCGGTGGCGCCGTCGCGCCCAATCTTTGGCGATTTAATTCGACCGGGGATTATTCCTTCGTCGACGCCGCCGAAATTACCGTCGATGCGGCGAATACTGCCGCGCCGTTTTCCTTCGTTTCCCTGACGCGACGGAAAAAACCACAGGACGGCTGCTAACCTCCCCGAGACGATCCGCCTGAATACTAAAAAGCCTGCATTGCCCTTGGGACAAATGCAGGCTTTAAACTTACGAAAATACTCTGTCTTATTTCGTCGGCGCGATAACCATCGTCATCTGACGGCCTTCCATTTTCGGATGCTGCTCGACTTTGGCAATTTCTTCTGTTTCATCGCGAACCTTGTGCAGGAGTTTCATGCCGAGTTCCTGATGGGCCATTTCACGGCCACGAAACCGCATGGTTACCTTTACCTTGTCCCCGGTGTTCAGAAATTTATTCACTGCGCGCATTTTGACCTCATAGTCATGCTGGTCAATGTTCGGCCGCATCTTGATTTCCTTGATTTCAAAGGTTTTCTGCTTCTTGCGGGCCTTGGACGCCTTTTTCTGGGCTTCGAACCTGGCGCGGCCAAAATCCATCAATTTGCAGACAGGCGTGTCGCCGGGAGAGACTTCTACCAGATCCAGTCCGGCTTCATCCGCCAATCCGAACGCAGCCTCGATTCGTATCAGGCCGATATTTTCGCCTTCATCATTGATTAATCGAACGTTGGCAACGTTGATATCTTCATTCGTACGCGGTCCGTCTTTAGTCGGGACCGTATTTCTTTGTGGACGAGCTATTTACTTTCTCCTTTAATGATTAATCCGTCTTTATCCTCTCAAACGAGGGGATTAAGGAATATATTCTATATTTTTTAACGATTTATTGCCACAGGTTCTTTTGGCGCCGGGCGCAAATTATTGTCCCGGCACCTTCGCTTCCTCGAGTAGATCTGCCATAGCGTCATCCAGCGCCAAAACTTTCTGATGCTTCTCGCCCAATCGCCGCACAGAAATTGTCCGCTCCTCCGCCTCACGCTTCCCGACAACAAACATCGCCGGAACCTTGGCTAGGCTATGTTCGCGGACTTTGTAGTTGATTTTTTCGTTCCGAAGATCAAGGCTGGCCCGCAATCCATTGGCCTTCAGCACCGAGAGCACTTCACGCGCATAGTTATCTGCCTCATCGGTGATGGTGGCAACAACGACCTGCTCCGGCGCGAGCCAGAGCGGGAAGCGACCGGCGTATTCCTCGATCAGGATACCAATGAATCGCTCCATCGAGCCAAAAATCGCCCGGTGAAGCATAACGGGCCGATGCTTTGCCCCATCTTCACCGATGTAGTTGGCATTAAGCCGCTCCGGCAGCACGAAATCTACCTGCAATGTCCCGCATTGCCAGTCCCGGCCAATGGCGTCGGTCAACACAAACTCGAGTTTCGGACCATAAAAAGCACCTTCGCCCGGGTTCATCGTGTAGGGGATATTCGTCGCCTCAATCGCCTCACGTAGAGCACCTTCCGCCTTGTCCCAAATGGCGTCTTCACCCGCGCGCACGGGCGGGCGATCCGAGAACTTGACCTTAACATCGGTGAACCCAAAATCCTTGTAGACATCGAGCAGAAGCGCACAGAAAATCTCGGTTTCCGACATGATCTGTTCTTCAGTACAGAAGATATGCGCATCGTCCTGGGTAAAGCCACGGACCCGCATGATCCCATGCAGGGCGCCGGAAGGCTCATAGCGATGACAGGAGCCGAACTCCGCCATCCGGTAAGGGAGATCCCGGTAGCTGGTGATGCCCTGATTGAAAATCTGGACATGGCAAGGGCAGTTCATCGGCTTGAGAGCAAAAGTCCGTTCTTCCGATTCGGTGGTATACATATGCTCGCCAAATTTCTCCCAGTGGCCCGAGGCCTCCCAGAGCTTGCGATCCACCAGCTGCGGGGTTTTCACTTCCTTGTAATCGGCAATCTCCAGCTTGTGGCGGAGATACCGCTCAAGGGTACGGTAAAGGGTCCAGCCCTTTTCGTGCCAGAATACCATGCCGACCGCCTCTTCCTGCAGATGAAAGAGGTCCATTTCCTTACCCAGCTTGCGATGATCGCGCCGTTCCGCTTCTTCAAGCCGGTTGAGGTAGGCCTTCAGCTCCTTCTCACTCCGCCAGGCGGTGCCATATACCCGTTGCAGCATTTCATTTTTGGAATCGCCGCGCCAGTAGGCGCCCGCGAGCTTCATCAGCTTGAATGCATGGCCGAGCTTCTTGGTCGAGGGTAGATGCGGTCCCCGGCAGAGATCCTGAAAGTCGCCCTGCCGGTATATCCCGATCGGCTGATCCGCGGGAATGTCAGCAATTATCTGCGCTTTGTACTTCTCACCGATGTTTTTAAAAAACTCGACCGCCTTGTCCCGCTGCCATTCCTCACGGAGGATTTGCTCGTCCCGATCGACAATCTCATGCATCCGCTTCTCGATCTTTTCGAGATCCTCAGGAGTGAACGGTTCAACAGGCGCGAAATCATAGTAAAAGCCGTCGGCGATGGCCGGGCCTATGGTGACCTGGGTTTCCGGATACAGTTCCTTCACCGCCTCCGCCAGCACATGGGCGGCGTCATGGCGCAAAAGTTCCAGGACTTCATCATCTTCTTCACGGGCCGTAACAATTTCAACGGATGTATCTTCCTCAAGAATTGTCCTGAGATCCTTCATTTCGCCATTAATCCGCAAGGCGAGCGCCGCCTTCGCGAGACCCGGGCCGATATCCAGCGCCAAATCTTCGCCCGAGATCGGTTTCTCAAAGGCGCGCAGACTTCCATCGGGAAGCTTGATGTTGATTTTTCCGTTTTCCATTGAATACCATCCGTTCCATGACGGGTCCCGAACAACACCCTGTCCTGGATCCGCGTTCATGCGTGCGACTTTAGAAATCTAACCGGGCATGTCAAGCGATAGACGGCATTCCGGCTAATTTACACACAAAACCGAGTCACTCTACTGCCAGAATATCCTCGTAAAGCGCTATGGTTGATCGGCACATTTTCTCAATCGCGAATTTCTTCATGACATGCTGTCGCGCCTGAAGGGCAACGGCCTCGCGGGCTTCAGAGGATAAATCGATTGCCGCGGCCAATGCCGCCGACATGGCGGCAACATCTCCCACCGGGACCAGCCATCCAGTCTCGCCGTCGATAATTGTTTCCATGGAGCCGCCATGAGCCGTGGCTATGACCGGTCGACCCATGGCCTGCGCTTCGACCGCGATGCGACCGAAACCCTCCGGAACAGTCGTCGCCGACACGACGACATCTGACAGCATTAATGCTACTGCCATATCATCGCAATGCCCCTTGATCTGAACCTTGCCTTCCAGATTTCGCGCCTTGACCAGATCGTTGAGTTCCGCGCAGTAGGCTTCTCGCCCCTCCGTGCTTCCCACCATCAGCGCCAGAAAATTCCGGTTCTCAAGTTTGGCCAAAGCTTCGATGAAGGTTATTTGGCCTTTCAGGCGCGTCAGCCGTCCAGGCAGCATGATCACGGGCACGCCGTCCGGCAGATGCCAGTCCCGTGACATCTTGATGATCCGCTCGGCATGAATAGCCGCCGGATTGAATTTTCTGCAATCAACGCCTCGCGGTATCGTGACAATCTTTTCCGGTTCAATTTCGTAACTTTCCTTGATATGGGCCGCAATAAAATCGGAAATGGCGATAACCTTCTCGCCTTTCGTCATTATCGAATTGTAGTAGTTCTTGCAAAATCCGCCGCGGTTATAGGCCGCGTGAAAAGTCGTCACAAAATGTTTGCCCGTCCGCTTGGCGGCGAGATAGGCGCTCCAGGCCGGAGCGCGGCTTCTCGCATGAATAATATCAACATCAAACTCCCTGATAATATCAGCAAGGCGGCCGATATTTCGCTGCATGACCCAGGGATTCTTTGACGCTACCGGTAGTGTAATATGTCGGACGCCGATCCGTTTCAGCTCATATTCCATGATGCCGCCTAAGGAAACCACAATAGCGGCCCAGCCTTTTTCTTTGAGCGCAGAGGCCATCTCGATGGTCCCCCGCTCAACACCGCCGCCATTCAAACTCGGCAGGATTTGCAAAACAGTCGGAAGATGGCTTTCACCGTCGGGCGAAGGAGTGCTATGCTCTTGATCGATATTATTCATTAACTATTTCTGTTGCTCAAAAATGACTGCACCAAACCCACCAAGTATGCTGCTCCGGCCCGATGGTCAATCCCTAGCATATCACCATACGGCAGGCTTTTCGCCAGGTGTTCTTTTCTGTTCCGGCTTTATGTCCGATATGAAGGGAACCAAGGCGATTGCCCTTGAAAAGGGAATGAGAGGACTGAACCGAAGTTATACACGATTTGATTATCTGGGACATGGGCAATCGACGGGTCATTTTCAGGATGGCACCATAAGTCGTTGGACTGATGACGCCCTTGCCATTCTGGACAATTGCACGGCTGGGCCGCAAATTATCGTCGGCTCCTCCATGGGGGGGTGGATCGGGCTGCGCATGGCGTTGCTCCGTCCCGAACGGGTTGCCGGCTTTATCGGCATTGCCGCTGCGCCGGATTTCACGGCCCGCATGTGGGATGACATGCCGGAAGAAGGCAAGCAGGCAATAAAGATAAATGGATTCTGGGAACAGCCGTCCGAATATTCAGACGAGCCCTATGTCATCACCCGGAAGCTGATTGACGATGGTCCCCGTAATTTTCTTCTGAATGGGGTTATCAACGTCACCTGCCCTGTCCATCTCTTGCAGGGCATGAAGGATGACAGCGTTCCATGGAAAACAGCAATCGATATTCAGGAAGCGCTGATTACGGAAGATGTTACCGTTTGCCTGATCAAGAACGGTGATCACAGACTATCGGAGCCGGATGATATCTCCCGCCTTATCCTTGCAACGGAACGTCTTGGCAACAAGAAATGACATAATCCTGGTGCCACAACTGCCGTAATACGGTCATATTTTACTGGTACCAAATCGGTATAAGATGGATTGCAGGTCAAACCTATAGCCATGAAATTGCGCGATTTTCCAGCTTTTCAGAAAGCATTTTCTAGTCATTGATCCGAAGCGATAAAAAAAGAGTGACATTGATCACTGGAAATTAATAAAAAACGCACCAAATAGGGTGTATAGCTTAGTACAGACGCTATGAAACCTTTGCTGATCCTTGGGAAAGTCCCCCTCTCCCATAGAAAGGCAATATAAAGCCGGATCGATCCCCCCTCTCGATCCGGCTTTTTTTATGCAGATATTATTATTCCTGCGGCGACTGCATCCATTTGACGATTTTCATTGCCGGAAATATCCAGATGACGCCGGCGAAAGGATAGAAGATTAGCTCCGCCAACTTGCTCTCGGGCAAAAACTGAACGGCGATATAAAGACAAATCAGGCAATAAATAACCAAGAGAGCCAGCAACCCAGCCAAGCCTGCGATTTTTCGAACTTTCATATCTTTTCCATGTGATTATCAAGACAAACTCATAGCGAAGCTTCGGCCATCGTTATATACTCACCGGTGGCCAGATCCTCCGGCATTGCCACATTTTTGACAAAATGCCATCGCATGCCAGCCATTATTCTATGGCCAAATCCGGCCATTATCAAACATACGCATTGTAGGGGAAAAATATGTTTCAAAAGAAACCGAAATTGAGCGACACACCTGAAATTACCAAAGAACCAACTTCTCCATCAGAGCAGAAAATTGAAAGCAAGGTAAAACCCATGACAACAACCGGCGGTACGAGAAATTACAGCATCGACAACTCATTGCGCCCAAAACCCGCGCCTTACGGCCTTGGTGTTGATGAAAAGAAGGAAGGCAGCAAACTGCATGTGGGCGCCGATATCCATCTGAAGGGTGAAATTACCTCTTGTGACCGGCTTATTGTCGAAGGAAAAGTCGAGGCCTCGATGACAAGCAAGGAAATCGAGATCAGCAAAAGCGGCGTTTTCAACGGAACGGTCGATATTGATACTGCGGACATTTCCGGGCAGTTTGACGGCACAATGAAAGCCCGCAAGCGCCTTGTTATCCGCAAGACGGGCTGCGTTACCGGCACTATCTCTTACGGGGAAATTGAAATTGAGCCAGGCGGAGAAATTGGCGGCAGCTTTAAACAGATTGCCGGCGAACAGCAAAGCCTGCTGGCAGGAATGGAAAGCAATAGCAAAAAAGAGGACGCAGAGACTGAAAAAGCGTCAGCATAGCGACTGATCTGCCAATTCACTCTCACCATCCTGAAAAAACCATTTTTTGCGACGGATTTAGCTTCATCGCCCGTTTCATATATAGTTGTGATGGACGATGGATTGCTGTCCCACCGGAACGTTAGGTGATGATGCTTAACCTGAGCGAGATTGAAAAAGATGCTGCGCTTATGCAAAAGGTCGCCAACGGGGACGCATCTGCGAGCCGGAAGATAGCCGATCTGTACCTGGACGGCTCTTACCGGTTGGCAGTGCGCATTCTGGGGGAGACCGCTCTTGCCGAAGATATGGCTCAGGAAGCCTTTGTCAAGCTCTGGCGGCAGGCGCCTGCCTGGCAGGCCAAAGCTCAGATAAAAACCTGGCTCCACCGTGTCACTCACAATCTATGTATCGATCATTTGCGCAAGCAAAACCGATATAGTAACGATGAAGTCCCGGACCTCGAAGACCCGACGCCGGGAGTGCTGGAGTTGAAGGAACAGCAACAACTCGGTGACAAAGTCACCGAAGCATTGCAACAACTTCCCGCACGGCAGCGTATTGCCATTTCATTGGTGCATTTTGAAGAATGTGGAAATATGGAGGCTGCGGCTATAATGGAAATATCTGTAGACGCCCTGGAATCCCTGCTCGCGAGGGGGCGGCGGAAACTGAAAGAACTGTTATTGCCCGCCCGTAGGATAATGGATGGAGAGTTGTGATGAAGGAAAATCTATCTGCAGAGCTTAATCGGTTTAAAGCGGTTGTAGAAACCTATGGTGCGCGTGAAGACGCCTGGCCTGCCGCCGACCTCCCGCTTATGCGTAAATTGCTCTCCTCATCCGACGTTGCCCGCAGCCTGCTCCGGCAAGAAGAAAAATTCGATCAGCTTCTGCAAAGTGACGCCCGCCCGATAACAGCACCGTCTGCCCTTCTGTCCAGGATTTTGGAGGGAGCTGAAGACGCGAACCGGGGATCAATCCTTAAAATCCTGTGGCCTTTTGGGTCGATCTGGCAACCGGCTTCAGGGCTGCTGATGGCTGCGTGCATTGGGGTTCTGCTGGGCCTCGCCAGCCCGAATATCCTCGACTATAGTGATGATCTCTCGCTGGACGAAGCGGCTTTCAGCGGCGGGACAATGTATGATTTGGAGATCAATAATGACAATCTCTAGACCCAAAATCCTGTCTATTGCGCTGATCATTTCGCTGGCGGTGAATGTCATTATTGGTGGCTTCGTGACGGCCCAATGGATCGACCGCGGTTGGGAAAAGCAGCGGCATGGCGGATATCATTTTGACCGACGCGCCGCCGTCGCCGTTCTCGACGAGACACAAAAGGAGAAGCTTCAGAAAATCTGGAAGGCGCAACGTGACGTTATCCGGCCCTATTTCCGCGAATTTGGCCAGGCAAGGCAAAAACTTGCCGATCTTTTTGGCGCGCCGACACTCGATTTAACAGCAGTTAACGAAACTTACTCAAATATGGTCGCTACGCAGATGCAGATCGAGAATCTACTCCAAGCGTCCCTTCTTGAAATGGCCAAGGCCCTGCCCGATGATCAGCGCGCCGCCTTTTTCAAGGAAGGCTTCCGCCCGCCGAAAAAGCATCCCAAGCCGGACCGAGAAAAGCCTGAATGACCGACCGGCGGCAATATGCACCAGCAACGGCGCGCAATCGCGAACCTATACTGGCAGCATTGCGCAGTCACTTGCCGACCTCAGGAACGGTTCTGGAGATTGCCAGCGGAACAGGAGAACATGCCGTTTTTTTCGCACCAAATATCGCGCCCCTCAAATGGCAGCCCAGCAACGTCGACAACGACCAGCTTAAAAGTGTCACAGACTGGATCAGACATTGCCCGGCAGAAAATCTGCTGCCGCCATTGCAGCTGGATGCTGCCGATGAAAGCTGGCCGGTCGAGGCTGCTGATTACGCTGGCGGTCCCATCAACGCCATTTTCAATGCGAATATGATCCATATCTCTCCCTGGTATGTGTGCAAGGGATTGCTGTCGGGGGCGGGTCGTATCTTACCGCCGGGCGGAAAGCTATTTCTGTATGGCCCCTTTAAATTAGAGGGGAACCATACCGCGCCCAGCAATTCAGAGTTTGAATTCCGCCTGAAATCTATGGATCTGGCATTTGCGATCCGTGATCTTGAGGATGTCGCCACAGAAGGGGCCAAACAGGGTCTGCAGCACCGAAGCGCTCTTTCCATGCCGGCCAATAATTTCCTGCAGATATTTGAAAAGATCTGACGAATGATCAAAACGTAATCGCATGAAAAAGGGCCGCTCTGACGAGCGGCCCAATTTCGTAACGATGAAGGGTTGGGTTTAGAAGCCCATACCACCCATGCCACCCATGCCACCCATATCGGGCATAGCAGGAGCGCCGCTATCTTTAGCAGGTGCGTCCGCGATCATAGCTTCCGTCGTGATCAGGAGGCTGGCGATAGAAGCTGCGTCTTCAAGAGCCGCACGCACAACTTTCGCTGGATCAATGACACCATCAGCCGGCAGATCGGTATATTTGCCGGTCTGGGCATTGAAGCCGAATGTAATGCTGTCCTGCTCTAGGAGCTTGCCAACAACAACCGCACCGTCAGAGCCCGCGTTTTCTGCGATCTGGCGGCAAGGTGCCTGCAGGGCCCGGCGGACGATCTTGATACCAACATTCTGGTCTTCATTATCGCCTTTGAGGCCCTCAAGAGCGCGCGACGCATAAAGAAGCGCAACGCCACCACCGGCAACAATACCTTCTTCAACAGCGGCCCGGGTCGCATGCAAAGCGTCGTCAACGCGATCTTTGCGTTCCTTCACTTCAGTTTCCGTTGCACCGCCAACCTTGATCACGGCAACACCGCCTGCAAGCTTGGCAAGACGTTCCTGGAGTTTTTCGCGATCGTAGTCAGAAGTGGTTTCTTCAGCCTGAGCCCGGATCTGGTTGCAACGGCCTTCGATATCGGCTTTCTCGCCGGCACCGTCGATGATGGTCGTTTCTTCCTTGGTGATTGAAACAGTTTTCGCTGTTCCCAGCATGTCAAGACCGACATTTTCAAGCTTGATCCCGATTTCCTCGGAAATAACCTGGCCACCCGTCAGGATCGCAATGTCTTCGAGCATGGCCTTGCGGCGGTCGCCGAAGCCAGGCGCCTTGACAGCGGCGATCTTCAGACCACCGCGGAGCTTGTTGACAACCAAAGTTGCAAGAGCTTCACCTTCGATATCTTCAGCAATGATCAGGAGCGGCTTGCCTGCCTGAACAACAGCTTCGAGAAGCGGCAACATCGGCTGCAGGTTAGTCAGCTTCTTTTCGTGAAGCAGGATGTAGGGGTTGTCCAGATCAGCAACCATTTTTTCTGCATTTGTCACGAAGTAAGGAGAGAGATATCCGCGGTCGAACTGCATGCCTTCAACAACATCAAGTTCGGT
>JAIOYL010000068.1 GCA_021741195.1 Sneathiella sp. | reverse complement strand
CCTTCATTACCTGATTTCGAGAGCTGTTCAAGCATCTCCTCGAAATGGTCAAAACCCAGCATCAGCGGGTTGTTAAATGAGGTAACGCGTGGCATTAACGATCTCCTCCAGCGAGCGAGTTGTCTTCTGTCCGGCCTGTCCCAGCGCCGTTTAAATAGCCCGATCTGGCACTATTCAGCATTTATGTAAGGATTTTGCCGCGTTGCATCAAGGTAGGACTTCACAAATTTCGCCTGCAGGGTATAAGACGGAAAGCTTTTTCATCAATAACAAGAAACGGAACTGAAAATGAGCATTGACCCGCAAAAGCAGGATTTGAAAATTGGCATCGTTGGCGCAGGCGCCATGGGCCGCGGAATTGCCCAGGTTTCTGTCACCGGCGGGATGACTGTTCGTATTTTCGATACGGCGGAAGGGGCCGCCGGCGCGGCGAAGGAGTTCATTACCTCTATGATCTCCCGTTCGGTCGACAAGGGCCGCATGGAAAAGAACGAGGGAGAAGCCGCAATTGGCCGTATTCGCGTCGCAAAGAGTGTTGAGGATCTCGCCGATTGCGATCTGGTGGTTGAAGCCATCGTCGAAAATATTACCATCAAGCAAAAGGTTTTCCAGCAGCTTGAAGCGGTTGTCCGCGCCGACACGATTATCGCGTCAAACACCTCCAGCATCCGTATCTCCTCAATCGCGTCGGCCTGCACGCATCGCGACCGCATTGCGGGCCTGCATTTCTTCAATCCCGTTCCGCTGATGAAACTGGTGGAAGTGATCAACGGCACCGACACGAGCGCGGAGGTGACAGCGGCGCTTCAGGTCATCGGCAAGCGCATGGGACGTGTCCCCGTCGTTGTCAAGGATGCCCCGGGCTTCCTCGTCAATCTCGGCGGCCGCGCCTATTCAACGGAAGCCCTCCTCATTGTCTCCGAAGGCGTCGCGACGCCGTTTCAGGTCGACGCGATCATGCGCGACGCCTGCGGCTTTCGCATGGGACCGTTCGAGCTTCTCGACCTTACCGGCATCGACGTCAATTTTCCCGTCAGCCTGATTATCTACAACGGCTATTTCCAGGACAAGCGTCTCTCAACCTTCCCGCTGCATGAAAGCATGATGGAAGCCGGACGTCTTGGCCGTAAAACCAAGGCCGGTTTTTATGCCTACGCGGAGGATGGATCAATCATCCGTCCCAAAATTGACGAAACCATAGCGGCAGCGCCGGCCCGGCGTGTTGTGCTGGCGGAGCCCTCTGGCGCCCTCGACGGTTTGTTGCGTGACCTCGGCGTGAACGTTCTTGCCGCAGACGACGGCGTCTCGCCGATCCTTGCCGACCCAATCGGGGAAGATTGCACGGCGCTGGCCGTCCGTCTCGGACTGGATTCCAAACGTCTTGTCGCCATCGACACTCATACGGGCGTCTTCAGCCGCGCGACCGTCATGGCGGCGCCCGGTGCCAATGGGGAAATTGTTCTTTCTGTCATGGCCATGCTGAAGGCAATTTCCGGCGGCGTTACCCGCATCAAGGACAACCCCGGCTTCGTCGCCCAGCGCATCCGCGCCATGATCGCCAATCTCGGCTGTGAAATGGCGCAAATCGGCATCGCGACGCCCGAAGATATCGACAAGGGCATGAAGCTTGGGCTGAATTACCCCCTCGGTTCAGTGGAACTCGCGGAGAATATGGGCAGCCGCAATTGCCTGAAAATTCTGGAAGAGCTTCAAAAAATCACCGGCGAGGACCGCTACCGGCCAAGCCAGTGGCTACGCCGCCGTGCGCTTTTGGATCTGCCCATCCATACACCGGACTGAGGAAACAGCCTTACTGAACCGGTGGTTGGTCGTCACGTTCCAGGGCCATCTCCGCCATTTCCTGTAACGCGCTTGCCGCATTGCCGCCAAGGCTGGTTTCAACGGCCTGCATCATGGTGGCGATGACGCCGGCAGTGAAATGCTCGCGCTCCAGACCGGCGGACAGGCAATCCTGCAGCGCCTTGTCCATATAGCCCGTAATAATTTCAGCAGCTTTTTCGAGCTTGGCTTTGGTTTCAGGATCGGGCTGTGGATAAGACATATTTTCGGACACAGGTTTTCCAGTTCTTCATTTGATTGTTTGGGGCAGACATAAGCGGTTATCCACGGAATCGCAAATTTATTTCCGCAATCAGGACAGCTTTATCGGCTGTCCATGTTCGGTATGGGCGGCCGCATGCCGCCATTCCTCTTTCCGCGCGAGGAGTTGCTCGACTGTCAACAGACTTTTCTGACCCACTATTTTTTCAAGGGCAGCAAGCCAGCAGAGGTAATAGGCCTCATTGCCAACGCCGTCGCCTCGTTGTGTCGCCGCCGCAATTTCCGAGCCGAAAATATCCGCCCATTCGCTCCAGGTAAATTGCCCGGCCTCATTAAGCTTGACCGTTATCGCGAAAGCCTGCGCCTGCCAGGGCTCTTCAAATACCGGCCCCTCGTCATCGCGCGGGATGTCGACAATTTCCAGCGCCTGATCAAGTTGCATGCGGCAATGCCTCCAGATAATCGTCCCAAAGATCAATATAGACGTAATCGCCTTCGGTACCGTCTGGTCCCCACAGTTCGGTGGAGGCGAATTTGACGTTGTAAAGATGCTGCGGCGCGCTTTTTCCCAGCGCACTCGCATCAGGGAAAACATGGATGCCATAGTCCGCGATGACAATCCCTTCATGACCGCGCGTGTAGCGCGGCAGGCGTGTATGGTCTGAGGGATGAATATTCCTCGCCCGAACCCTGTCGCCAACCCTGAAGCTCGCAGCCTTGCCGGTATCGGCGGTATAGCTGCCGCCCTTACTCATGACCGGATCGACATCTTCCGCCTTTAACGCAGGCTTCGGCGTCGAAACCGGCCGTGGCGCCACGGCGCCCAAAAGCTCTTCCTCCGAGATCAGGTCCTTTTCCGACAGTATCCGGATGAGTCCGTCGAGCCAAATTTCATAATAGCTGCTGCCAAGGTATTTCGCCGGGTTCATACGCTCCCGCGCATAACGGGATTCGTCAATATTGCGTACCCCAAGCGCCGAGATCGCGTTATTCATGGCGAACATCCGTTTCTCCCAGTCGCCATGAAAGACCGGCTCATTCTCTTCCGCGACGACAGGTCCCATACCATGCATCCCGCCCATATCATGCACGCCATCCATGTCAGCCTCCTTTCGTGGCTGTGGGCCCAAGCGCCTCACTCACCCCGATCATGCTGTCACGGCTGACCAGTTGGGTGAGTTCGTCTTCAGAAAGGCCTTCCGTTCCCTCGGGGCGCTTTGGAACAACCAGATAGCGGGTTTCCGCCGTGCTGTCCCAGACCCGGACTTCCGTACCTGCCGGGAGCTTCGTTCCAAACTCCTCCAGCACTTTACGAGGTTCGCGCACGACGCGAGACCGGTAAGGTGCGGATTTATACCAGACCGGCGGCAGGCCAAGGACCGGCCATGGGTAGCAGGAACATAGTGTGCAGACGACGACGTTATGGATCTTGTCCGTATTTTCGACGGCGATGAGCTCCTCACCTTGCGCGCCGGAAAAACCAAATTCGGCGATGGCGGCGGAGCCATCCTTCAGCAGGCGCTCTTTGAATTCTTCGTCCACCCAGGCCCGAGCGACGACTTTCGCCCCGTTTTTCGGACCGACCTTATTTTCGTAACGATCAATAAGTGCATCCAGCGCCGCCGCCTCCACCAATCCCTTCTCAATCAACAGGGATTCAAGGCTTTTGACCCTGAGAACGGTTTCCGGCAAAGGGTCACTATGTTTATGATTGCCAGCCATGCCAATTCCTCCAAAAGTGCGGAATGCTTGTCTTAATTCTTCGTTAAGCCTCTTTCTGCGAATATAAGCCGGATATTTCGGGAGTACAAAAGCAAATCCGGATAAATGCACGAAAAAGTCTGGCAGGCGTTATAACCTTGCGCCGTCCCGCCGTTACACCGCCACTTTTTGTGATAACCCCCCTCCGGTATTGGAAAGCAAGGTGGATAAAATGACCTGGATCAAGACCATCCCCGTTGAAGAAGCCGATGGACGCCTCAGGAGTTTGTACGAACGGATCAAAGGGCCTGACGGGACCGTTGACAATATCATGATGGCGCATTCACTCCGGCCCCATACCATGGAGGGACATATGAGCCTTTACAAGCACGTATTGCATAGTACGGCCAATGCTCTGCCGAAGTGGAAACTCGAAGCCATCGGCGTCTATGTGAGCCTGCTCAATGGCTGCAGTTATTGCGTCGAGCATCATTTTGAAGGGTTGAAACGGCTGCTAAAAGATGATGAAGACGCGAACAGGCTGCGCAGCGCACTCGAAGCCGGGGAACCGGAGAGAGTCCTTGCAGGGGTAGATCTTGCCATGATGCTTTATGCCAATCTGTTGACTACACGACCCAGCCAGATTGCCATGAGCATGATTGATGAGCTTCGTCAATCTGGCTTCGAAGACGGCGAAATTCTCGAGATCAACCAGGTCGTCGCTTATTTTTGCTATGCAAACCGCACGGTTCTTGGCCTAGGCATCAATACGGAGGGGGACATCCTCGGCCTCTCTCCCGAAAATTCCGACGACCCGGATAACTGGACGCATAGCTGAATTCGAAAGGTCGCGCCTTTAATCAAGTCGGGGTTGCACTTTCTTTCCAATATTCATAACCTCCTTTTCGAGCCTGACAAAGCGGATAAGACGGGCCTCATTCGGGGTCGCGAACTCATGGAAAGTGAATCATGGAAGCGGCAGCGGTCATAAAAGCCACCGGCCTGGTAAAAAAATACGGCGAACTCGAGGCAGTAAAGGGGATTGATTTCGCTGTCCCGCCCGGGCAATGCTTTGGTTTGCTCGGACCCAACGGCGCCGGCAAGTCAACAACCATGCGCATGATCATGGGCCTTTCCGATGTTACCGCAGGAACTCTGGAGGTATTCGGCAAGCCCGCTAAAAATATGCCGAGAAACATCAAGGCGAAAATCGGCCTGGTTCCCCAGGAAACAAATCTTGACCCGGATATCTCGGTCCTTGAAAACCTTGCCGCTTTCGGGCGCTATTTTGCACTGTCAAAAACAGTTATCGCCGAGAGAGTTCCCAAACTTCTTGAATTCATGCAACTTGCGGATAAAAAATATGCGCCGGTAAATGCTCTGTCGGGCGGGATGAAACGGCGGCTGATTGTCGCCCGCGCCCTGATTGGCGATCCGGAAATGGTGATCCTCGACGAACCAACAACCGGCCTGGATCCGCAGGCCCGGGTGCTGATCTGGAAGCAGCTTCTGGCCCTGAAAAAGCAGGGTCGTACATTGCTGCTCACCACTCATTACATGGATGAAGCGCAGCGACTTTGCGACCAGATTGTCATTATCGATGATGGGAGAATTCTCGATCAGGGCACACCACAGGAACTGATAGACCGGCATGTCAAAGGCTATGTCTTCGAGGTTCAAAAACCGTGTCTTGCGAAATCACCCGCCGAGCGATGGGATCAGGAAGATATCGGCGATTCCATCCTTTATTTTGTCCACCAGACGGCGGACTTCATTTCCGATCTTCCGGAGGACGCCGTCTACCTGCATCGCCCGGCCAATCTGGAGGATGTTTTTTTGCGCCTCACCGGCCGGAAACTGCGGGAGAACTGACCTTCATGCAAATGCCTGAACCCGTATATATACTTGCGGTTTATGATCGTCAGTATCGTGTCTTCAGAAAGCTTATTGGCTCTGCGCTCGTATCGAACGTCGCCAACCCGATCCTGTTCCTGTTCGCCTTTGGTTTCGGCATGGGGGCGTTCATCGATACCATGGGCGGTGTAAGTTACCTGACATTTGTCGTTGCCGGAATGGTCGGCTATTCGGCAGCATTCGCCGCGAGTTTCGAGACAAGCATCGGCGCTTTCACCCGTTATTTCCTGCAAAAAAACTGGGACGCTATTCTGTCAACTCCGGTCACACTTGCAGAACTACTGTTGGGAGAAGTGCTCTGGGCTGCGGTTAAAGCGCTTTTCTCGGCGGTCTGTGTGCTGATAGTCGGATGGCTATGGGGCGGCATACCTGATATCTTTGGCCCGCTGATCGCCTTGCCGATTGTTTTTTTGGGGTCTATCTGCTTTGCCTGCGCCGGACTTGCGGCGACGTCCTATGCCAAGGGCTATGAATTTTTCGCCTATTTTTTCACCTTCTGGGTGACGCCCATGTTTGTTTTCTGCGGCGTTTTCTTCGAAATAAGCCGCTTTCCCGATGCTGTCCAATATATGACCTGGGTATTTCCGATGACCCATCTCGTCGCTGCGATCCGGCCGCTTATCGCCGGAACGGAGCTTGATCCGATAGCCATCCTGCTGCATACGGGCTACATCATCCTGTTCGGTGTCGCCGCCTTCGCCGTCGCCCATCGCAAACTCCGGCAAAGGCTTTATGACTGAGGGCCTGTCGGCCGGAATTACTGCCCGGCCTCATGCGCGGCGAGCGCCGCCATATTGACAAGATCAGAGACCGTCGCGCCAATCGGCACGATCTGCACTGGTTTCGACAGACCCACCAGCAACGGACCGATCACCTTGCTCTCACCGAGGACCGGCATCAGTTTCGAGGCAATATTCGCCGAATGAAGACCCGGCATCACCAGCACATTGGCGGGACCGGACAACCGGCAAAACGGATAGAAGCTCGCCATCAGTTCCGGATTGAGCGCGACGTCAGCCGACACATCGCCATCATATTCAAAATCCAGCTCTTCCCTGTCCATCAATTCGACCGCCTCGCGGATGCTGTCTGCAGTGAAATGCTTGGGATTGCCGAAATTCGAATAGGAAAGCAAGGCCACGCGCGGCTCATGCCCCAACCGGCGGGCGACTTCCGCCGTTTCCCTGGCGATCAGGACGAGTTCCTCCGCCGTCGGCAGCGTCGTTACCGTTGTGTCCGCCATAAAGACCGTGCGGTCACGACCGACAATGACGGAGACGCCGATCACCAACTGGCCCGGCTTGGGATCAATGACTTTCTGGATTTCCTTGAAGGCAACCGAGAACCGGCGTGTTACGCCCGTCAGCACGGCATCCGCATCGCCCATGGCAACCATGCAGGCAGCGAAAATATTCCGATCCCGATTGACCAGGCGGGCGCAATCGCGAAAGAGATATCCGCTCCGTTGCAACCGTTCATACAAAAAGTGGTAGTATTTCTCGCGGTCATCCATTTCACTGGCGTTATATATCTCAAGAGTATCGGCTCCCTCAATACCGATTTCCGCCATGATTTTCCGGACTTCATATTCCCGGCCAAGGAGTACAGGGATGCCATATCCCGCTTTTTGAAACTCGACGGCAGCGCGGATAACTTTTTCCTCTTCGCCCTCTGCGAAAACCACCCGGCGCGGCGCGGCGCGCACTTCATCGAGAATGAGTTGCAGGGACCCCGCCGTCGGATCGAGCCGGGCGCGGAGCTCGTTGCGGTAGGCTTGTTCGTCAATGATGGGGCGTCGGGCAACGCCGCTGTCCATGGCGGCCTTGGCGACAGCCGTCGGTACATGGCTGATCAGCCGGGGATCAAAGGGAACAGGAATGATATATTCCGGGCCATAGATCGGCCGCATACCCTTGTAGGCGGCGGCGACTTCATCGGGCACGTCTTCACGCGCAAGTTCGGCAAGGGCTTCCGCAGCTGCAATCTTCATCTCTTCATTAATAGTCGTCGCGCGCACATCAAGGGCACCCCGGAAAATATAGGGAAAGCCCAATACATTGTTGACCTGATTCGGGTAATCCGACCGGCCCGTCGCGACAATTGCATCGCTCCGTACCTCGGCAATATCCTCGGGCCGGATTTCCGGATCCGGATTGGCCATAGCAAAAATAATTGGTTTCGCCGCCATCGATTTCACCATCTCCTTGCTGACGGCGCCCTTCACGGACAGGCCAAGAAAAATATCGGCGCCGACCATTGCGTCTTCCAGAGTGCGGCTGTCGGTTTCGACGGCATGGGCGGATTTCCACTGATTCATGCCGTCTTCGCGGCCCTGATAGATAACCCCCTTGGTATCGCAGAGGATGGCATTGTTGTGCGGAAGCCCCATCGCCTTGATCAGCTCAAGGCAGGCGATTGCTGCTGCGCCCGCGCCGTTCACGACAACTCTGACATCTTTCAACGTCCGGCCGGTGAGATCCAGCGCATTGATAATGCCTGCAGCGCAAATGATGGCCGTGCCATGCTGGTCGTCGTGAAAGACGGGAATATCCATCAACTCGCGCAGCCGCTGCTCGATAATGAAACACTCTGGCGCTTTGATATCCTCTAAATTGATCCCGCCGAAACTTGGCCCCATCAGCCGGACACAATTGACAATTTCGTCAACATCTTCGCTGTCAAGCTCCAGATCGAAGCAATCGATATCGGCGAACCGCTTGAACAAGACAGCCTTACCTTCCATCACCGGCTTTGACGCCAGCGCGCCAAGATTGCCAAGACCAAGGACAGCCGTCCCATTGGAAACGACCGCGACACGGTTACCTTTGGTCGTGTAGTCGTAAACCCGCTCCGGATCGTCGGCAATGACAAGGCAGGGACCAGCAACGCCGGGCGAATACGCGAGCGACAAATCCCATTGCGTAGCGACGGCTTTGGTCGCGACGATTTCCAGTTTTCCGGGCTTTCCCTGCGCATGGTATCGCAATGCTTCTTCGTATTGACTGAAATCCCGTTTGTCGTTCATTGACCCGCGCCCTCGTCCTAAATCTGTGCACAATCTGTTTGTAAAAAAATATCTGACAAAGCAGTTGGCAAAATAGCCTGCTATGGTAGTTTTCCTCCATGCCTACCCTAGTCAAAACCAAGTCGCAACTGAATAAATCAGCAACTCCGATGATGGCTCAGTACCTGGCCATCAAGAAGGACCATCCCGATAGCCTGTTGTTCTACCGGATGGGGGATTTTTATGAGCTGTTTTTTCGGGATGCGGAAATTGCCGCTAGCTCGCTTGATATCGCGCTCACCAAGCGCGGCAAGCATGAGGGCGAGGACATTCCCATGTGCGGCGTTCCCGTTCATGCGGCGGACGGGTATTTGCAAAAATTGATCCGCAAGGGCCATCGGGTTGCCGTCGCGGAACAAACCGAAAGCCCGTTGGAGGCAAAGAAGCGCGGCTATAAATCCGTTGTCTCCCGCGAGGTGGTCCGGCTTGTGACCCCGGGTACCATTACTGAAGATGCACTGCTCGATGCGCGCAGCCATAACTTCCTGCTTGCGCTCGCGCGCGCCGGAAAAGACTATGCCATGGCTTGGCTCGATATCTCGACAGGTGCGTTTTTCACGGCCTCCACCCTGGCGGAAGATCTGGGCGCCCAAATCTCCCGCCTCCAACCGGGCGAGATCCTGGTTTCCGACAAATGGCTTGGCGAGCCGGATTTTGGTGACTTTTTGGAGGACTGGGACAAGGCGTTGACACCGCTGCCTTCCGTGCGCTTTGACAGCCAGAATGGTGAATTGCGCCTTAAAAGTCTTTTCGATGTCGCCGCGCTGGATGCCTTTGGTATCTTCAGCCGGGCAGAGCTTGCCGCCGCCGGTGCGCTTGTTGATTATGTGGAACTCACGCAAAAAGGCAAATTCCCGCATATAAAACCACCCCTGCAATTGGCGGCGGCGGACGTCATGTCCATCGATGCCGCCACCCGCCGCAATCTGGAGCTTACCCGGACAATGACCGGTGAGCGTTCCGGCAGCCTGCTCACCACGATCGACCGCACGATCACCGGCGCTGGCGGAAGGAAACTTGCCGCCGATATCTCGAGCCCCCTGACCCGCCCCTCCGACATCCTGCAGCGTCTGGACATGGTTGCCTATTTCGTCGGCGATGGCGCCCGGCGGGAGAAACTTCGTGAAATTTTGCGCCGCTGTCCGGATACCGAGCGGGCGCTCTCGAGGCTCACGCTCGGACGGGGCGGACCGCGCGACCTCGCCGTTATTCGCGACGGCCTTTCCCATACTGCCGGTATCCGCGCCGTTCTGACAACGAGTGAGCTTGACGCCTTGCCGGAAGGTCTTGTCAACGCCTCAAAGCAGCTTGGTTTTCATGCGGAACTCGTCGAGTTGCTGACAGCGGCGCTTGGCCCCGATGTTCCCTTGCTTGCCCGGGACGGCGGTTTTATTGCCCGGGGATTTCGTGCCGACCTCGACGAATTGAAGGCATTGCGCGATGAAAGCCGCCGCCATATCGCCAATCTGCAGGCGGAATATGCCAAAGAGGTGAATATTCCTTCGCTCAAAATAAAGCATAACAACGTGCTTGGCTATTTCATCGAGATTACGCCGCGCTTTGTCGACAAGATGACGGAGAATTTTATTCACCGCCAGACCATGGCCAACGCCGTGCGCTATTCGACGGTGGCGCTCGGCGAGCTGGAAGACAAAATCTCCCGCGCTGCCGACCGGGCGCTTGCGCTTGAGCTTTCGCTTTTTGACGAACTTGTCAAGAAAGTCGCAGCGTCCGGCGCCGCTATCCTCGCCGCCGCCGAAGCCATTGCCCGGATAGATGTCGCGGCGAGCCATGCAGAGTTGGCGCAGGAGCAGAACTATTGCCGCCCCATCATCGATGACAGCTTGAATTTCGAGATCCTCGGCGGTCGCCATCCTGTTGTCGAAACCGCCCTCAAGGCCAGCGCCGAGACAGATTTCGTTGCCAATGACTGCAATCTCAATGAGGGTCAGCGGCTGTGGCTGCTGACTGGCCCGAATATGGCTGGTAAAAGCACCTTTTTACGGCAAAACGCGCTGATTGCCATTCTCGCCCAGATAGGTTGTTATGTTCCGGCGACGTCGGCACATATAGGTATCATCGATCGCCTGTTCAGCCGCGTCGGCGCGGCGGATGATCTTGCCCGGGGCCGGTCGACCTTTATGGTCGAGATGGTGGAAACAGCGGCCATTCTCAATCAGGCGGGCCCGCGCTCCCTTGTCATTCTCGATGAAATCGGGCGTGGCACGGCCACCTTTGACGGGCTTTCAATTGCCTGGGCAACGGTCGAAAACCTCCATGACGTCAATAAATGCCGGGCGCTTTTTGCAACCCACTACCACGAACTGACTACATTGGCCTCGAAACTGCCGGCGCTGCAGAACCACAGCATGCGCGTTCGCGAGTGGAAAGGAGAGGTGATTTTCCTGCATGAGGTCGGCGAAGGATCCGCGGACCGGTCTTATGGCATTCAGGTTGCGAAGCTCGCAGGGCTGCCCAAAGTCGTGATCAACCGTGCTGAAACCGTTCTCAAGGCCCTGGAAGATAAGGATCAGGGATCAGCCGCAACGCGGCTTGCGAATGACCTCCCTCTCTTTTCCGCCATCGTTAAGGAATCGGCAAAACCGATGAAAGATCTTGCGCCCTCGGATGCAGAAGAAAGGCTTCTGCAAACCAACGTCGATGATCTGTCGCCGCGCGATGCGTTAAACCTCTTGTATGAGTTGAAGGAATTAATACGGAAAGACTGATCTTGTTAATGACAAGACCCGCGAGTGCCACTAGTTTAAAATCCAACCTATAGAATTATAAGAAACAACAAAAAGGGAGAACCTCATGTTTGATCTGTCCGGTAAAACTGCTGTTATCACAGGGTCCAGCAAAGGCATTGGCAAGGCCATCGCAAATCAGATGGCGCGGGCGGGCGCGAAAGTAACCATTTCCAGCCGCAAGGCCGATATCTGCGAGGAGGTCGCCGCCGAAATCAATGCGGGATTACCGATGGGCAGCACGGGAGAGGCTGTCTCCATTCCCTGCAATATCAATTCGAAGGAATCGCTGCAGAATCTTGTGGATGAAACCCGCAAGAAATTCGGCGACATCCATGTTCTTGTCTGCAACGCCGCGCTTAATCCCTATTTCGGCCCGTCCGCCGACTGCCCGGACGATGCCTTCGACAAGATCATGTCGAGCAATATCAAATCCAACCACTGGCTTTGCAATATGGTGCTGCCGGAAATGAAGGCGCGCAAGGACGGCTCGATCATCATCGTTTCTTCCATTGGCGGCATCCGGGGTTCAGCGGTTCTTGGTACTTACTGCATCTCCAAGGCAGCTGACATGCAGCTCGTCCGCAATCTCGCCGTCGAGCATGGCCCCGACAATATTCGCGTGAACGCCATTGCGCCGGGACTGATCCAGACGAATTTTGCCAGGGCGCTCTGGGAAAATCCGGAAATTCTGAAACAGGCGACGTCACGTGCACCGCTGAAAAGGATCGGACAGCCGGATGAAATTGCCGGCGCGGCGGTCTTCATGGCGTCCTCCGCCGGAACGTTCCTGACCGGCCAGACGCTCGTCATTGATGGCGGCCAGACGATCACCTGATCGGTCCGCATACTTTTACTGGCTGGAAGAATTCCGCGGCTGGCGCCGATGATAGATAAGGGTTTTTGTAATAAATTCTTCCAGTTCCCGTTTCGGTGGCTGGTCCTCCGGGCCGAAGAGAAGGGCGCGCGTGCCGCTGTATTCGAAGGAGTGAGGGCAGGCTTGTCTGAATTCATTGATCAGGCTCGTCTGGCAATGCACATACAGGCCGTAATGACCTGCCTTCTTTGTCGGCTCCAGGCGGATTGGCGTCCCGTTTTTATGTCCATCCTGATAACTCGGCACCCCCCATTTTAGCGTCTCTTGAACAGGCCCAACGCCCGAAGTCTTTTCAGCAGTCTCAAATATCAACTGCCTGAGCGCCAGCAATTTGCGCCGTACGGTCCCGGGATAGGATTTGTAAGTCGCAGCAACGGCCAGATCAGAAAAGTCATGTTGTTTCACCGCAGATACTCTTCCGGTAACGTCCCGCACTATTTAAAAGGGTTGAGATATATATATTTTCGGGCTTTCGTTCATGATTTTTGCTACACATGCGTTTCGCAAAGTTTATAAGGCGGCCGGCGCCCGCGCAAGGGCTACCCGCAAATTGGATTGTTGATGGAAAAAATTCCGAACCAAAAAGAGATTATTGACCGCAAGAAACTGATCGCCGCCGTTGCCGAGATAGCCAGCGAGCATTCCCCCAGCAGCTTGAAATTCCGGCGTGACCTGCTCAATAAACTGAAGGCGGTATTGGAGGCAGGGAATACAGTTGTTGAACAACGGTTTCTTCAAACCAACAAGGGCCGGGCAACGATGTACGCCCAGTGCTTCCTCGTCGATCAGATCATTCGCACAATTTATGATATCGCAACTCGCTATGTGTACCCCTTGAGCAATCCGACACCTGAGGAAAAGCTCACGCTCGTTGCGGTGGGAGGATATGGCCGCGGGGAACTGGCCCCTTATTCCGATGTCGATCTGTTGTTTCTCTATCCCTACAAACAGACCTCCTGGTGCGAACAGGTTATTGAGTTCGTACTGTATATGCTTTGGGATCTTGGGTTGAAGGTGGGGCATTCAACACGCAACGTAAATGAATGCATCCGTCTTGCCAAAAAAGACACCACCATCCAAACCGCCCTTTTGGAGGCCCGTTATCTTTGGGGCGATCAGGGGATGTTCCAGGAGATGTATCGAAAATATATGAAGGAGGTTGTTGCCGGTAACAGCCGGGAATTTATCGAAGCCAAACTTCAGGAGCGTAAAGAGCGGCACGAGCGGTTCGGCAATTCCCGATATGTGGTCGAGCCGAATATCAAGGAAGGCAAGGGCGGGCTCCGCGATTTGCAGACCCTTTTCTGGATCGCGAAATTCCTTCATGGAACGACGGATGTTTCCAAGCTGGTCGAGCTTGGCGTCTTCACGGAAAAAGAAAGGCGCAAATTTACGAAAGCGTCAAACTTTCTTCGCGCAGTCCGCTGCCATCTTCACTACCTGACGCGACGGCCGGAGGAACGAATCACTTTTGATGTCCAGACAGAACTGGCCGACCGGCTGCAATATACGGATCACGCGGGCACCCGCGGCGTTGAGCGGTTCATGAAACATTATTTCCTGGTTGCCAAGGACGTCGGCGACCTGACCCGTATTTTCTGCGCCAATCTGGAGGCGGAACAACAGAAAATGAGCCGCCTGCCGATCCCCCGCTTTGGTTTGGGGAGAAGGAAGCTGAAAGACTTTATTGTTGAAAGTGGACGCATCAATGTCGCTCATGACGATGATTTCCAGAAATCGCCGATCCGGATGCTGGAGCTGTTCCACTTGGCCCAGGAAAAGGGTCTGGATGTCCATCCAAACGCGCTTCGGTTGATCCGGCAGAACCTGAAGCTGATCAATCGCAGCCTCCGCAATGACGCCACGGCCAACAGGCTGTTTCTGGAGATGATGACCAGCCGCAAGGATCCGGAAACGACTCTGCGCCGCCTCAACGAAGCTGGCGTATTTGGGCGTTTTATTCCGGATTTCGGCCGGGTTGTCGCCCAGATGCAACATGACATGTACCATGTCTATACTGTTGACGAACATACCATCCGGGCAATTGGCATCCTGTCACGGATTGAGGCGGGCGACCTTGCAGAAGAACACCCTCTCTCTCACAAGATCATGCCGAAGATCCTGTCGCGCAACGTCCTTTATTGCGCCGTCCTTATTCACGATATCGCCAAGGGGCGTGGAGGTGACCATTCGATATTGGGAGCGGACATCGCCGAAAAACTATGTCCAAGGCTTGGTCTCTCTCCATCGGAAACGGAGACAGTCGCCTGGCTGGTCCGCTATCATCTTACCTTCAGCAGCTTCGCCTTCAAACGGGATATCGCTGATCCAAAAACTGTCGAAGACTTCGTGTCAATCATCCAGAGCCCGGAGCGTCTCCGGCTTCTGCTCGTATTGACCGTAGCTGATATCCGCGCCGTTGGTCCGAACGTCTGGAATGGCTGGAAAGGGCAGTTGCTGAGGGAACTTTACTATGTCAGTGAAACGGCACTGACGGGCGGCCATGTTTCCGAAGGTCGGGCCGAGCGGGCGAAACATTACCAGGAAGACTTACGGGGGATGCTCAAAGGCTGGATGCCCGAGGAAATTGACCAGCACATCAGTCGCTTTTACCAATCCTACTGGATTGCGACGGAGAGCAAGGACCGGGTGGCACATGCGGAGTTGATGCGAAAGGCAGACAAGGCAGGATCCCTTTTCACGGTTGAATCAAAAAGCGATCCTTTCCGGTCGATTACCGAAGTCATCGTCTATACGGCCGACCATCCGGGATTGTTTGCAAGAATAACAGGGGCCATGTCGATCAGCGGGGCCAACATTGTCGATGCGAAAATCCACACGACAACGGACGGTATGGCGCTTGATACCTTCTACATCCAGGATGCGGAAGGCAACGTCTATGACAAGGGCACCCGCATGAAGAAATTGCGGGCGGCCATTGAGGACACATTGCAGGGCGTACGAAAGCCGCATCTGGAAATCGTCGATCGGCGAGAATCAAGCCTGCCAAGCCGGACGGAGGTGTTCACGGTACAGCCGTCGGTCCTTCTCGACAACAAAGCCTCGAATACCCATACGGTGATCGAGTTGCGCGGGCGGGACCGCGCCGGGTTGCTCGCGGATCTGACACGGACTTTGTTCATTCTTTCGCTTTCGATCTCCTCGGCGCATATTGCGACTTACGGAGAGCGGGCGGTCGACGTTTTCTATGTCAAGGACAGCTTCGGCCTGAAAATAACCAACAAGGTCAAACTGGCGAATATCGAGAAGAAATTGCTTCTTGCGCTGTCAGAGGGAACGACAGTGCCGAAAAAAGCGGCAAGTTCCAAGAAGACTGTGGCGGCGAGCGGATCCTGATGGGATGGCCGTCACCAGTATTTGTATGGGGTGCTAATGAGTTTGATTAAGTCCGTCGCCACCGTTGGCGGCTTTACAATGATCAGCCGCGTCCTCGGATTTTTGCGTGATGTTCTGATGGCGTCCGTACTGGGCGCCGGTCCGGTGGCGGACGCGTTCTTCGTCGCATTCCGCATTCCCAATATGTTCCGCCGACTGGTTGCAGAAGGGGCTTTTTCTGCAGCTTTTATACCACTTTTCGCCCGCAAGCTGGAAACCGAGGGAAAAGAGCGCGCCCTTGAATTTGCCGGTCATAGCCTCAGTATTCTGGTCGGTTTCCTGCTGGTCTTTTCCGCGCTATTCATGATTTTCATGCCCTTCATGATGCAGTTCCTTGCACCGGGCTTCGAGTCTGAAGGGTTGAGATATGATCTCGCCGTTGAGTTTACGCGCATCACTTTTCCGTATCTTACCGCCATGGCCATTGTCGCGCTGCTGGGGGGAGTGCTGAATGCTTTTTACAAATTCGCGGCGATGGCAGCGGCGCCCATCCTTCTCAACATTATTCTGATTTCCTGTCTTTTGCTTGGTTTCGGCAAAAGTGAAACTGCCATCGGGATAATCCTTTCATGGGGCGTCGCAGCGGCCGGTATCGCCCAGATCATTTATCTTGGGGCCGCCTGCCGTCGCGCGGACATCAAAATCACGCTTGCGCGCCCGGTAATCAACAAGGATATAAAACGGCTTTTCCGATTGATGTTGCCAGGCACCCTTGGCGCCGGTGTCATGCAGATTAATATTCTGGTCGGCACGATCATCGCGTCCTTTCTGGCGACCGGGTCCATCTCGTATCTGTATTATGCGGATCGGGTGTACCAGCTTCCGCTGGGTGTTATCGGTATCGCCGTCGGCACCGCGCTCCTGCCGATGTTGTCCCGGCAAATCCGTGCCGGGGAAGAGAAAACCGCGCTTCACAGTCTTAACCGGGCGATAGAGCTGTCTATGCTGCTGACGCTGCCCGCGGCGGCGGCCCTGATGATCATCCGGGGCGAGATTACCTCGGTCCTGTTCCAGCATGGTGAATTTACGATTCTGGCGAGCCAGGCGACCGCTACGGCGCTTTTCGCTTTTTCCACCGGCCTGCCCGCCTATGTCCTGGTGAAAATTCTG
>JAIOYL010000067.1 GCA_021741195.1 Sneathiella sp. | reverse complement strand
AGCGGCGGTTCTGCAATTGACCAGGAGTGCCGCTATGGAGCTCGGCGAGAGCAATGTGCGGGTCAACTCGATCTCTCCTGGCGCAATCGCCACCGGCATCTTCGGCAAGGCTCTCGGCCTTAAGGGTCAGGAGGCGGAGGATACGGCGCAAATTGCCGGTAGGGTACTCTCGCAGGCGCAGCCGATCCGCCGCGCCGGACAGCCGGACGATATTGCCAAGGCTGCCTTGTTTCTTGCATCGGACGATTCAACTTTCGTCAATGCAGCCGATATCCTCGTGGACGGTGGTATGATCGGCGGCCGTCACTGGTCCGCGCATCAGGAAAGCGTCAAGAATCTGGGTAAGGCGTTTCGCAGCGATTAAGAATACCGTGCAAGTTCGCGATCCCTTATGGCCGGCCAATAGCGAGGAACTTGCGGCGGCGCTCCTCGCGAAGCTCGCCCGGTTCCTTCGTCGTAAGTTTGGCAAGCTCCTCGTCGATGGCGTCACCGAGCGAGTTGATCGCAGCGGGGATATCGCGCTGCGCGCCGCCGATAGGCTCATCCACAATCCGGTCAATGACCTTCAATTTGAGGAGGTCCTGAGCCGTGATTTTCATGGCAGTGGCGGCATCCTGTGCCTTGTCACGGGTTTTCCAGAGGATAGCGGCACAGCCTTCGGGGGAAATCACCGAGTAAACCGCGTTGGCGAACATCAGCACCGTATTCGCGCTGGCCAGCGCAACCGCGCCGCCGGACCCTCCCTCGCCAACGATTGAGGCGATCAGCGGGACACGTACGTCGAGGCAAACTTCTATTGAGCGGGCAATTGCCTCTGCCTGACCGCGCTCTTCCGCGCCAATGCCGGGATACGCGCCTGAAGTATCGATGAAGGTGAGGATCGGCAGTCCGAAATGGTCAGCCATCCGCATCAACCGTTGGGCCTTGCGATAGCCTTCCGGGCGCGCCATGCCGAAATTATGGCGCAGCCGACTTTCCGTATCCTTGCCCTTTTCCGTTCCGATAACGACAACACTGCGACCACGAAACCGCCCCATGCCGCCAACAATGGCTTTGTCATCGGCAAATGCGCGATCTCCGGCAAGCGGGGTAAAGTCTTCAAGCAACTGGGCAGTGATATTGCTGAGTTTAGGGCGGTCGACATGGCGCGCCACTTGGGTTTTCTGCCACGGCGTCAGTTTGGCATATGTCTGCTCAAGCTGATGATGGGCTTTCTGGCGAAGCTTGGCGATGTCCTCTTTGATTTCGATATCGCTGCCATTCCCCAGCCCTTCCAGCTCGCGTATTTTGCCTTCGAGGTCAGCTATCGGCTTCTCAAAATCAAGGAAGTTATTCATATTTTGTCTATGCTCCACATGTATCGGCAGGCCGATTAATAAATTGGCGGAACGGTTACGTCAATGAACCGTTCCGCCAAGTGGGCAAATTGTGATCCGGGTTTTAGCCGCGCGCGGCGATAATTTCAGCCTGTGTAACCAGCGCTTCCGCCTGTTTGATAGAGGCGATATCGATCAGCCGGCCATCGAGCGCGACTGCACCCGCGCCTTCCGCCTGCGCCTTTTCCATGGCTGCCAGAATGCGGCGGGCTTTCTCAACTTCTGCTTCGGCAGGCGTGAAAATATCATTCGCGAGCGGGATTTGCTTGGGATGGATGGCCCATTTTCCCTCGCATCCGAGGATGGCCGCCCGGTTGCCATGGGCAATATAACCATCGGGATCGGAGAAATCACCAAACGGTCCGTCAATCGGGCGGAGTCCGTTGGCCCGCGCTGCCACAACCATTCGGGCGATGGCATAATGCCACATATCACCCCAATGAAAATCGCGTGAGCCGTCCTCTGACGGATCGGTCAGAACACCGTAAAGTGGGTTTGGGCCGCCAATAGAGGTTGTCCGTGCCTTGGTCGAGGCGGCGTAATCCGCAACCCCGAAATGCAGGCTCTCATTGCGTTTGCTGGCCGCGGCAATTTCGTGGACATTTTGCATGCCGAGCGCCGTTTCGATGATCAGCTCAAAGCCGATTTTCTTTTTACGGCCCGTCGCCGCCTCGATCTGCGTCGCCAGCATATCAAGGGCATAAACGTCCGACGCCGTTCCGACCTTCGGGATCATGATCAGATCGAGCCGTTCCCCGCCCTGCTCCAGAACATCAACAACGTCGCGGTACATATAGGAGGTATCGAGGCCATTTATCCGGACCGACATAATTTTGTCGCCCCAGTCCACATCGTGAAGGGCGGTAATTATATTCTTTCGCGCCTGAGCTTTGTCGTTCGGTGCCACAGCATCCTCAAGATCGAGGAAGATGGCATCCGCATCCGACTTGGCTGCCTTTTCGAACATATGCGGACTGGAGCCGGGAACGGCAAGTTCACAGCGATTAAGACGCGGGGTACAGGGTTCCGGGACGGTAAAGCTCATGGGTGCAACACTTTCTTTGATTTTGGTTTGTAAATTTCGTTGAGCGAAATTGCAGCCGCCGCGTCATAGAGTCAAGGTTTCAGCTTAACAATTTTGCTTCGGCAAGCGGATGATGGGTTTCAACGATATCCATCAGGCGCTTTTGCAGCACATGTGTGTAAATCTGGGTCGTCGAGATATCCGCATGGCCCAGCATCTTCTGCAAACTTCTCAAATCCGCGCCATTGGCCAGTAAATGACTGGCGAAAGCGTGCCGCAAGACATGCGGCGAGACCTTTGCCGGATCGATGCTGGCGTCCAGCGCCAGCTCTTTCAATAGTTGACCCAGCCTTTGCCGGGTCAGGAAGCCTTGCCCTCCACGCGACGGATACAGCCAATTGGAATGTTTGCCCGCCGGACAGAAACCCTCCCGAACTTCCAGATACGATTCAAGCGCCGTTTTCGATGCTTGATTTACTGGCACCAACCGTTCCTTGTTGCCCTTGCCACGAACAATGAGGAACCGGTCGTGATCGCGGAGTACCGGGTAGGGCAGGGAAACCAACTCGGATACCCTGAGGCCCGTCGCGTAAAGAAGATGCAGGAGCGACAATATCCGCTTCTTTTCCGGCGTGTTCCCTTCTGCCGCCGCCAGCAGCTGATCCACTTCCTTTTCGCTCAGATATTTAGGGAGACGCCGTCCCGCACGGGGACTGTCGATATTGAGAGAGGGATCATCACTGCGGATATCTTCCCCGAGTAAATAGGAGAAGAGCTGCCTGATTGCACTCAAACGCCGCGCCTGCGTCGTATTTTTGAAGCCCGTGTCGCTCAGGAATTTAACGTAGGACTGAATATCCGTAACCGCAGCCGTCAGAATATTTTTATTTCGACGCGCGAGAAACCCAGCGAAATCATCGAGATCGTGCCGGTAGGCCGCGAGCGTGTTGGCTGCCGCGCCTCGTTCTGTCAGCAGCATTTCAAGAAATCCTTCCAACAGATGCTGCAACATACTAGAGGTCCCGCATTACGGCGGCCTCCAGTGCCAGCTGGCGGGCATCCTCTTCCAAACCAACCAGTTTGAGTGCTGAGAGAACGGCCGTCAGCGTCCCGGTTGAAACCGTCGCGGGGCCTTCTTCGCCCAGAGCCGCAAGCGAGAGCGCAACTGTCTCTCCTACCAATCCCGCCTTGGCCGCAATTTCGAGGTTCTTCTCAATCACCCTGTTCGAGAGGCCCGATCGTGGAACCTGGCCAAGATCAAGGGCCGCCGACCAGAGACTATCCGGCACGGGCTCGCCCAAAACCTCCAGGATGCTCAACAGCAATCCGACATTTTCGCTTCCCCCGGACTCTGCTCCCTGAAGAAACGCAGCAGCATCAAAGTTTGAACTGTTCCAGCGGGCAATGCCTGGGGCACCGGAAATTAACATGTAGGCATCAGCCCGGGCAATGCGCTTACGAGCACTTTCGCGCTCCTCAAAGCTCCCCCTGAGTGCACCCCGCCGCACTGCCCGCTCCCATGCCGCGGCGTTGACTGTGTCTTTGGCGAGCAAAAGAAACCGGAGTGCGTCCAGTTCAAATTGATCTCCCAGATTTGCGGGCGTTATACGCAAGAGCAAGGGTAGAGCGAGCTTGGATGCCGCCAGATAGGAACCGTCCTGCTCTCCAGCGGTCCAAAGATCACCTAAGATACGAGCTTTTTCAAGATCTTCGCTTGTTCCGGTCGCCTCCCGGTAAAGCGCGGCGATCCGACCCAGATCCTCGCTCGCCTCCGGTTGCGTCGCAAGCGCCCCTTGAGCGATGAGGCTGCGTGAAAGTTCTGGCCCCATGCTGCCAACGGACAGCGACCGATACGCTGCCATGAACCGGTCATTCAAATCAGCCTTTTCCTGCTTCGCCAGCGCCCACAGGAACTCATACCCCGCCTTTTCAATTTGTGGATAGGGCATGTGAACACCACCGAGATTCATCATGGCGAAATGCAGGGGCGTGATTACCTGATCAGATTCCGGGATTTCTGCCTTGCCGCCAGCCAATCGGTCAAAAAGAGCGAAGAAAAGCGCATCACCTCCGGCCTGCTCATCCAGCAAATTTACGCCGATTTCGGCTCGCGCCATATTTCCGGCAACGACATTGCAAAAAACATCCGCCTTGGTCCAGAAATAGTCCGGGGTCTGAACGGTCTTGCCTTCAATTTCCTCGCAGGCCTGTTCATTTTTACCCTGCAGAAGCAGCAGTTCAACGGCCGTCCTGTCAAGTTCCGGCGTCATATTTGAACGCGGCAATCTATTGAGCAACCGGGATGCTTCCTCGATCAATCCTGCTTCGCGCAATTTATCAAGGCGAAGCCGAACCAATTCAGTCGGTTTCTCCGGTCCTTGCGGGATGATCGCCGCCGTCAACAAAAGCCGCCGGAACAAAAGTTGCAATTCCGGGGAGGTCGAGGATACGGGCAAATATTTCAAGAGGGTCACAACGCGTTCGGGTGACGTTCCCCGCCACATGTTCGGTCCCAGACCCCCGGTTTCAGGCATCAGCGTCCCGATGGACGCCGCGTCAAGTCCGCCCAAAGTCTGGACAACAAGCGACCCCTGTATACGGCCGCCTTCGATAATCTGTTTTGACGGTGAACCTGAAGCAGTACCAGTCCCTGTAGGAGCCTGATCCGGTTTCGCAGGAACAGGCTGGCCCAAAGGCGGTACAAGACTACGCGGTTTCTCCTGGGCTTGCGAAAAACCACTCCCCATAACAAAGCCAGCGCACAGGATTCCTAAAATCCGCCGGGCAGATTTACTTCGGGAACTGGTCATTCGGAATAACCTTTTCAACCTTGACTGTCGGCGCGGGGATATCCCAGGCAGAGAGAAACACACCGCCGCCGACTATCACGGCGACGACCAAAAAAAGCAGAAAAAGGGAAAACTTAGACATTTTCTATCACTATATCCGAAATTCGGTCACCAAAATTCAGTGTACCCGTTGTAAAACTGTTGCTATTTGAAGCGCGAAGCTGCGATTATGCGACAAATTTGGCTTTATTGATTAGCACGGTTCGACAAAATACATCAATAACCTTGCAAAAAGTTATTGTCGTTCGCCCCTTTGCAGGCGTATCGCTCGGGCCGCGAAAAGTGACAGAATGAACAAGATACATGGAACCGGAGTGCGCACGGCTGCGCCGGTCATTAATTATGAGGCCCGGCCCATTGTTCTCGTGGGCCTGATGGGGGCCGGAAAAAGCTCGGTCGGCCGCCGTCTTGCAAGTCAGCTTAGCCTGCCTTTCAGGGACGCCGACTCGGAAATTGAAGCCGCGTCGAATCTGTCCATACCCGAATTTTTCGATATCCACGGCGAAGCAGCATTTCGTGAAGGCGAAAGAAAGGTCATTGCCCGTCTCTTGAAGGAGCCGCGGCATGTCCTTGCAACCGGCGGCGGCGCATTCATGGACCCGAAGACACGCGCGTTGATCGGACGCAAAGGCTGTTCGGTCTGGCTCCGCGCTGAGCTCGACGTCCTTTATAAGCGCTGCATGAAACGCAATAATCGCCCGCTTCTGAAAACCGGCGATCCTCGGGCGACCCTGAAGAAACTGATGGAAGAACGGTATCCTATTTATGCAGAGGCGGATATTACCGTCGATAGCGGTGAAGGGCCCCACGAAATTGTCGTCGATAAGATTATTGAGGCATTGGCCTCTCTTCCGGCAGACGCAAGCCGAACGGTGAAATAGGTAGAACATGACATCCCTCAATCCTGTTTCTGATCGTCCCCTGTCGTGCGTACCGGTTTCCTTGGGCGCGCGATCCTATGATATTCTAGTCGGGGCGAATCTACTGCCTGATGCCGGCAAGCATCTCAAGTCTGTCCTGAAAAATCCGCGCGTTGCCATTGTCACCGACGAGACGGTGGCAGACCTCCATCTCGAGACCCTGCAGGATTCCCTCAACCGTGCGGGAATAGCCAATACGGCGTTGGTTTTCCCTGCGGGTGAGAGTAGTAAGAGTCTGGCGACCTATGGCGAGCTGATGAACCAGCTGCTCGATACGCGAATTCAGCGCGACGAAGCCATCATTGCTCTGGGCGGTGGCGTCATGGGCGATCTGACGGGCTACGCTGCCGCCACTCTCCGCCGCGGCGTCGATTTTATCCAGATACCGACGACTCTCCTCTCGCAGGTCGATAGCTCGGTTGGCGGCAAGACCGGCATCAATGCACCGCAGGGGAAAAACCTGATTGGCGCCTTCTATCAACCGCGGCTCGTTCTCGCGGATATTTCCTGCCTGGGGAGCCTGCCGAAACGGGAAATTCTCGCGGGCTATGCGGAAGTCGTGAAATATGGACTGCTCGGCGATACTGCGTTCTTTGAATGGCTGGAAAAAAACGGCGCAGATGTTATTGCGGGTGATATCGACGCGCGCATTTACGCAGTGGAACAGAGCATCAAGGCCAAGGCACGCATTGTCGCGGTGGATGAACGCGAGGGCGGCATACGTGCCCTGCTCAATCTCGGCCATACCTTCGGTCATGCGCTTGAGGCCGAAACAAGCTATGGCAGTCAGTTGATTCACGGTGAAGCCGTCTCCATCGGCATGATAATGGCTGCTGAACTTTCCGCCAAGCTGGGCCATATGACCCGTCAGGACAGCACGCGTATACGCGCTCATTTTGAAAAAGTGGGCTTACCCTGCAATGTCCCGAATGTCCCCGGAATTAACTGGAATGCCGAAAAGCTGCTGGCCCATATGCGTCAGGACAAGAAAATCTCCGGAGGAAGGATTACCCTGATCCTGATGAAAGCAATCGGATCAGCCTTCGTCACTCAGGACGTCGGTGAAAGCGACATCCTGTCCATTATTCGTCAAGAAATCGAAAGGAGTAGAGGAAACTAACCCGATGGACGTCGATTTTATTCTGTTGCCACTGGCAATTTTTTTCCTGCTCTTGCTGTCCGCCTTTTTTTCCGGATCTGAAACCGCCCTTACGGGCGCCTCCCGCGCACGCCTCCATCAGATGGAGCAATCCGGTAACAAACGGGCGGGCCTTGTGAACCGCCTCCGTGACAAGCATACGAAACTGATAAGCGCGATTCTGCTTGGAAACAACGTCGTCAATATCCTGGCATCGGCGTTGGCCACCAGTGTTTTTATTTCCTTTTTCGGAGATATCGGCGTTGCCTACGCGACATTGGTGATGACAATTCTCGTCCTCGTCTTTGCTGAAGTCTTGCCGAAGACCTTCGCGCTGCGCCGGACAATCCCCGTCGCCCTGTTCGTCGCACCGTTTCTGCAGCCCGCCATTTTCATTCTCTCGCCGGTCGTTGCCAGCGTAAATGTAATTGTGGACCTGACGTTACGCCTGTTTGGCGTCACAGGTCACCATGGCGACATAGATTCGATGACAGACGCCGCACAGGATGAGCTTCGGGGTGCAATTGAGCTGCATTCGGAAGATGCAGGTGTCATCATGCATGAAAAATACATGCTCGATACCATTCTAGATATGGACGAAGTCGACTTGTCGGAAATCATGGTCCATCGCAAAAATGTGGAGATGGTGGACTGCTCGAAACCGGTCCAGGAAATAATCGACCAGGTACTGGGCAGCCCCTATACGAGATTGCCGCTCTGGAAGGATAATTCCGAGAATATTATCGGTGTCATCCATGCAAAAGATCTGTTGCGCGCCATTATCCCGCTGCATGGGGACTATGACAAACTGGATGTCGAGGCGATCGCGCTGGAACCATGGTTCGTTCCCGAGACGACCACATTACGAAGCCAGCTCAACGCATTTCTTGAACGGAAAAGCCATTTCGCGCTTGTAGTGGATGAATATGGCGCCTTGATGGGCCTGGTCACACTTGAGGACATTCTAGAGGAAATCGTGGGCGAAATCGCCGATGAACATGACCTAGCGGTCAGCGATGTCCGGATGATGAAGGATGGCAGTATCATCACCAAGGGCGATGTAACGATCCGGGATTTGAACCGCCAGCTGAACTGGGCCCTTCCCGATGACGAGGCCGCCACAATCGCCGGATTGGTTATTTACGAGGCGCAGATCATTCCCGATGTCGGTCAGGCATTTATTTTTCATGGATACAAGTTCGAAATCCTGAAGAAGGAACATAACCAGATTACGGAAATCAGGGTGACAGCGCTTGATAGTTAAAATCAGTTCAGTTGTGGAAACTCAGTCTAAATGTATGAAATTCTACTGAACATTATTGCGCCGGTTATCGTCACCGCCGGACTTGGCTTTTTCTGGGCGAAGACAGGCCGTTCTTTCAATACCGAAACTGTAACCGGCCTGGTCACAAATGTCGGCGCGCCCATGCTGATCTTCTCCACTCTCGTCAAATTGAACATGCAGCTCAGTTCCTTTTTCGAGTTCGCAATGATTGCCGCCCTTGCCGCGCTTTCCTTTTGTATTATTGGCTTTATTGTCCTCAAATCGTTGCATCTCGATGTCAGGAACTATCTCCCCGGCCTGATGTTTCCCAATGCCGGGAACATGGGCCTTCCGCTTTGCCTGTTTGCCTTTGGAGAAGCCGGATTGGCTCTCGCTATTGCCGTCTTCACCGTCTTTTCAACCCTGCAGTTCACCTTCGGCATCTGGCTTTCCTCCGGTGTCAATTCCGTAACCCAGCTGTTAAAGACGCCCTTGATCTATGCAGTCATTATAGGCCTCGGAGCCAAAGCTCTTGCTGTCCAGATACCCGCCTGGATCACCAACACAACAGATTTGCTGGGCAGCCTGACCATCCCGTTGATGTTACTGGCATTGGGGGTCAGCCTTGCAAGCCTGTCGATCAGTCATATCAAGCTCGCGACGGGCCTCGCGCTGTTGCGGCTGGCGATGGGATTTACCGTCGGGCTTGGTCTTTCGTATTTGTTTGGTCTGGAGGGTATTGAACGCGGCGTCATTATTCTGGAATGCAGCATGCCCGTCGCAGTCTTTAACTACCTGTTCTCGCTGCGCTACAAGCGCGCGCATAGCCAAGTGGCGGGAATGGTTCTTATTTCGACCCTCATTTCCTTCCTGACGCTCCCCGCCTTGCTGGTCTTCGTGCTCTGAGAGTTCTCAGGAGTCCAAAGTTTTACTCTGGCTCAGGAAATGATCAAGAATGGCGGAACGGATGCGTGAGGTGCGGGAATGCTCGCGGCGATTTTCATCTCGATCCACTTTACAGCAAAATTCATTGATAGAAATATTCTCCCGGTTGCAAATCTTGCGAAGCGCGGCCCATTCAATTTCTTCTAGCCGTATGCTCGTGCGATGATTTTCACCCGAAACCGGGTCGACGATAGAGATATTCCGGTTGATAAGGGTCTGGTTTATCTGACTGTCCATGGAGGGCTCCTTTGACTGCTCTTATAGGTTGCCGTTTTTTTAATTAAACTCCTAATGAGTGCATATAGGTACATGGCAGTTGTGTTCAACTGTTTTTGGAAAGTAATTTTTACGGATGACGAAAAAAGAAATTTATGCCCTTACATCCAGCGCCAGCGCATGAACATCCGTTGCCAGTTCCTCTGCAAGGACCTGGTATACCGCCCTTTGCCGGGCTACCCGTGACAGGCCTTGAAAGCGATCAGAGACAATCTCCACACGGAAATGACTTTCCCCCTGCGGCCGGGCGCCCGCATGACCGGCATGCAGATGCGATTCGTCCACCACCCTTAGTATGGAAGGCGAAAAGGCTTTCCGGAGTTTGTCTTCGATCGTTTTGGCAACACTCATTTTCACATCCCTCAGTATTTCTGGAGCATCATCGCCTTTTCAATGAATTATGCAACGTCAATCCGGTAAATTTTTGACGCGGGCGCGCAATCCAGCGATGATCAAACCGTCCTTGCCGCTGTTGCCCAATTAACGCCCTGTAAAGGGTAAAAACCGCTCAATTTTATTGCCCGGCCTTGCTATGAGAGACCACTGTGCCCATAATGTTTTAATGTCGAAAAATCGAGAAATACCGCGGGGCAAGTCCGCGCCTGAGAGCCTCTTGCGTCAATGCGATCATCCTGATTGCTACGAGTCGGGAGAATTTCGCGCGCCGAAAGTACGGATACTCGAGAAGGGCAGCCCCGAGGATTATCAGTGGTTTTGCCTGGCTCATGTCCGTGAGTTCAACAAGGCATGGAATTTCTTTGACGGCATGACAGATGACGAAGTCCTGCGTTACAAGGACGAAGACATTACCGGGCATCGGCCAACCTGGAAAATGGGATCGCGTACGGCGGGGTCTCGCCCGGAATATCGATATGAAGACCCGTTCGAATTTCGCGACGAAATGGGGGCGGGCGACAAGGATTCAAACGGCAACGGTCATGGACCCGGTCCGAAAATTGACAAGAAAGAGAGAGACGCCCTCGCGGTTCTAAACTTAAAGCCGGGCAGCAGTCTTGATGATATCAAGCGGCGCCACAAGGAACTCGCCAAAAAATACCATCCCGATATTCGTGGTGGCGACAAAAAGGCTGAAGAAATACTAAAAAATATCAATCAGGCCTATACACATTTGCGATCTTGCGGTAACTCCTAAGCTTACCCGTAGAAAAAGTACCACAAATTGTGACACGGAACTGTATTTTATGACGTCCTTAGAACTTGCCGGACATGCTCCGGAAATTAAAATCGACCTTCCCGATACAAAACTTTCTGTCCGGGAAGTCTTCAAAATTGATAGCGACCTGAAAGTTCCCGCTTTCAGCGTTGCGACGGAACGCGTGCCGGATATCGATCCCGCCTATGTTTTCGACCATGACACGACGATGGCTATTCTGGCGGGCTTTGCCTTTAATCGCCGGGTAATGGTTCAGGGTTATCATGGCACGGGGAAATCCACACATATCGAGCAGGTTGCGGCGCGGCTGAACTGGCCCTGCGTCCGCGTCAATCTGGACAGTCATATTTCCCGCATCGATCTTGTCGGCAAGGATGCGATCGTTCTGCGCGAAGGCAAGCAGGTGACGGAATTTCGCGAGGGGATTCTTCCCTGGGCGCTGCAAAATCCGACGGCCATCGTTTTTGATGAATACGATGCGGGCCGTCCTGACGTCATGTTTGTCATCCAGCGGGTGCTGGAAGTTGAAGGCAAGCTGACATTGCTCGACCAGAACAGGGTAATCCGTCCGCACCCGGCGTTCCGGATGTTCGCGACGACCAATACGATTGGCCTCGGCGATACGACGGGGCTTTATCATGGCACACAGCAACTCAACCAGGGTCAGATGGACCGGTGGAACATTGTGACGACGCTGAACTATCTGCCCGAAGATGTCGAGAACGAGATCGTCCTCTCGAAAACGCCTGGATATGACAATGAAGAAGGCAGAAAAACCGTCCGCGCCATGGTCGCCTGTGCCGAGTTGAGCCGCGCTGGATTTATTGCCGGCGACATCTCAACGGTCATGAGCCCGCGGACCGTCATCACCTGGGCGGAAAATGCCGAGATTTTCGGTGATATCGGTTTTGCCTTCCGCGTTACCTTCCTGAACAAGTGCGATGAGATGGAACGGCCGATAGTGGCTGAATATTACCAGCGCAGTTTCGGTGAAGAGCTGCCGGAGTCTGCCGCCAATATTGTCTCCCGCTAGTTGCCGTGGCCCTGACAAGAAATAAGGAACCGGCAGCGGAACCGTTCAAGCGCGCGGTCACAGCGACCATGCGGGCAATGTCGCGTGAGAAGGAATTACAGGTTGCCTATGGCAATGATGCACCGGGAGTCACGGGAGAACGGGCGCGTCTGCCCAATCCGGCGAAAGACCTGCCCCCTGAAGATATACGTCTTGTCCGGGGCATTGCGGACAGTCTCGCGCTTCGAAAGCGTTATCATGACGATGGGCTGCATGCCCGCTACTCGCCGCAAGGCGGCGAAGCCAAGGCGGTTTTCGATGCGGTCGAACAGGCGCGGGTGGAGGCGATCGGCGCCAATCGCATGAAAGGCGTCGCGGAAAATCTTTTCAACCGCCTTGATAGCCATTGCAAGGAATCCGGATTTGACCGGGTGCATGAGAAATCAGAAGCCCCGATTTCCGAAGTTCTGGGCCTGCTGGCCCGGGAAAAGCTGGCGAATATTCCCATTCCGGAAAGCGCCCGCACCATGGTCGATCTGTGGCGCGACGAAATTGAAGAAAAAAGTGGCGATGATTTTAACAGGCTCCTGGAAACGCTCGGCAGCCAGAAGGAATTTGCCAGCGCCGCAAGAAAGCTGCTGAAAGATCTCGATCTTATCGAGGATGCCGAAGGCGATTTTTCTGATGACGATGAGGCCGGTGACGGCGAAGAGGGCGAGCAGGAACCGGATGCGGAAAGCAGCGGGTCCGAAGGCGACGACGAAGCACAGGAAGCAAGCGCGGCTGAAGATGCAGATGCCCAGGAAGGCGCGGGAGAAGACGGATCGGATAGCGAGTCGGGCGAGAGCGCCGATATGGATGCCACCAGCACCGGCGAGGAAGCAGGTCGCGACAGGCGTCCCGTCTATCCGGAAGATTTTCGAAATTCGCCGAATATCGCTCAATACAAAGCCTTCACCACTGAGTTTGACGAGGTTATCCAGGCCTCCGACCTATGTGAACCGGCGGAGCTTGCTCGGCTTCGCCAGCAACTTGACCAGCAACTCACCAACCTGCACAGCCTGATCAGCAAGCTTGCGAACCGCCTTCAACGCAAACTGCTGGCCCAACAGAATCGCGCCTGGGAGTTCGATCTGGAGGAAGGCATCCTTGATGCTGCGCGGCTCTCGCGCGTCGTTGTCGATCCGTTGCTGCCCCTATCCTTCAAGGTCGAGCAGGACACGAATTTCCGCGATACTGTTGTGACACTACTGATAGATAATTCCGGATCGATGCGCGGACGTCCTATTTCCGTTGCCGCCATGTGTGCCGACGTCCTCGCCCGCACGCTGGAGCGCTGCTCGGTGAAGGTCGAGATACTTGGGTTCACGACCCGCGCCTGGAAAGGCGGCCAGTCGCGCGAGAAATGGCTGGAGCAAGGCAAGGAACCGAATCCCGGGCGGCTTAACGACCTCCGCCATATCGTCTATAAATCAGCGGATTATCCCTATCGGCGGGCGCGCCAGTCCCTTGGTCTGATGCTGCGTGAAGGGCTGCTGAAAGAGAATATCGATGGCGAAGGCCTGCTTTGGGCGCACAACCGCCTGCTTGGCCGCCCGGAACAACGCCGTATTCTGATGGTCATTTCCGACGGCGCGCCGGTCGACGATAGTACACTGTCGGTAAATCCGGGAAATTATCTGGACCGGCATTTACGCGATGTCATCAACTGGATCGAAACCAAATCAAGCGTCGAGTTGATTGCCATCGGCATCGGTCATGACGTCACCCGCTACTACAAGCAGGCCGTCACCATCATCGACGCCGAGCAGCTTGGCGGCGTGATGATGGAGCAGCTCGCTGACCTGTTTGATGAGAATAAACCGGCGCGGCGCGGTAAGGCCGATCGCTGGTAAGGCGCTATCCCATCAGGTTCGCTTTAAAGAATTCGAGGCTCCGCTTCCACGCGAGTTGCGCATCCTCCTTGTCATAGCGGCCACCCGAGGGATTGGCGAACGCGTGATTGGCTTCGTACCAGAAAACTTCCGGCGCAGGCTGACCGGCGAGCTTCATCTGCTCAATGAAACCGTCAACCATCTCCTTGTTGATCCAGTTATCCATCGTCGCGAAATGGCCCATGACGGGACCTTCAAGGGCTTTTAAGGTATCCGCCTTTTTCGCAACGTTGCCGTAATAAACAACTGTCGCCTCAACCGGCGCCGCGAGCGCCGCGTTGAGCGCCCATCCGCCGCCAAAACACCAACCGATGGTCCCGAGCTTTTCCGTCGTCTTGGCGTGGTTGCGTGTCCAGGAAACCCAGGATTTGAGGGTTTCGGTCGCATCGTCAGGAACGACCGCTTTCATATAGGTGCCCGCATCTTCTGCGGTCGACGCGACATTTCCCTGATAAAGATCGACGGCGACAGCCACATATCCTGCACGAGCAAATTCGGCCGCGACAGCCTTGATCTGGTCGTTCAACCCCCACCATTCATGCACGAGGACAACCGAGGGGGCGGGGGTTACTTCGGGAAAGATGGCAGAGGCCGTGATCGGCCGTCCGTCGCTCAGCTTCAGGGTAACCTCTTCCGTATTTGAGGCGGCGGCATGGGCCAAGATCGGATCCGCCAGAATGGCCGCAAGCGGCAAGCTTGCCGCACCCTTTACAATATCACGCCGTGCATACATTTTTTCCTCCCTTTTAAACTATTGAATTTATGCTCCGATAGTTTCTAGAGGTAGGTCAAAATTCCGCCGAAGCAAGTCGCGCATAAAAAAACGGACAAGGTTTTCACCTTATCCGTTTTAATCTGTTACAGGGCGGACCCCGCAAAATTATTTATGCAGCAACCGTTGCTTTTTGAACGTCGCGCTTTACGCGGCGCGCCTGCAGCGAAAGGTCCGCATCCCTTGATTTGAGCAGGAACTTGTCGAGACCGCCCGTATGTTCAACAGACCGCAGCGCGGACGCGGACACTTTCATGTTGAAAGACCGGCCAAGAGCATCGGATATCAAACGGACTTCCTGCACATTTGGCAAAAACCGGCGACGGGTTCTATTTTTGGCGTGGCTGACGTTATTGCCTACCTGAACACCTTTTCCTGTCAATTCGCAACGACGTGCCATTGTGGACCTCTTTATCCAATAAAAAAGATTACCGGCGCGAGAACGCCGGAGTTAAGGCCGCTATTTAAGGAATGGATGGGCATCCGTCAAGCATATTAGGCGGTTTCCGTTCTATTTTCCCAAAAAGGTCTTCAGCAATTGTTCCGCGGCGACGGTCGGGTCAATTTTCCCGTTTTTGACATCAGTTTCCAGCGCCGGAAGCCAGGCGGCAATTTTTGGATGCTGCCTGAAACGTGACATGAGGGAATCACCAAGTTCCGTCCACATCCAGGCGACGGCCTGCTCGGAGCGTTGCTGCTGAAGCTCGCCGTCAACGCTGCGCGCTTCGCGATAGCGGCCTATTGCCGCCCATAATTCATCAATTCCCTGTCTTTTCAGCGCCGATATCATGAGAACTTCGGGTATCCAATGCTTGCTTTTAGGCCGCATCAGGCCCACGGCACCCTTGTATTCAGCGGCAGCGCGCGACGCCGTCGCCTTGAGCTCCCCATCAGCCTTGTTGATGACGATAATGTCAGCAAGCTCCATGATGCCGCGCTTGATCCCCTGCAACTCGTCGCCGCCTGCCGGTGCAAGCAGCAGCATGAAGACATCGACCATTTCCGCAACGGTGGTTTCCGACTGGCCGACGCCCACCGTCTCTATCAGAATAACGTCAAACCCGGCCACCTCGCAAAGCAGCATTGCCTCACGTGTGCGTCGCGCCACACCGCCGAGCGATCCGCCAGAAGGCGACGGACGGATAAAGGCATTTTCATCGCGGACAAGTTCCTCCATGCGTGTCTTGTCGCCAAGTATGGATCCTCCGGTTCTTTTTGACGACGGATCGACCGTAAGCACCGCGACTTTATGGCCGTGGCCCGTCAGAAGCTTGCCGAAGACTTCGATGAAGGTGGATTTGCCGACACCGGGCGTGCCCGAAATACCAACGCGTACGGAATTACCGGTATCTGGCAATATCGCATTCAACAAGGACTGCGCCTGCGCCCGGTGATCGGCACGTTGCGATTCCACGAGGGTAATCGCCCGCGCCAGGGCGCGGCGATCCCCTTTGCGCAAGCGCTCCGCAATTTCGTCGATGCCCTTCGGCATCCTGTTCGGCGTTTCAGTCATGGCACCCGGTATCGGAAAATACCGCGCCTTCGTCAAGCCTGTTGAAAGGACTTTCGTAATTTACCCGAACAACTTATCCTCCATATGTCGCCGCGGGGGCAAATATGATAAGTACCATCAGAACAGTTGAAATGCATACGGGCGGAGAGCCCTTGCGGATAATCACCGATGGCGTTCCGGTGCCGGAAGGCCGCACCCTGCTCGAAAAGCGGGCCTATTTGCGCGACCACGCCGATCAATACCGGCGTTTCCTGATGTTCGAACCACGCGGCCACAAGGATATGTATGGGGCGCTGCTGGTGCCGCCAGACGATCCGGAGGCGGACCTCGCCGTTATTTTCATGCATAATGAGGGCTATAGCACCATGTGCGGCCATGCCATCCTGGCGCTTGGCCGCTATGCTCTCGATTTCGGGCTGGTCGTCAAGGAAACTGACGTCACGGCGGTCAATATTCAATGCCCCTGCGGCCTTGTCAGGGCCCATGTCGAGACGCGGGAAGGGGTAACCGGCCGCGTCCGCTTTGAGAGCGTCCCCGCTTTCGCCTACAAGCTTGGGCAATATGTCGAGACCCGCGACTACGGCCCGGTCGAGCTTGATATAGGCTATGGCGGCGCTTTTTATGGCATTCTTGACGCGGCATCACTCGGGCTGGATGTCCGTACATCCAGAACCCGAGACCTA
>JAIOYL010000003.1 GCA_021741195.1 Sneathiella sp. | reverse complement strand
GACTGGTTTCCAATACCCCGCTGCAGTACGTGATTGATGAGCATGACCCCGATGATCTCTGCATCTTTCAGGTGGATTTGTTCAGCGCCGAAGGTCCGCTTCCGAAAAACCTTCTCGGGGTTGCGCAGCGCGAAAAAGATATCCGGTTTTCGAGCCGGACGCGCCTGAATACCGATATTTTCAGGCAGACACAGGCAATCCGACAAATGATGAAGCGCCTTTTACAGAAATTTCCGGAGGAGTTGCTGACGGATGAGGAACACGCTGCGTTGGAAAAATGGAGCTGCGATTCCTCCGTGACCATTGCGCATCTGATTTACCGGCAGAAGAACTATGAAGCCCATTCGAAGGACTACGAATTCTCGCGGCTCTCAGTGAACGAGCATTGGAAGGCTGGAGAAGACGACGTAAATTTCCTGCTCGGGCAAAAGGACTGGATCAATCGAACCAGGCCTGAAGAAGGAGTGAAGGTTTTTGACTTTCGCCGCAAGGCGAAGAAATAGGAATCCGGCTGCCCTAAGAGCACTTAGAGATATGACAAAACAGCCAGTCCGACGACCGCGAGCATGGCGGCCGCCATGGCGAGGTTAATGCGGAACTGAATATGGGGTGCCAGATCAAGCCTTTTGATCATGATGCCTGCGGTAAGCCATAGAAGATGGATAGGAATCCAGATGGCATTCATAATCGCGAATTTGATCATTGTCTCAACGGGCAAGGCGTCGGGGAGAAACGGAAATCCGGTAAAAAAAGTAGTGTTTACCGCATAGGCTTTGGGATTGATGAGCTGCAGCGCTATTCCGGCAAAAATTCCTGGCTGGCTTTCCGCTTCAATGAAGGCAACCTTGGCCCCGGCTGAGGCAATCCGGAACGCAAGATATGTTAGGTACATGGCCGACAGGACGAGCAGAGTTATCCTTATATAGGGAATGGCGAATACGACGGCGGCCAATCCCGAGATAACGGCGAGAGCTACAAGATTTGTCCCGATGAAGAGGCCGAAGACATAACGGAAACCGGCTGCACGGCCAAAGGCCGAACCGACGCCCGCGGTCGACAGAACGCCGGGGCCGGGCGTGATAATGAGAAAGAAGACTGCAAGCGCAAATGAAATCATAAATATACTCCCTGTACACCTGCTTCGCAGCTGACCGGCCGGTATTGCCGGTCAGCGGGTTACGAGGCTACCAGCGAGCAACATATACGGACAGAGCCGTTATCGCACCATAAACCGCCATGGCGATGCCAATCAGTGCGAAAACCGTCCATTCCGGCGCATTCGCGGCAGCAAGTATCCAGCCGCCAAATCCAACGATCAGAAGGCGCAGCGTTCCGGCAAGAACCGGGCCCAGAACCTTACCGGCACCCTGGGACGAAAAATACAGACAAAGGCCGAGGCCAAAGAGAGCATAGAAAGGCCCGACCCAGGCAAAATACAAACGGGCGGACTCCAGCACCTGGGGGACGTCCGTAAACAAGCCCGTCCAGTAGTCCGGGAAAAGGGCGACAAAAACCCCGACCGGCCCGACGATTAAGGCAGCTGCGAGCCCGCCCGACCAAGCGACATGGCGGGCGCGGGCGACGTTTCTCGCCCCAATGGCCATGCCGACCATGGGAACACAGGCGACGCCGACGGCGAAGGCAATCGGCACCAGCAGAAATTCGAGCCGCGCGCCAATTCCGTAGCCAGCGAGAGCTTCAACGCCGAATTCGGAGACCAGCCGGGTCAGGATCAATACGGTAAGAACAGTCTGCAGCGGCGAGATACAGGAAATTGCACCAACTTTCAGAATGTCGCGGAACATTTCGGATGTCAGGCGGACGCCGCGAATGGTCAGGGTCACACGGGCGCGGCCGGATACCAGATGCCAGAACAGGAATAGCGCCCCCGAGCTATAGGCGATGACTAATCCAAGCGCTATGCCTGACATACCGAGGCTGGGTATTGGACCGAAGCCCAGACCGAAGATGCCGGCCAGAATAAACTGTGAGCTTGCCACCAGAAGCAACGTGATCGAAGGAATTTTCATATCGCCGCCGCCACGGATAATGGAGGCGAGGGTATTTGTCAGCCAAATGCCAATGGCGCCGATAAAGACGACGTCCGAATAGGCCAGAGCCTGTGTGACGACGTCACCTCGTCCGCCGAGCAGGAAGTAGATCTGTTCCCCCAATATCAGGAATAGGACGCAAAATGTCAGTCCTGCGATGCCACCGATAAAAAGGGCATGTGCCGCCAGCGTTGCCGCCCGTGTTTCATCGCCCGCACCAAGGGCGCGGCTGATGGAGGAGGAGACACCTCCGCCCATGGCGCCTGCCGACATCATCTGCTGCAGCATGACCATGGGAAAGACAAGCGCGAGGCCGGCGAGCGCTGAGGTTCCAAGCCGGCCCGCATAGGCCGTTTCGGCAATAGCGACGAGAGCGGTCGCGAGCATGGCGATCACATTGGGAACACTGAGGCGCGCCAGGGTTCGGAGGATGGGCGCTGTCAACAGAGGGTTTGTTTTTAGTGCAAGAGCGGGAGCAATGCTCGCCGAGGTATCCGGGGTCATGGCTTAATCCTTTTAGGGATTTTGTTTATTTTTACTGTATATGCAGGTATTTGGTGGAAAAATGAGCTCATTCACGGAGCTCCTCAATCATCCGGTCAATCGTTGACGCCAGCATGGCACCATCCTCTTGACCCAGGACGTCCCCGACTATCTTCTGGGCTGCTTCCCAACCTGGTCTGGCCGCCGCGAGTTTTTCGCGGCCTGTTTCTGTCAGATTGAGATTTCGGTTTCGGCGATCGTTTGCATCGCGGGAGAGTGTCACAAACCCCTTACGCTCAAGTGGGCGAAGGTTGCGTGTCAGTGTCGTCGGATCCATCACCAGCTTTTCAGCTAGCGCGCCGACGCCAATACTATCAAATCGTTTCAGATGTCCAAGAAGACCATATTGCGTGATTGTGAGGGAATAGGGCTCAAGCTGCTGATCGTAGATCTGAGTCACTCGCCGAGCCGCCTTACGCATTCTCAAACAAATGCAGGCGGGCGTCATCGATGGCAAGGTTTGCATGGTCACGAAACCCATATAACTGCATATGCAGCTAATTTCAAGACATTGTCATTCAAACGGCAGAAAAAAGATTTCTACTGTCAGGCTGCGGCCAGATTCAGGCGGCGCAGGCTCTTGAAAGAGATAAGCCGCTGTGCCTTTTCATCCCAGAGCGCAAGCCGCAGGCAGGAGAGGCTTTCCCATAGCCCGATACGGTTGAGCTTTTGGAGTGCCGGGATCTCGGCAAGGCAAGCTCCAAGCCGGTAATTCGGAATACGGCAGGAAAGATGATGAATATGATGGATACCAATATTTCCAGATAACCAGCGAAGGGGCTGCGGCAGGTCATAATAACTGCTGGCCAGTACCGAGGCTTCATGGATGTTCCAATCTTCCTTGTTTTTCCAATATGTATATTCGAACTGATGCTGAACATAGAACAGCCAGACCCCGGCCGTCGAGGATAGCAGGACAACAGGGATCTGAACCATCAGAATATCGACGAAGCCAAAGCTGAAACCGAGCGCCATCAAAAGAGCCGCAATGCCCAGGTTCGTCCCCATGATGCCGATCAGCAAAGCGGGGCGCTTGCGAACCAGATCGAGCGGAAGGCGGTATTTGATGACGAACAGATATAGCGGTCCGATCCCGAGAATGACGGCGGGCATCCGGTAAATACGGTACGCAAGACGCTTCCATTTTGACAGGGCTGTATATTCGGCAACGGTCAGGACTTCGACGTCGCCAATTCCCCGCTTTTGCAGATTGCCACAAGTCGCATGATGGGTGTTATGGGACCGCCGCCAGTATTCATGTGGGGTCAGTGTCACGACGCCAATCAAGCGGCCGACGAAGTCATTGAGGCGAGGTGACTTGAAGAATGAATGATGACCGCAATCATGCTGGATAATAAACAGGCGCACCGTGAAAGCCGCTGCCGGTATAGACAATAATAGTGCTACCCAATAGGCGTCACCAACTGTCAGAATCATGGCCACCCACAATCCCGCTAAGGGGATTACGGTGGTCAATAATTGCAGTATGCTGCTCTTCGTTTCCGGATGCGTAAAAGGCTTCGCAATCTGCGCCCACCTAGGGTCGTAGCTCCTTGTCGTCGCATTTTCGGAAAGCGGTATCTCGGCGTTCGGCGCATAAGCATGTTGCCGCATATGGGTGGAAATGATTAATATATCCTGTGTAAAAACTTTCATAAATTGTATCCCTTAATCGCGGCGAAAGCAAGGCGAAATAGGGCGGAACGCCTTGGAAAAACTAGGCGCAGAAACAAAGCGCCATCTTTACATGGACTTGCCAATCGGCGCAGTGCCGACACAAAAGTCAAATTTACGAGATTGTTTAAGCCGTCTTCGTTGCTCGGAGCAACATTCCGAAAAGATCGCGCGGATCGTCAGGGTCGGCGAGCATGTCGAGCCTTTCGAAAAATGCCGTTCCCGCCAACTTGCTCCGGACATAGCGAAGTGCAGAAAAATCTTCTGTCGCAAAACCAACGGAGTCAAATAGTGTGGTTTGAGCGGAATTCCGGCGGCCTTCCACAGTGCCCGAAATAACTTTCCAGAGTTCCGTCGCCGGGTAGTCAGCGGGCAATTGTTGAATCTCGCCCTCAATACGCGTTTGCGGCGGATATTCAACGAAAATATCGGAACGCAGGAGTATGTCCTTGTGGAGCTCCGTCTTGCCTGGGCAATCACCCCCGACAGCATTGATATGGATACCGGAGCCGACCATGTTGTCCGTGAGGATGGTTGCATATTGCTTATCGGCAGTCACCGTCGTAATGATTTGCGCGCCTTCTACGGCGGCCTCGGCACTCGTACAGCGGACGGTATCAAACCCGTTGCCGGACAGGTTTTGAATACATTTATCGGTCGCAGTTGTGTCGATATCATAGAGCCTCAGCTTCGTGATATTGAGCAGCGCCTTGAACGCCATCGCCTGAAATTCCGATTGTGCGCCGTTACCGATGATGGCCATGCACTCAGCGTTCCGGGGCGCAAGATATTTTGCGGCAAGTGCCGACGTCGCCGCTGTCCTCAGGGCCGTCAGAATGGTCATCTCCGAAAACAAGACTGGATATCCGTTGTCGACCCGCGACAGCATGCCGAAGCCGGTGACCGTCTGTAGGCCTGCGCGGGTATTTTTCGGATGCCCGTTGACATATTTGAAGCCATAGACCTCACCGTCGCTTGTCGGCATCAGTTCAATCACGCCTTCCGCGGAATGCGAGGCGATGCGGGGCGTTTTGTCAAACAGTTCCCAGCGTTTGAAATCTTCCTCGATATAGGTCGCGAGTTCCTGAAGAAAGGTCTCAACGCCGACATTGAGAACCAGTTTCATCATATTGTCAACGCTGACGAAAGGAACGATATTGATGTTCTTGGGCGGATGAATGGTCATGGTCAGATGCTCCTTGTATGCGTATCGAGAACACGGCGGCCGAAGAGGCTTGCGACAAGGTCGACAATCAGCATGCTGGTCCGACCCTGTTCGTCGAGAAAGGGGTTGAGCTCCGCGATATCGAGGGAGGTCACGAGCCCGCTGTCATAGAGGATTTCCATGATCAGATGCGCTTCGCGAAAATTGACACCGCCCGCAACGGTGGTTCCGACCGCGGGAGCAATGCCGGGGTCAAGAAAGTCGACATCCAGGCTGACATGCAAGCGCCCCTTTGCCCGGCGGACACGATCAATAAAGCGGCGGAGGGGCGCCGCGATGCCGAACTCGTCTATCGCCCGCATGTCATGGATGTCGATGCCGGTTTTTGCGATGCGGGCGCGCTCGGCGGGATCAACCGAGCGAATGCCCATCATGCAGATATTCTCCGTCTTGATGGGTTGGGAGGGGCCTGGCACGACACCTTCAAAACTGGGATCGCCGATGACGTAGGTTACCGGCGTTCCATGCAGGTTGCCGGTATCGGTGCTTTCAAGGGTCTGAAAATCCGTATGGGCGTCGAGCCAGAGCACAAACTGTTCTGTTCCATCCTCTCTGGCTTTTTCGCAAAGCGCCGGGAGAAACCCGGCCGCAATACAATGATCGCCGCCGAGGAAAACAGGGATATGATTATCGTTGACGCTTTCGCGGCAAAAAGCATCAAGAGTTTTAATCAGGGCGCTATATTCGCCGAGATGATGGATTTTCGGATTAGAGTGGGTAATTTCCGCTGCGGCTTCCGCCTGCAGGTTACCGATATCCTCGACCGCATAGCCGAGCTTGAAGAGCATCTCGGGCATGCCGGCAGTTCGAAGTGCGTCAGGTCCCATTAAACAGCCGCCGCGACGGCCGCCTGTGTCGGCAGGGACGCCGATCAGCAAGATAGATTTTTCAGACATTCGCAACATTCCATAAACGCTTGTTTCTTTTCATTATGACTATGTGATCCTATTAAGTGGCGGAAACAACGCCAAATATTGACAAAAATGATCATTGAAATTTTCATATTGATATGTAATTATGCCGATATGGATAAAATCGATCAAAAACTCGTCGGAGCCTTACGGCAAAATGCCCGCGCGTCGGTGTCAGACCTTGCTGTAGAATTAGGGCTTTCCCGCGCGACAATCCGCGCCCGGATGGACCGGTTGATGACTGAGGGAAAAATTCTCGGCTTTACGGTTGTTCTGAAAGGCGATACTGCCGACATGCCGGTGCGCGGGATCACTATGATTGAAATCGAGGGCAAAGGTAACGAGCGGATAATCTCGCGGCTGCGGGGGTTCCCGGAAGTTCAGGCCATTCATTCGACAAATGGCCGCTGGGACCTTATTGTGGAATTTGGTACCGATACCCTCGCGGATCTTGATAAAGTCCTTCGTCAAGTCCGGCTTATCGACGGGATCAATGCCAGCGAAACCAATCTCTATCTTGCGACCCATCGCAGCAACAGGGCGGCCGGATTAACAAAAACAGAAAGCGGCAGTATATTATGACCCTTCTATCAGTGCTGGATCTTGCTCCCATTACCGAGGGAAGCAATGCGGCGCAGTCGTTTCGAAACTCAGTCGAGATTGCCCGGCTTGCCGAAAAAATGGGATATCATCGCTATTGGCTCGCCGAGCATCACAATATCCCCGGTATTGCCAGCGCGGCAACGGCGGTGCTGCTGTCGCATGTCGGTGCACATACGGAGACGATCCGGCTTGGATCCGGTGGCGTCATGCTGCCAAATCATGCGCCGCTGATTATTGCCGAACAGTTTGGCACCCTTGCCTCGCTCTACCCCGGTCGGATCGATCTCGGTCTCGGGCGGGCACCGGGTACAGATGGGCTGACGGCGCAGGCTCTCCGGCGGAGCCTTATCGGCGGAGGGGACAGTTTCCCGCGCGATGTGCTTGAGCTGCAAAAATACTTTGATGATCCGGAATCTGGGCAACGTGTGCGCGCTGTCCCGGGAGCCGGCCTCAAGGTGCCGCTCTGGATATTGGGGTCCAGCCTTTATGGCGCGGAACTTGCGGCTCATTTCGGCCTGCCTTATGCCTTTGCCTCGCATTTTGCGCCAACAGACCTTCATCAGGCGCTGCATATCTACCGGCAGAACTTCAAGCCGTCAGCGCAGCTTGAAAAGCCCTATGTGATGGTTGCGATGAACCTTCAGGCGGCCGATACGAAAGAGGAGGCGGACGAAATTGTTACCTCCCTGATGCAGGGCGTACTTCACCTGGCGAGCGGCAATCCGGTGCAGCTACCGCCGCCGGTCAAAGGCTTTGGGGACCGCCTCGGATTTCAGGAAAAGGCGGTCCTGTCTCGTTTCATGACCTATACGGCGCTCGGAGATGCAAACGATGTCAAAGCCCGGCTGCTTGAATTCAAGTCCGAGACTGATGCAGACGAAATCATTCTGACCGCACAGATTTTCGATCATCAAGCGCGTCTTCGGGCTTTCGAAATTGCTGCCGAAGCGATGGAAGCGTTATAGGCTTTCTTATAGAACGTCTGCTTCCGATTTAGACTGAACGTAAAAGTCAATCATCTGGCGCAAGCCGCTTTTAAGATCTGTCGACGGTTCCCATCCAAGCAGGCTTTTTGCATTGTCGATCAGTGGAACGCGGGACACGAGATCCTGATAGCCTGCGCCATAAAACTCCTTGCCACCCACGACATTCACCTTGGTCTGATTGCGAATATTCTCGTAGCCTGAAAATTCCTCGACGATTTCAATCATCGTTTCAGCGAGTTCCTTGATCGAGCTTTCGTTGTACGGGCTGCCAATATTGATAATGCGGCCATCAGCCAGACCATCTTTATTCTCGATAATACGGATCAGGGCCTCAATCGCATCGTCAATATAGAGGAAACAGCGCTTTTGCTCCCCACCGTTTACAAGCGTAATATCCCGTGAATGGAAAATTGCGCTCAAGAATTGCGTAATAACGCGGCTTGAGCCCTCTTTCGGCTCCCAGACATTATCGAGCCCCGGGCCAAACCAGTTGAACGGGCGGAACAGGGTAAAGGGGAGGGCGCCACGGCTGCCATAGGCGTAAATGACGCGATCAAGCAACTGTTTGCTGCAGGAATAAATCCAGCGTTCCTTATGTATGGGCCCTGTTACCAGGTTACTGCTTTCCTCATCATACGGGCTGTCCGTGCTCATGCCGTAGACTTCCGATGTGGACGGGAACAGGATACGCTTTTTGTATTTCACGCAATGACGGACGATTTCAAGATTGGCCTCGAAATCAAGCTCGAACACGGCAAGCGGATCGGTTACATAGGTCGCCGGCGTGGCAATGGCGACCAGCGGAAGAACGACGTCACATTTCTTGATGTGATACTCAATCCATTCCTTGTTGATATTGATATCACCCTCGACATAGTGAAAGCGCGGATTGTCAAGCAAATCGCGGATTTTGCCACGGCCGATATCCATCCCGTAAATCTCCCAATCCCGTTCCGCGAGAATATGTGTGGAGAGATTACTTCCGATAAATCCATTAACACCTAAAATTAATACCTTAAGACTCATTTGCTTTATCCTGTAACTCTGGTTTGAATTCCGTGGCGATGAAACGCGGATGGCTCCGCACTTCCTTATAAATACGGCCGACATATTCTCCGATCAGGCCAAGCCCTGTCATCAGAACGCTGATCAGAAAAAACAGGATGGCGAACAGCGTGAAAACGCCGTCGACTTCCGGGCCGATGATGAGGCGCCGCATCACCATGTAAACCACAAGAAGTCCACTGAAAAAGGACATCGCCATGCCGAAAATTGTAAATAGCTGTAGCGGCACTACCGAAAATCCGGTGATCAGATCAAAATTATATCGGATCAGCTTGTATAGATTGTAGTTGGATTCCCCGGCTGCCCGGGCCTCATGACCGACCTGGACTTCTGCGGGGTTCTGGGCCAGATACTGGCTGAATGCGGTGATAAAGGGGCTGGAATCCCCGGCCTTGATAATCTGTTCAATAATATCCCGGCGATAGGCGCGAAGCATGCAGCCATGATCGCGCATATGAATTTGCGTCGTGTACTCGCGGAAAATGTTCGAAAGCTTGGAAATCGCCCGCCTATAGGCCGGATCATCCCTGTTGGAGCGGAAACCGCCGACAACGTCATGACCCTGATCGACAAGTTCGATAAGCTTGGGGATATCTTCGGGCGGGTTCTGAAGATCGGCGTCCATGGTAATGGCAAGTTCCCCGCGCATCGCCTCGAAGCCTGCCATGATCGCTGTATGCTGACCGCAGTTGCGCGAAAAACTCAATGCGCGGATAACGTCGGGTCGGGTCTGGCAGTATTTCTCCAGAATTGCCTGCGAATTATCGGCGCTGCCGTCATTGACGCAAATAACCTCAAAAGATCGCCCGAGCCCATCCAGCACCGGCAACAGCCGGGAAAACAGGATATCGAGACCTGCTTCCTCGTTATAGACGGGAATGACAACGCTCAAATAGGGATGCATATCAAATTTCCTTTTTCTGGCGGGCCGGAGTTTCCGTCAGGACATGGCGCATCGTGTCAATAACACGTTGCTGATCAGCCAAAGCAAGCGTCGGAAACAAGGGCAGGCTGACGATGCGGTTGCCGACGTCGAGCGCCGCCGGGAAGTCTCCGGCTTGCCAGCCAAATTGCCGGCGGTACCAGGCAAAAAGATGAACCGCTGGATAATGCAGTCCTATGCCAATGTCATGATCCTTCATGGCTTGTATGAAACCCGCACGGTCGAGGCCCGCCGGGTTCTCGCCGATCGTCACGGTAAAAAGATGCCAGGCGTGGCGGTGGGGATAATCGGGCGCCATAGGAAGGGAAATAGCCTCAAACGACTTGAGTTTCTCCAGATAGGTGTTGGCGAGACGGGTCCGGCGATCAATAAATCCGTCGAGCGCTGGCAACTGGTGGATGCCAAGGGCAGCCTGAATATCCATCATGTTATATTTATAGCCCGGCATCACCACGTCATATTCCTGGCTGCCGAATTTGGCGAAGCGGTTGAAGGCCGACCGGTCGATTCCGTGAAACCGCAGCCTTTCGATTGCCTGGGCGACGACCGGATCATCCGTAATAACCGCCCCGCCTTCACCAGTGGTCATGTTCTTGTTGGGATGAAAGCTCATCACCTGAATATCACCGAAGCTGCCGATACGCTTGCCTTTGTATTCCGCGCCGATCGCATGGGCGCAGTCCTCGACCACCCGCAGACCATGTTTTTCGGCAAGCGCGTATAACGGGTCAAGATCGACAGGCAGGCCTGCAAAATGAACCGGCATGATGACCTTGGTGCGCTGCGTAATAGCCTGCTCCAACCGGTCCATATTCATATTCAAAGTGCCCGGCTCTATATCGACGAGAACTGGTTTGCCACCCGCGAGGACAATGGTATTCAGCGTGGCAACGAAGGTAAGAGGCGTGGTGATAACTTCATCACCCGCTTCAAGATTCAATGCTAGCAGGGCAAGCTGCAGCCCGGCAGTGGCGGAGGAAACGCATAACGCCGTTCTGCCACCATGGTAGCTGCCCAGCATCTCTTCAAACTTCTTGACGCGCGGCCCTGTTGTAATCCAGCCGCTCCGGAGGCAGTCGACCACTTCGGCGATCGCCTCTTCACTCAGGTCCGGTTTGGCGAAGGGAAGGAAAGGGGTATCTGTCATGCCGTTTTACTCACCATGTAAACACCGAGAATAATGACGAAAATTCCGCCAACCCGCATGGCGGACAAGGCCTCACCAAAAAAATACCAGCCGGCAATTGCGGCAATGATATAGCCGATACTTACCATTGGGTAGGCAACACTTACCTCCACCCGCGATAAGACGGCCATCCAGATAACGACACTCACAACATAGCAGAGGAGGCCCAGAAGGATTGCCGGGGTCAGGGCGGCCTGGAGCCCAATTGGAATGAGCTCATTCCAGTTAAACTCAAAATGACCGATGCGCATCATCCCCGATTTCAACAATATTTGCGCTGCGGCATTTAGCAGCACTCCAACCATGATAAGACTGAAATAACTCATTTGCCGTCCTTTTGGTTGGTTACGAGCAGGTTCGGTCCACCGATATCAAGCACCACGCGGGCATTTGGAAACCGGTTTTCGTGAAATTCTTTGCGTCGCAAGAGTACATAAATTTTATGATCGGATTTCTTCCAGCGCTTTTCAAAAGTCTCGCCGTCAATCATCCACTGATGGGTTCTGGGCTCAATATCCCGCCCAAACGTCATTTCGCCAAAGGCGTTCACAACGGTCACATTGCGATCTAGATAAACGGGCAAATCTTGATAGTAATGAGCATAGACAACGACCTCATCCCCTGGCTTGAGCATGGGAAGCAATAACTCCGCGAACGGTTTGGCGGAATCAAGGGAGGATCGCGTCGCTGCTTTTGGCGCAATATAGCTTAGGCTGCTAATGAAAATTGCGGTAAAGACGACCATTGTGGTGATGGTTTTCTGCGAATTTACATGTCGCCACAACAGAACCAGAATTATGACGGCTTCTGCGGCCATAACAAGGCTGAAATAGCCAAGTTCTGTTGTTACAGGCGCAACGATTTCCGCAGCTTTGCCCCCAATTACAAGAGTTACCGGGAAAGCTACGGCGAAAACCAGAAAAGTCGCAGAGATGAGGTAAGCGCCAACTCTATATCCGGTAGTCTCCTGATTGCGCCAAGCATGGCAAAGGTAGCGCGCAATAAAAATCACGGCGACCGGAAAGATCGGCAAGATATAGGAGATTAGCTTGGAATCGGACAGGCTGAAAAAGAGTAGGGGCAGCAAGAACCACAGCAAAAGATAAAGATCGTTGCCATCCTGAGAGCGGTTCTGCCAAGCGATCTTCAGACGGGTTGAAATTGACTGAAAGAAAAACGCCGTCCAAGGCAACAGACCTGCAAGTAAGATCACCACAAAAAACCAGGGAGGCTCATACCGTCCATGCACCTTGGTCAGGAACCGCTCGAAATGTTCATGAATGAAATAGAACCGGTAGAACTCCGGCGTGGCTTCCCCCGCCAAAATATGCCATGGTACGGTGATAACCAGAAACAGCAGCAGTCCCGGAATGAGCCGGACTTCGCGCAACAGTTTCCAGCGGCCCGTGAGCAAAATCCAGAGGCCGATAATCATTCCCGGGATGAGGATGCCGATCAGGCCCTTGGTCAGGGTTGCCAAAGCAGCGCAAACGTACATGAGCAGGAGAAAAACATCCCGCTTTCGCCCGGGCGGCGCTTCTATCGCGAACATGAAGGCGAATAACGCCGCGCATAAAAAGAAGCTGACCGGTACATCGAGTAAGACAATGCGGCTTGAGACAAAACCGAGAACACAGGTTGCCAAGACGAGAGCAGATAATATGCCTTCAGCGCGACCGTACTTCCGATAGGCCGCCACCCCCGTCACAAGGCACAGGGCCGCCATGAAAATAGCCGTCCATAGGCGTCCGGAAAACTCGCCGGTTCCGAATAGTTCTATCTGTGCAGCCTGAATCCAGTAGAATAGCGGCGGCTTTTCAAAATATTTAACACCATTGAGACGCGGCGTTACCCAATCGCCGGTTTGCACCATTTGATGCGGAATTTCGATATAGCGTGCTTCGCTTGGAACGCCGTAAGGATGAGCGCCCAGTCCAATAAGGAAGAACAGGAGCAACCCGATACCCAAAAGAATGCAATCTCTTCTTATGAATGGAAGGTCACGAGACTGGGTAATGTTCAACGATACATCTGTCATCAAATAAATTTGAGCTTTCTGCGCCATGAGCGGTGGGAATACAGCTCATCAGGTGCGGCATAATATGCCGCCTGAGTGCGATGTTGCAAGCGCCGGATTCCATAATAATTTGTAAGGAAAAGAAAGGGAAAAAAACTGCTCATTTTCTATTGTTCATCGCAAGCGTCGTCTCCTAATAAAAGTTCGATGCATAGAATTCGTAGATGTTAGTACCGTCCTTTTTTCCAATTTGCAGGATTTATTGTTGCTTCAGTAATAAATGTTCTTTGAATCATTTTAAGATCAGTTATCATGGCAAAATGATCGAACAGGAAACTCCCGTAAATAATTGTAATAAAAGCGTCGTTAAAACTGTGCATTTATAAATCACCTCAATACTTGCTAAAAAAGGAAGAGAAGAATGATCGAAAAATCTCAGAAATCTGTTGTTGCTACGCCAAAAGTGACAAAGATAATCAGCCGCCGTAATGTCCTGAAAACGGCAACTGCCATCGGCGCTTTTACAGCCGCGGGCCCGGCGATTGTAAAAAATGCTCTCTCATCTTCCGGTGAGATTAATATCCTGATGTGGTCCGATTACCTGCCGGAGCCTTTCATTGCCGATTTCGGAAAGGAAACGGGCATCAAGATCAATTACACGGGTATCGGTTCGAACGAGGAAATCATCAACAAGATGAAGGCCAACAAGGGGCAGGGCTTCGATATTGTTTCCCCAACAAACAACCAGAACCTCGAATGGGCACCGCTACAATTGCTACAACCATGGGATATGAGCCGTATCCCCGTTGACAATGTTAATCCGGCGATGACGAGTATAGGCACAAAAGACTGGAATTTTGATGGTAAAGGCTCATATTGGCTCCCCCATATCTGGGGTACCGAGGGAATTGCCTGGCGGACCGACAAATGGGCACCCGAAGGTGCGGCGCCGAGCTATGGCGATGTCTGGTCGGAAGCCAATGCCGGCAAGACCATGGGTCGTCCGCATTCGATGATGCTAGGCGCTGGTCTGTATATGGAAACAATCGGCGAGCTGAACCCTGGTGATATGTGGAAAGCGTATGAATCAGAAGCAACCATGCGGCCGATCTGGGAGAAAGTGACTGCCTGGTGCATTGCCCGCAAGAAGAACATAAAGCTTCTGTGGAACGATGCCGACACCCAAAAGAACGGATTGCTCAATGAAGGTGTTATTGTTGGCCAGACATGGGACGGCCCGCCGATGGCATTGAAAACGGCCGGCGATCCGGTCATGTATCAGGCGCCTATCGAAGGCTCTATGGCTTGGGTTGATGGGATGGCACTGCCGGTTGGTGCGAAAAATATCGACCAGATCTACGAATTTATCAAATTTTCATATGATGCAAAAAATGCGGGCAAGGCAATTGACTCGCATGGTTACAATTCTCCGGTTCTGGGCGCGGATAAATTTGCCGGAGAAGCCTACAAGAAGAATTTTGCCGATGCCTATCCTGGCGATTCACTCAGCAATCTCAATCCATGGCCTCCCCAGGCTCCATGGTACGCCGATATTCGTACTGAATATGTGAATAAGTTCAAGAGCTCCTAAAGCTTAACTTAAGGATCCGGGCTCTCTTTCGGGGGCCCGGATGCCGAACCTCAGTTTATCCTCCATAACGAGGGTGCATTATCGGAATATTGTGCCAGTCAGGGAATGATTTATGAGTAAAGGGGTCGATGTTAATCTGGAAAATGTCTGGATAAAGTTCGGTGACTTTGTCGCTGTCCGCGACGCCAATGTAGATATCAAGGGTGGAGAATTTTTCTCTTTTCTCGGACCATCGGGTTGCGGAAAAACCACGATCCTACGTGCCGTTTCGGGCTTTCTGGAACCAAGCGACGGAACTGTGAGGATAGGTGGAAAGGACATGGCTGGTATTGGGCCAAATAAACGGCCGACCGCGCTCATATTTCAGAATCTGGCTCTTTTCCCGTTAATGAAAGTCTGGGAGAATATTACCTTCTCCCTTGAAGTGAAAGGGGTTAGCAAGGCCGATCGCCGCAAGCGCGCGGACGAACTTCTGGACATGATTGCTCTCCCGGATCAGGGAGACAAGCTGCCGTCGGAGTTGTCGGGTGGTCAGAAACAGCGCGTCGCGATTGCCCGCGCCCTCTGCGCGGAGCCGGACGTTCTTCTTCTCGATGAGCCGCTGTCGGCGCTTGATCTAAAGCTCCGCCAACATATGCGGACGGAACTTCGCGAAATTCAGCAGCGCGTCGGGATTACCTTCATTTACATCACCCATGACCAGGGAGAAGCCCTGACCATGTCCGACAATGTCGCCGTTATGCGGGCGGGCGTCGTCGACCAGATCGCGAATGGTCATTCCATTTACAACGATCCGGCAACGCCCTTTGTCGCCTCATTCGTGGGCGAAAATAATGTCTTCCGCGGCAAGATTAAATCCATTGAGGGTGAAATGGCGTTAATAAATACAAACCGTTCGGGAGAGCTATTGGCCCGGATTGCGACCGCTGCCAGGGGGAAGCTGAAAGTTGGCGACCCGGCGATGATGTTTATCCGCCCTGAAGCCTGTAATATTGCGGCCGACACGGCACCCGCTCCCAACCGATTGACGGCCATGGTCAAGCATGAAGAATTTGAGGGACAGATTTACAACGTCTTTCTCGAGGGCGCGGAAGGAAAGGAAATCAAGATGTCGCTGGTCAATATCGGCCAGCACCGGCAATCGGCGGAAGGCGATAACCTGACGCTTGAATATGTACCTGACCAGGCGGTTGTTTTGCCCGTCGGCGAGCTTGCCAGCGAGTAGGGGGCCTGGATGACGGTAACGCGGATTATGTCGAACTATTTTAACCGGAACGGTTTTGGGCTCGGTATTTTCCTGCTCGTTGCCGTCGTTTTCTGGGTTGTGATCCTGATTGTCCTCCCCCAGATATCCATGCTCGATTTTTCATTCCGGCATCATTTACCGCCGCCGGAGATGGGGGGGCCAAAAGACACTTACACTCTTGAACATTATAAGTATCTGGTGCTGGGCGCCCCGGGAGCTGATACTTCCTATAATGTAGTGGATTTGACCGTCTTTGCCCGGACTCTCCTCGCGGCGTTTTTCGTGACAATCCTTGACCTGATTTTATGTTATCCGCTTGCCTATTATCTTGGTCAATCCAGGGGTGGCGGCATGACACGGATCCTGGTGCTGCTTCTGATTATTCCCTACTGGATCAATGAAATTCTGCGCGCCTTCGCCTTCCGCATCATTTTCGGTGATAGCGGTGTCATAAACGAAGTCATGCTGGCGATGGGTCTGATCAGTGATCCCATTGATTTTATTCGCGCGAACGTGGCGCTCTATGCCGGCCTCGGCTATGCCTACATTCTCTTGATGATTTTCCCGATCTATAACGTTATCGAGAGCCTTGACCGCAATCAGATAGAGGCTGCCCGCGATATGGGCGCGCCCTGGTGGCGTATTCACTGGCGAGTGGTCATCCCTTATGCGAAGCCGGGAATTTCCTCAGGCTGCACGATGGTTTTCATGTTGTCGGCGGGCGCGCTGGCGGCACCGCAAATTCTGGGCGGTCCCTCAAGCCTCTGGTTTACCCAGATCATCTATCAATGGTTTAACACGGGCGGTAACTGGCCGCGTGGCGCTGCCTTTGCCATCGTCCTGCTGGTCACCTGCATTGTGATCGTGTTGTCGCTGATGCGCCTGTTCAAGGTCAGGATCGGGGATATCGGCAAATGAAGGCTGAAAATTTCCTCCTGAAATTCATCCTGATTGCCTATCTTGTCGTCTTTTTCGGCTATCTTCTGGGCCCGTTGATTGTCATGAGCATCACGGCATTCAACTCGCCAGCCTTTCCAAAAATGGCACCGTGGGAATGTCTGACTTTTGAATGGTTTGACGTGCTCGCGAGAGATCAGAGAATTCTCAGCGGCATCCAGAACAGCGTTATTGTTGGCATAGGCACAGTTTTTCTTTCCGTTATCATGGGGCTAGCAGGGGCCTTGGTGCTCACGCAGATATGGCCGAAGCTTCGGGCGACTTATTATACTATCGTTATAGCCCCCATTCTAATCCCCGGCGTCGTTCTCGGTATCTCCACGCTTGTCTTCTGGGACAGGATCAACATCATGCTGGGTTTCAGCAGCGGGAGTTTCCTGCATAACGGTATTTTCCTGACGATCCTGGGGCAATCGACCTTTATCGCCTCCTATTGCATGCTGGTTTTCATTGCCCGACTGCAGCGTTTCGATACCGGCCTGACCGAAGCCGCCCTCGATCTGGGCGCCACCAATGTCCAGGCTTTTCGGAAAATTCTTTTGCCCTTCATGAAGCCGGCGATTGGCTCTGCAGCGGTACTGGCATTTCTGGCGTCGTTTGAAAATTACAATACGACCACCTTTACGTTCGGAAAATTCCCGACACTGACGATCGAACTGGCGCAGAAAGTGCGTTATGGGATCAATCCTTCGATCTCGTCGCTTGCCTTTATCATCATCGTTCTGACTGTTGTTGGCGCACTGGTGCATGAAATTTATCGCCGCCGTCAGCAGCTTGCGCTCGCCAACGGCGCACCTGTTGCGGCAGTCACAGGCGGATTTCAGCTGCCGAAGTTCTTCCGTGGCAATCCCGCGGCCGTTATCCTTGTCTTGATGGCGCTTGGCGGATTTTCGACAATCTGGTTTGCACAAGTCTACAATCCAACCGAATGCAAGGTGGATGTCCGCGAACAGAAGCGCCTTATTCAGGGAGAGCGGATCAAGGCGATCCGGCAAAAGCAGCTCGAGCAGCAACAGCAGAAATTGCTGAAAGGCCCGGATGTTTTCGGTGGCAGCAAAACTCAGCCGCCCGCAGCAGCGGGCGATGTGCCGCAAAGCCCGGGAAAGGGCGCTTTTGGTAATGTTTTCGACCCTGGAAACCTAGACAAGACGGCACCGCAGGCAACACCCGAAAAGCCAGTTCAAAGCCCCGGCAAAGGCGCATTCGGCAACGTTTTTGATCCGAAGAATCTAGATAAGGCGAGCCCGCAAGGAAACTAGCTTGACGGTTGCGGTAACAGACGGCGGAACAATTCTCACAAGCCTGTATCGCCGACCTATTTTGTCGGATATTACTCCTGTTTTTTTGATTCGGGCATATCTGAATTTTCCGGTTTGTTGGATGCGACCGTTGCTTTATCCTTTTCACTCGTGAATACTGTGTAAATATTGGCTAGAGTTTGCGCCTCTTCCGCATATTGTTTTAGAGCTCTTTGATAGAAGTCTGTATAAACACCGATAAAATCCTGCGCCGTTTTGCATTCCGCCAGTTTCTGCGAAACGGCGAGATCCTCTTTCAGGCGATTGTTGCCAAAGGTTACCAGTTCTTCATTATACACCTGCATGGCCTTTAAAAGCTTTTGGTTGATGTCCATTGTCGCTTGCAAATCCATGGGCGGAGCGAAGCTAAAGAGTGTCTTATCTTGTGAAGTGGGAGAGCTTTTCTGCGCCATTTTCATTCCTTTCGGTAAATGCGGGCTAACATCAAAAAATTTTTGCAGAAATGCTGCTTTCCGGCATTGATCTCAGTCAATATTAGATATTTCTGGAATAGCCATGACGTTTTTCAGGGTTTCAAATTCGGTGCCGCTGGCATCGATCCTGTGCCATTGGATGCTGGAAACACCACGCGCCACCTGCTGATGGACAATAGCAGGCGTGGCGTCTGATGCGTCCATTGTTCGAGCCGTGACACGGGATGCGATCAGTTCCTCGTCGGCTTCCAGCCATAGGCCGATAAAGGGAATATCAAATTTTTTAGCAAGCGCTTCAAACTCCGCCCGCTCTTCGGGTTTGGAGAATACCGCATCAACAATGACCCGCTGGTGGGCTTTGAGCGCTATTCGCACCTTGTGAAGCAACTTTCCATAAACCTGTTTGTTGACTTCCATTGTGTAGCAACTTGGGTCCAGACGCTCGGTCTCGGAAACATTGAACAGGGATTTTCGCTCCAGATCGGAACGAAAGTGAAGGAAGCCTGGCGCATGTTCCAGCGATCCCGCCAATAGTTCGGCCAGAGTCGTTTTGCCGGTACCTGAAAATCCGCCAACCGCAATCAGGATGGGCGGCTTCTGTTGCAGATATTGCAAGGCTGTGAAGAAATATTGATCGGCCGCCGTCAGTTCCTTGGCCGCCGCATCTCCTGCGAGCTGCCGGGCATGATCGACCGCGACCATTGCGCGAACGCCCGCCCTTATGGCCAGAAACAGCGGCATCGCGATCAGGCCATAAATATCCTCAAGTGCGTTGGAATAATACAGATACCGGTTCAAGACCCTGTTGGCGGCGGGACTCATGCCGCGCTGGTCAAGGTCCATCAACAGGAAGGCCAGATCGTAAAGTACGTCTGTTGTCGCCAGATCTTCATCGAATTCAAGCGCATCGAAAAGTACGGGCTGCTCACCCATCAAAACAATATTACGCAAATGAAGGTCTCCGTGGCAGCGCCGGATGAACCCGCGCCGACCCCTGAGACGCAAGCAGTAATGGGCGCGTTCAAGTAGGGCCATGGCCAGCATTTCAAAGCTTTTTACCGTTCCAGGCGTGAAAACGTCCCGCGAGGCATGAAAGCTGTCCAGTAATTCCTGAATAAGAAGCTGCATTCTCTGCGGACCATCCGCGACGTTTATCCTCGCCGCAGCCTGGTGATACTTAAAAACTGCCTCGGTCAGTTTGTTGACCAGCGTCTTCTCCATGACAACCGAATGCGGCAACCGGTCCAGCATCCTGTTCTGATCGAACCGTCTCATCTTTAGCGCCCATTCAACGACGGTGCCATCTCCTCCGAGAGTTAGCGATCCGTCTTCGTTCTGCGTGATCGCGACGAGGCACTGATATAGGTCGGGTGCGTGCGGCTGATTGATCTCAAGTTCGCGTGCACAAAAATGATGTCGCTTTTCCAGGGTCGAAAAATCCATATAGGGAAATTTGACGGCTTTTTTGATCTTGTAGGCAAAACAGCCCGCCAGAAAGATCATGGCGCCATGTGTCTCGTGAAAATCGACATGGTCAGGGTTTTCGGGATAACTGCCCGCATCCTTCAAAAAGGCGATAAGCTCGTCTTGTTGCAGGGTCGTGGGTATCTTGGACATCAGGTGCAGTCCAGCGCCACGAAGGCGTCATGTGTGCTGAGAAAGACATTTCCCGGTTTCAGATGCTCGAGGAAATCCGTTTTTTCGAGCCTGTCCATGACGGGTCCTTTTACTTCTGCGAGATGAAAGGTAACGCTGGCACTTCGCAAGTCCGAGACAAGCTGTTCGAGGGATTCCAATGCGCTTCCATCAATGGCATTGATCGCGCTGCAGATAAAGACGACATGCTTTACCTCAGGCTGGTCAACAACGGCGGACAGGACATAGTTTTCGAACGAACGGGTGTTGGCAAAAAACAGGCTTTCGTCTACCCGGATTGCCAGCACATGCGGACAGGTCTGGACCTTATGACGTTTGACATTACGAAAATGCTCACTGCCGCCCACCCGGCCGACGACGGCAATATGGGGCTGGCTGCTTCGCCACAGGAACAGGACGATCGACACTAGGATACCGGCGACAATTCCCAATTCAATTCCTTCAACCATAACAACGGCGAACGTCACTATCCAGGCAGCGGCATCGCTTTTGCTATAGAGCCAATTGACCCTGAGGGCTTTCAGATCGACAAGCCCGAGAACGGCAATGATGATGATTGCCGCCAAAACGGCCTGCGGCAGATAGTAAAAGAGAGGTGTGAAGAACAGGACGGAGAGAGCAATCAGGATAGCCGTGAATATCGCCGCCAGCTGGGTATTGGCGCCAGCGGAGAAATTCACTACGGAACGGCTGAAACCGCCGCAGACCGGGCTACCACCGGTAAAGGCCGCGCCGATATTCGCGACCCCCAATCCGACCAATTCCTGATTGACATCTATCTTCTGGCGCCGTCGGCTTGCAAGAACTCTGGCGATGGCGACGCTCTCGACAAAACTCACCAGGGCGATAAGGGCAGCAGAGGCGCTGAGATGTGTCCATACGCCAACGTCGAAAGCGGGAATTGTAAGAGGCGGCAGGCCAGCTGGAATATCGCCGACAACCACCAGTCCCGCCGTTTCATTCCATAGCATTTTGGCAGAAAGAAATGTCATGAGGATCACGACAAACATCGGCCCCGCCTTGACCAGAGCGTTGCCGACACCAGAATGTAGGCCAAACCGGTCAAGCAGGGGGTTTAAATACCAGCGCAGAAAAAGAAGCAAAATCAGGCCTGCGGCGCTGACGGTGACGGTTGTCAGATTGGCGTCGCCGGGATGCGAAAAGACATAAAGGACAGCCTCGTCAATTCGCGATCCGCGCGGGATATTGAGACCTAGAAGATGATTCAACTGGCTGAAAGCGATCACGATTGCGGCCGCGCTGGTGAAGCCGGACATGACCGGGTGGCTTAAAAAGTTTGCGAGAAACCCAAGCTTGGCAACGCCCATGAAAATGAGGAAAATACCGGTCAACACTGCAAGAATTAACGCGGAGGCGATATAATCCGGAGATTTGGGAACAGCGATGGTGCCGAGCGCGCTCGCTACCATCAGCGAGGCTACGGCGACAGGTCCCACGGCGAGAGCACGGCTGCTGCCAAACAGCGCGTAGAGAATGGGGGGTGCAATGCTGGCGTAGAGACCGACTTCCGGTGGAAGTCCCGCCAGAATCGAATAGGCCATCGCTTGCGGAACGAGCAGGATCGCAGTGATAATCCCAGCCGTCAGGTCCCCCGGAAAATCCTGAAACCGGTATTCCCGCATCCATTTGTAGGCCGGGAGTAGATTTTCTATGGCTGCGGTTCTCATGTATTTTTTACCCAGTCTTGTCAAACAAGATAGTACGAGTGGCGTCGGCGATCACCCTTTCTTCATCCGTCGGGATAACGGCAATGGCAATCTTAGATGTGGAGGTGCTGATTACAGGTTTGTTGGCTTGGTTTGCCGCCATATCCAGTTCGACACCGAGCCATTTGAGGTGCGCACAGATCCGTCGGCGCACCTCGGCCGAATTTTCCCCTATGCCGGCGGTAAAGACAATTGCATCCAAACCCTCCAGCGGGACGATGAGCGCCGCTAGCTCGCTCGCCGCGCGATAGCAGAACAGATCGACGGCCTCCTTGGCCTCAGGTTGTGTGCTTTGCAGCAGAACCTGCATATTGTTGCTTATGCCGGACACGCCGAGCAATCCGGATTCGTGATAGAGGAGATGCTGGATTTGCTCCGCATTCATCGCACGATCCTGCATCAGATACAGAACAACGCCGGGATCGAGTGTGCCGCAGCGGCTCCCCATCACCAGCCCGTCGAGAGCCGTGAATCCCATGCTTGTGGCCACGCTCCGCCTTTCCTTCATGGCGCAGAGGCTGGCCCCATTTCCCAAATGAGCAACCACCACGCGACCGCCTGCCTGCTCACCGAGATGAGGCGACATTGCATTTGCGATATATTGATATGAGAGACCATGAAACCCATACCGGATTATGCCTTCGTCCGTAAGGGTGCGGGGCAGAGCGAAGAGCTCTGAAATCCGTGGCTGCGTGCGGTGAAAACTGGTATCGAAACAGGCGACCTGCGGAAGCGTTGGGTTTCTTTTCAACAGGGTTTTAATTGGTTCGAGGTTATTGGGCTGATGAAGGGGCGCGAGGGAGATGAGTTCCGACAGTTTCCGCAAAATATCCTCATTGACCAGAACGGGGACCCTGAAGTAGCGGCCACCGTGGACCACACGGTGGCCAACAGCGATCACTTTGTTGCCTTGATCGTGACTTTCCAGCCAGGTCAGAAGACGGTCGGTCAATTCGCGATGATCGTTGGAAATATCGAGCGCGGCGAGGTTGCCAGCTTCCAAGTCGCCTCCTTCAGCATTACGGGCGCGAAAGGTCGGTGCCCGCCCGATGCCATCTATCTTGCCGCGGATCAAAGGATTGCCGACCGACGTGGCCGCCAGGTAAACGGCAAATTTGATGCTGGACGAGCCAGCATTCAGAACGAGAACCACTTCCATCATGGGGCGATACGCCGCGAATGATGAATATAGAGTTGCGCGAGAGCGCAGGAAGCAAGCCGGGACAAGGTTCCGTCCGCCCGGCTTGTCAGGACGATGGGAACGCGCGCGCCAAGGACAATACTGGCGGACTCCGCGCCCGCCAGATAAATAAGCTGTTTCGCGATCATGTTGCCCGCTTCCAGATCAGGGACGACAAGGATATCGGCGTCGCCCGCCACTTCGGATTCTATGCCCTTCGCCTCGGCTGCTGATTTTGAAATTGCGTTATCGAAGGCTAGCGGACCTTCAAGCAATCCCCCCGTGATTTGACCGCGATCCGCCATCTTGCAAAGCGCGGCGGCATCAATTGTCGAAGCGATTTTGGGATAGACGGTTTCCACAGCGGAGAGAATGGCGACTTTTGGCGTGGGGATGCCGAGCGCGTGTGCGAGTTCGATTGCGTTCTGTATTATGTCTTTCTTGTCATTGAGGTCGGGATAAATATTGATTGCCGCATCCGTAATAAACAGGGGCTTCGGGTAATGCGGGACGTCAAGCGCAAAGACATGACTGATCCGGCGCTCGGTTTTGATCCCACATTCCCGGTCGACGACCGCTTCCATAATCTCATCGGTATGCAATTTTCCTTTCATCAAGGCATCTACCGCGCCCTGGCGAACCAGTTCAACGGCCTTTTGAGCCGCGGCGTGGCTATGCGGGACGTCAATGATCTCAACCCCCTCAAGGCTCCTTTTCGCTTCCTCCGCCGCAGCGAGAATTTTGATTTTTGGACCAATTAGAATTGGAACAATAAGTTTTTGACTGGCCGCCTCCAGCGCACCGATCAGCGATATTGTATCGCAAGGATGGACCACCGCTGTCCGGATCGGGTCGAGATCGCGGGTGGCGTCGATCAGCTTCTGATATTGGGATCCGGTTTCGTGCAGATGGATTTCCGGCAGCAACACACGGGGTCTTTTAACTTTTTCCGTCGGCGCGATTACTTCCGCTTCGCCTTCAATAACTATTTCGCCATCCTGATTGACGCAGGAGCAGTCAAGCTTCAGCCGGTTACCTTTTTCGATTTTTTCCGAAACGGTCACGCGGACCAGCACTGTATCGCCGAGTCCAACGGGCTTCAGGAACTTCAGGGATTGATTGAGGTAGATGGTTCCGGGGCCAGGTAATTCCGTACCCAAAATCGCGGAAATCAAGGCGCCGCCCCACATCCCATGGGCAATGACTTTATGAAACATGTCCGACTTGGCATATTCCGTATCAATATGCGCCGGATTGGCATCTCCGGACATCACGGCGAAAAGTTCAATGTCCTCTGACTTCAATTTGCGCGTCAGTTCCGCCGCGTCGCCCACCTTGATTTCGTCGAAGGTTTTATTCTCGATATATTGCATTTCAAGCATCCTGCTCAGGCCATAATGTGATAGCCCGCATCCACATAGGCGATATTGCCGGTTACATTTCGGGCGGCATCACTGACCAGGCCCACGGCCATGTTGCCAACATCCTCAAGGGTGACCAAATGACGCCGGGGCGCACGGGCGCAGGCTTCATCAATCAACTGATCGAAATGCTCAATCCCGGAGGCCGCCCGTGTTTTTAACGGACCGGGTGACAAGGCGTTGACCCGAATGCCGTCTGGCCCCAATTCGGCGGCAAGGTAGCGCACGGATGCCTCAAGCGCTGCCTTGACCGGACCCATGATATTATAGTGATCTACGACTTTTTCGGCGCCATAATAACTCACGGTTAGAAGACTCCCGCCTTTTTTCATTAATGGCTCGGCATGCTTTGCAAGACGAATGAAGGAATGGCAGGAAATGTCCATTGCCTTCGCAAAGCCGGTCCGTGAACAATCTATTACGCGTCCATGCAAGTCGATTTCCGGACAGAAGGCAATGGAATGTAAAAGGAAATCGAGCTGCCCCCAATCCGTTGATATTCTCTCGAATACCGCTGCCATTTGATTGTTATCTTCTACATCAAGCGGCAAAATAATCTCCGCATTGACATCGCGGGCGACAGGCTCAACGAAGGGACGGGCCTTCTCGTTAAGATATGTAACCGCGAGCGTTGCTCCGGCGTCCCGGAAGGCGCGCGCGCAACCTGCCGCAATGGAATGTTCATTGGCAATCCCGATGACCAACCCACGCTTGCCCTCAATAAGGTTTCGAAGCATCTTTGCGGCCTACTTTTGATAGATATAGCTGCCAGGAGCGTTGCCAATCAACTTTTGGCCCTTTTCCGTCAGACCCATGGGGGGTGGTGATGTCCCGTCTTCTGACCGGTTCTTCAGCCAGGTAATGAATTCCGGCCACCACGATCCTTCCTGTTCAGGTGTTTCAGCATACCATTCTTCAGGATTCTGGTAACGGTCATCCGCTTTACTGATTCCAATCCGATAGTTGCGGTGTGGATGGCCAGGCTCGGAGACGATACCCGCGTTATGTCCGCCGTTGGTGAGCAGGAAAGTGATCTCCGTATCGGTGAGAAGATGATATTTGTAAACCGAATGCCACGGCGCAACATGATCTTTTTCCGTGCCAACCGCGAAAATGGGAACGCGAATATCCGAAACCGTTATCGGGCGGCCTTCCGCTAATAATCGGCCTTCAGCAAGGTCATTGTTCAGGAAAAGTTGCCGCAAATACTCCGAATGCATTTTGTAAGGCATTCTGGTTGCGTCTGCGTTCCAGGTCATCAGGTCGTTTAACTCCACCGTACCACCCATCAGGTAATTGTGGATCATCCGCGACCAGATCAGGTCATTCGAGCGCAACAACTGAAACGCGCCGGCCATCTGGGTTGTATCAAGATACCCTTGCTCCCACATCATATCTTCCAGGAAGGTGACCTGGCTTTCATTGATGAACAGCATCAACTCGCCGGCTTCCGTGAAATCCGCCTGTGACGCGAACAGGGAAACCGTCTTCAGCCTCTCATCTTCGTCCCGCGCCATGGCGGCAGCGGTAATTGTGAGCAAGGTCCCGCCGAGGCAGTAACCAACGCCATGAATTTTTTGGTTTGGTAAAATCTTACTGATGACATCAAGCGCGTCCATGACACCGAGGTTGCGGTAGTCATCCATTCCAAGGTCCCGATCCTTCGGATCCGGATTTTTCCATGAAATAACGAAAACCGTGAAGCCCTGTTCGGTTAGATATTTGATGAGAGAGTTCTCAGGGGAAAGATCGAGAATATAATATTTCATGATCCATGCCGGTACAATCAGGATGGGTTCCGGATGAACCTTTTCCGTTACAGGCTCATATTGGATGAGTTCGATCAACCGGTTGCGATATATAACCTTGCCCGGCGTCACGGCAAGATTTTTGCCAACTTCATACTTCTCGACATCCGCTTGCTTCTTGCCGCTGACCGCATATTCGACGTCTTTGACGAAATTCTGAAATCCGCGCACAAGATTCTGGCCGCCTTCCTCCGCCGTTTTCTGGAGGACTTCCGGATTTGTCAGAAAATAGTTGGAGGGAGAAAATATATCGAGAATCTGCCTCGTGGCGAACTCCGCGACATTTTCATGCTGTTTCGTCACCCCGCGCACGCCTGTTGTCGCGTTATGCCACCATTGCTGGTTCATCAGGAATGACTGATGCATAAGGTTATAGGGCCATGCTTGCCATGCCTTGTCGGAAAAACGCTTGTCTTGCGGCAATGGCTCAATACAGGGTGGGGACGCCTTGCTTTTATCTGCGCATTGTGACGTATAGTTTGCCAATCGGAGACTTTTCTTCGCGGCTTTTTCCACAAGCTGAATTTGCTTGCCGGGTGATGACGCCAGATGTACTGCCCAGTCCGCATAAGCGGAAGCCAAAGCGCTCGGGGAAAGCCCGCCGGTAAATCGCGCGGCCATGGCGTGCGTCGATCTGTCGAGAATTTCCTGAATCGAGGTTGAAAAATAGGAATCGCGCTCGAACGGCGACGTGACCGGCTCCTGCTTGACAGAATGCGGTTTGTCCTTTTTACCGCTAACTTCAAGCGATTTACTGCGTCTTTTCACTGGCAGCGAGGGGATAGTTTTTAACGCCCCCGCATTATGAGAAGGAGGAGTTTTATTGACGTCGGTAGGTGTATTTTTCATGTTCATGAAATTCCTGTTGGCCGATCGGTTTATGAAAGGGCAAAACTTAATGTATTCTATACAGAATTTGTGCGCCGCAACATTGATCAAGATCAATACGGGTACATGGAACGCGACTAAGGCAGTGTAAAGCCGTTACCTATTTGCGCCTATAGCCCAGAGAACTTTGTAAGAGATGACGGGTATAAGCATGTTTGGGTTGCATTTCCCGCATTTCTTCTATGGTCATTACTTCAACAATCTCTCCAAATTGCATGACCGCGACGCGATCGCACATATGCGCGACGACAGGCAGATCGTGTGAAACCATAAGATAGGTGAGATTATGATCTGTTTGTAGGTCAGTCAGCAGATTAAGAAACTCCACCTGAACGGAGACGTCGAGCGCCGATGTTGGTTCGTCAGCGATCAGCATCACCGGCATTTTCTGAATGGCAGGTGCGTTGAAGGCTGCGAAAAAAGGTTCGCACTTTCATTTCTAACTGTCGAGAATAAATTCGTGCCGGATTTGATGCCTACAATCTGTCTTTCGGAAGCTTGCGATTAAAAATGACGGAATTGATGCTAGCAACATGAAAAGTCAATAAGCAGAATTTGCCGACTGATTTGATTTGACTCATATTGAGAGGTTCATAGTGTGCTAGTATTACTAAGGTAGGAAAATCAAGAGGGATCGATTGATGGCGGAAATCAAGGCATTGCCAGCGTCAGATTTATGCCGTCGGTATGATCTCTGCGCGCTTGGGTTCAAGGATACATCCGAACTAGAGGAATTGCTCGAGCCTTTGGGTCAGGAGCGTGCGGTCAATGCCATTCGCTTTGGTATCGGTGTACGCCACCATGGATTCAACCTATTCGCATTTGGTGCGTCAGGTTCCGGAAAAACGGAAACAATCCGGCGTTATCTGGAGCCCGAAGCCGCCAGTAAACCCCTTCCTGACGATTGGTGCTACATAAATAATTTCGCCGTACCTGACCAACCGAAAGTACTGCGTCTGCCGGCGGGCCGCGCCAATGAACTGGCCAAGCAAATGGAAAGTTTGACGGAAGAGGTCAGAGTCGTAATTTCGGCGGCTTTTGAAAGTGAAGATTACCAGACACGACTGGATGTCATCGTCGAGCAATTCAAAATTCGGCAGGAAGAGGCGTTTGAGACACTGCAAAAAAAGGCTGGCGAGAAAAACATCGCTCTTGTTCGCACGCCGATGGGGCTGGCTTTGGCGCCCGCGCGGGAGGGGAAAGTTCTGGATCCGGAAGCTTTTTCCAAACTTTCTCAGGAAGAGCAGGAAACCATCAAGAAAGATATCAGTGGGCTTGAAGGTGATCTGCAGTCCGCTGTCCGGATGCTTCCGGAGCTGGAACGCGAGCAGCGCCGGGAAATCAACAACCTGAATCGGGAGGTCACGAGTTTCGCCGTTGACCATCTTATTGATGAAAACCGCGAACACTGGAAGGACTGCGCGGCTGTCGTCGCCTTCCTGGATAGTGTACAGGATTATGTTATCGGGCATAGCGACGTTTTCCGACTTAGCAAGGATGAAGCGGCACAGACAATTCCAGCCAGAATGGCGGCTGATTTTATCCGACAGCAAGACAGTGTCATTAGCAATTGCCGGATCAATGTCTTGGTCAGCCATGATGCCAATGGCGGCGCGCCGATTGTCTATGAAGACAATCCGACCGTTGAGAATTTGCTGGGCCGTATTGAGCATCGATCGGAATTTGGAAATCTGGTGACCGATTTTCAACTGATAAAACCCGGTGCCTTGCACAGGGCGAACGGAGGCTATCTTATTCTTGATGCGCGCCGGCTGATCTTTCAGCCTTTTGCATGGGAAACCCTGAAACGTGAGTTGCGCAGTCGCGAAATCAGGATTGAATCCCTGTCGCAAATGATGTCACTCGGCAGTATGGTCAGTTTACAGCCTGAGACGATACCGCTCGACGTAAAGGTCATCTTGATTGGTGATCCGATGCTTTATTACCTCCTCAGCCAGCATGATCCTGATTTTCACAATCTTTTTAAAGTCCCTGTCGATTTTGATGACCGCATGCCGGTAACCGATCAGGCAATTGCGCTGTACGCTCGCTTCATTGCGACGGAAGCACGCAAGAAGAATCTGCTGCCGTTGGATCAGGGCGGCGTTTCACAGGTTCTTGAGCGCATGACGCGCCTGACAGGTGATACCGAGCGGCTGTCAAGCCACGCCCGCTCGCTTGGCGATTTGCTTTCAGAAGCGGATCATTGGGCTTCCACGCGCGGCGCCAAATTGATTGGTGGTGAGGATGTCAAGCAGGCCATTGCCGCGCATATTCACCGCTCCGACCGCATGCGGGAGCGGACGCAAGAACAGTTCCAGCGCGGCATTATGATGTTGGATACATCGGGGGAGAAGGTCGGCCAGATAAATGGCCTGTCCGTCCTGCAACTGGGAGACTTTTCCTTTGGCAGGCCAAGCCGCATTACAGCGCGTGTCCATCTTGGTCGCGGCCGGGTGGTAGACATTGAACGGGAAGTTGAACTTGGTGGCCCTCTACATTCAAAGGGTGTCCTGATCTTGTCCAATTTTCTGGCGGCGCGTTATACGCAGAATAAGCCCTTGTCTCTCACCGCAAGTCTGGTTTTCGAGCAATCCTATGGCGCCGTAGATGGCGACAGTGCATCGTCGACCGAGCTTTATGCGCTGCTGTCGGCTTTGGCGGAGGTGCCCATCAGGCAATCACTGGCAGTTACCGGGTCGGTCAACCAATTTGGTGAAGTTCAGGCTATTGGCGGGGTTAATGAGAAAATCGAGGGATTCTTTGACTTGTGCCGCTTTCGCGGCCTGACAGGCGAACAGGGTGTCCTCATTCCTGCCTCGAATGTTAAACATTTGATGCTGAAGGACGAGGTCGTCGAGGCGGCGGAGAAAGGTGAGTTTCACATTTACCCAATTTCGACAATTGATGAAGGGATCGAAGTCCTCACCGGCATACCGGCTGGAGAGATGAGCGCGGACGGAAAATATCCACCGGATTCCATCAACGGTCGGGTAAAAGCGCGCTTGGAAGCTTTTGCAGAAATGGCCCGAAAATATGTCAGGCCTGTATCGGAAGACAAACCGGTGGGTCAGAGCGATGGTTGATATGGTGGTTCAGAAATATCATAGAGTTCTGTTGCAAATGGACGCCGCGACACATTGCCGGGAAACAATGGCTGCGGCGATAGAGATCGCCGCCCGGCTGGGAGTTGGATTACAGGGAATATTTATTGAGGACAGTGATCTTGTCACAGTCGGAGAGCTTGATTTTATACGTGAATTCAGGTTGTCGTCACCAATTGCGCGTAATCTGGACAAGCTAACGCTGGACGCACAGCTTCGCGCGATGGCAAGTAGCGTCCGGCGGCAACTGGAGCGGGCCGGTAGCCGGAGGAAGGTGACGGTCGGGTTCCATGCCGTCAGTGGCGACCTCTGGCTGGAGCAGGAAAAATCCATGCCGGAAACAGATCTGATTATTATCGAGGGGACCGGTCGGCTGCACTCGCGGCTTTATCGAACCCGTTCTTCGAAGCGGAGCGCCTTGCAGAACATTATGCGGCCGACATTGCTTCTAAAAGGCGGGAAATCACTGACCAAGAAATTTGTTGTTGTTTGCGATAGTGTCGATGCGGCCCGCAAAGGGCTGCAGGCCGCGCTGGCGCTTTCGGGCACCGGAGAGAAGGAAATTATGCTGCTGCCTTATGGAATGGCCGCAGAGGATGCCAAAAAACTGGCGACAGACATTGAGGACATTAATCCGAAAGAGGAAAAGGGTATAAAAATTGCGCCGATTGTCGTCCAGGATGTCGCATCCGTTTTGCAATCAATTCATCCCGCAGACTGCATACTGGTCATCACCGAGTGGGGGCAGTTTTTTAATCTGAATTTAAATGCAGAGCGTTTATTGGAAAGTCGGCATCCTCTTTTACTCCTTCAATAAACGGCCATATTTCCCGGTTGGCGCTCATTTGATAATAGGCGAAAATGAAAAACACAGATGTGTATACGGAGCCTGCTGGGCAGCCCGAGCTGAAGCGCAAGCTTTCGCTGCCACTTCTCACTCTTTACGGATTGGGTGTTACTATTGGCGCCGGAATTTATGTGCTTGTCGGAACGACGGCCGCTAAGGCAGGCGTTTATGCACCGATCTCTTTTCTCGTCGCGGCCGCCGTCGTTACCTTTACAGGGTTTACTTATTCAGAGCTATCGACGCGGTATCCTGTAAGTGCAGGCGAGGCTGCATATGTACGTGCGGGATTTAATTCCAGGAACCTGACGCTCATTATCGGGCTCATGGTTGCCGCATCCGGCGTTGTTTCTTCTGCGGCAGTCTCTATCGGAGCGGCCGCCTATCTCAGTGAGGTGGTTCCATTATCGCAAGAATTGCTGACAGTTTTGGTAATTCTGCTGGTTGGCTTGATTGCCGCCTGGGGGATATTTGAGTCGGTTTTGCTCGCCGCGGTTTTTACCGTGGTCGAGATTGGCGGGCTTGCTCTGGCTATAGTTTATGGCATTAGCTCAGAACCGGAGATTTTGACGAAAGTCGGAACTCTGATTCCGCCCTTCGAGATGAGCGCCTGGAGCGGAATCATATCGGCAAGTTTACTGGCCTTCTTCGCCTTTATCGGGTTCGAAGACATGGCAAATGTCGCGGAAGAAATCATAGAGCCGTACAAGACGCTCCCAATGGGAATTATTCTCACGCTCATCATTGCCACCATACTCTATTTCGCTGTTGTCTCGGTGGTTGTCCTTGTCGTTCCGATGGATGAACTGACAGGGTCCGCCGCGCCGCTTGCGCTAATTTTCGAAGGGGCCGAAGCTTCCACAAGCGGTGTGTTCCACGGGATTGCAATTGTCGCCACAATCAATGGCGTCCTTATACAGGTAATCATGGCCTCGCGTGTTATTTACGGCTTGGCATCGCAAAAGAACCTGCCCGAATTCTTCGCCATTGTTAATCCCGTGACGCGTACACCCTTGATTGCGACCGCGTTAATCGTTGGTATCGTGCTTTTTCTGGCCTATTTCCTTCCTATCGCACAGCTTGCTGGATCAACGTCAACTATTGTCCTGACTGTATTTATCTTCGTCAATCTCGCACTGATACGTATCAAGCTGACATCGCTTCCGCCCTCCGGCGAGATTTTTCTGGTGCCGATATGGGTGCCCGTAATGGGGTTTATTGCGAGTTCCATATTGCTTGTGGTCGGTGTCCTGCCGATCTAGGGCCCCGAGCCGCGCAAGATTTTCACATGAATGTGAAAAAAATCTTCCCTTCCTTATCGGAAGAGCCGCTTTTAAAAATGATGCGCGTTTAATGACGGAATGTTATCCGTTTAGTACTCCCGTCAAAAGATCAGCTTGGATTTTAAGCTCATTAGCCACTGTAAGGACCTGACCGGAACTTTCACTGACCTGCCTGACATTGTCATTGACGATTCCGATATTGGAGGTTACGTCTTGAACACCCGCGGCAGCCTCCTGGACATTCCGTGAAATCTCTTGGGTGGCAGCTCCCTGTTCTTCAACCGCAGAAGCAATTGCCGAAGAAACTTCGTTGATGTTGCCAATTGATTTGCCAATTTCCGAAATAGACGTAACCGCACTTCTGGCCGCCTTCTGAATTGCCTCAACCTGGGATTTGATACCTTCGGTTGCTTTTTCAGTTTGAGCGGACAGGCTTTTCACTTCGCTGGCCACAACGGCAAATCCCTTGCCGGCATCACCTGCTCGCGCAGCCTCGATTGTCGCATTAAGGGCTAACAACTTAGTTTGCCCGGCAATGTCATTGATCAGCTTGACCACATGTCCGATTTTGTCAGACGCTTCGGACAATCCGCTTACCATTTCATTCACCTGCCTTGACTGCTCAACAGCGTCGGCTGATATGGTGGCTGAATGAGTAACCTGACGATTGATTTCCTGAATGGAGGTATTGAGCTCTTCGGCGGCAGAGGCAACGGTCTGAGTGTTTCTTCCCGCTTCTTCAGCAGCCGCGGCAACAGCGGCCGTCTTTTCGCTGGTGTTATCAACAGTGTTGCCCATGAATTGCGCGCTTGTGTTGAGTTGCTCGGCGGCCGAGGAAATCGAATTGACGGCATCAGAAAATTTGGAGATTTTCTGCTCGACACCGTCTGCGGCCTTGTTGATTTTGTCAACGGCCACTCCGTATGAGCCCATGAGCCCCTCGGGCGCGATCCGTCTGAAATACTGGTTTTCTGCAATAAATCCCAAACAGGCGGTGGACTCGCGCAAATAGGCATCAGCGCGGTCAATCATTTCGTTGACCTTGGTGCAAAGAGCCTTTTCCATTCCGTCCTCTATCGGAATAGTCATGACCCGGCTTTCAAAGTTTCCGCGGCATATATTATCGATTACTTCCAGGATTTCCTGCAGTTTCCCGAGACTGACGGGCATTGGTCCAGTGACACCAGATTTTAGTTCCGTATTCATTTTAGTGCTCCCTCATCAGTGAGGACACAAACTCATTATAGCTCTGTCCTTTTTCATTTAGTATCTCTTCCAGGCGGGCGACGGATTTTTGTATACCGTCTTTCCGGTTAGACGATCCGGCCTCAATTCTATTCAAATCGGTATAGAGAGGTTCAATCACGTTTCGGATCGTCCGTGGATTAGGGACACGCCGTGTCGAATGATATCCGGAGACTCTTCCGTTATCATAACTTGGCGTAACGTGGGCGATGACCCAATAGTGATCTCCGCTCTTTGTAGAGTTTACAACATAGGCGAAGATTTCCTCGCCTTGTGCGATGGTACTCCAGAAAAGTTCAAAAACGCCGCGCGGCATATTCGCGTGCCGGATAACATTATGCGCCTTGCCGATGACCTCATTTTCTTCGTATCCAGCGATCTCGAGAAACGTGTGGTTTGCATAGGTGATATGGCCTTTCAGATCGGTTTTACTGACAATCAGGTCGTTCTGATCGAAATATACTTCCGCGCCTGGGTAGTCCATTTTCTATCTCCTTTTAATAGGCGATTCGACAAAATAAAAGCCGACTGACCTGTCAACTATATTCAATGGAATTTTATTTACATACTAAGGAATACATTACGAAAATGAAAATATGGTTAACATCTAAATCATTATTTTAAAATTAACTTTTTTATTTATACGTAAAAACGAGTATACTAATTCTATTATGTTCTATGTATGATAGTATTTGTAGTTTAGGCAAAATTGGTGATTTCATATTTATTCGAAATAAATAAATAAATAAAATTTGAGAAATGTTCGCATTACTATTCCAATGCCGGATGTTCCTAATTTATTGATATGTATATATATATATGTGTGTTGACTACACGGTAACTGGTAAATCGGAATACCATTTCGCTATCCGGCTATATCAAATCTTTATCCTTAAACCAGGTCAGCATATAGAGAAGCCTTTTGCCCGCGCCGTTACTGAGTTTGTACCAGAACCGATAAAACGGATGGACGAATTTCGTCATCCCTCTGATTTCCAGTGTCTTGTCGAACCGGGCATCGCCAATCGTTGATGGGCCGTCGAGATCGGGAGTTACGGGGGAGGGGTGTACGAGCAAGGTCTCAAGACGGGTTTGCCAGGCACGGCTATGGATAATATCAACGGGGACCCAGTTTTTCTGCATGAACTGGAGCAGCCTTTTCGCCGCTTTTTTGGTTAGTAGGTAAGCGTAAGCGCCGCTCGGTGTTGTGGGCACGCGGGTAATTGAATATCCGTGTCCAAGCTGGGCAAGGAGCCGGAATCCGTTTTCGAATACCTTTCCATGACCAACGAAGCGGATAAGATCCCAGTCAAGGGGCGCAGACTGGATATATTCGAGAACGTTCCGAAAATCATCGGCGAGATAAACATCGTCCTCCAGCACGATTGCCTCCGCGATATTCTCCGCGACCATTTTTTCATATATTTTCCGGTGGGAGAGCAAACAGCCGATTTCGCCAGCCTTTAAATCCTTGCCAAAGTACCGGCGGCGCTTCTCGCGGTCGTAATCAGGAAGGGTCGCAATATCCAACTGGTATCCGTCCACCGCATCGAAGAATACCGGCAAAATCCCGACCTTCGCCAGCCGTTCCGTCATATCTGCGCGTCGATGGGTATCTTTGGGCCTGTTTATCACGAAGACCGGCGGCAGGGCTTTAGGGGAAGTTTCTTGCAAACAGGTCACCACATATCAAAAACTGTCATCCGGATTAGTAAGCAAGGTCCGGTCCGTGATCAAGCCGCTTGGTAAATAAAGCGACTGTTGGCTATGTGCCGGACCGGAGGTTATCAATTTCCCTGATCGAGGTCCCGTATTTTCATTTGCAGCGTATGAAGATAGCGATCCCTGACATTCATTTCGTCAAGATGGGCAATCGTATTATCTAGGTATTCCCGGCATGTGCCAAGATGACCCGCGCCGGAAGAAAGCAGCTTCGCCGTGGTGTCCATGTCCATATCGGCAATATATCTCGGATGCGACCTGTTGATTGTAAAGGTGAGACCCGATACGATCTCGTCGCCCAGCCGTATCCGCGCGAGCCGGGCATCATAGGAGCCTGAAATCATTTCGCGCATCCATAGTATCTCGGTTTCGCTCTCAATTTTTTCGGGCGCGATATGGAAGGCGCGGCCATTGCATGATCCGCCATGATCAAGGGCCAGCATCAGGCCCGGTCTTTCCGGACTGCCGCGCCCGATAGAGGCTTGCAGGCAAAACCGGCGGCGAAAACCAAACAGTTTGGCGCTTCTCCATTCGGTGAAGTGAAACGCCGGGTTCCAGAGGAGGGATCCGTAGCCGAAAACCCAAAGACCTTGTCCGTCGGGCAGTTTCGCGAGGAATTCACGACGGTTTTCTTCTCGCTCGTCGTGAGTGAGGGCATGAAAAGGTCCATGACGCTGAGCTTCCTGGATTAACTCATCTATCCGTTCCCGGTTAAATTCTTCTCGCACCAACATGTTATTTATTTTAACTTTCTAATCATAATTCGCTAATCTGGATTTCCAATTCGAGAATACAAGGCATTTTGCAAAGCGGGTCCCAACGATGTTGAAGAATCTTTTAAAGAATGTCCAGAGACCGGAGCTCGATTTTTCCGCGCTCAAAAGGCCGCGCAAGCCCAATACATACCTGATGTCGCCGCCAGATTACTGCCAATATCCGCCAAAGACCATCAGCCCGATCTTTGATATTGGCGCGCGGGAATTGGCGAAGAGGTTTGAGGCGGTGGCTTTACGTGAACCCAGGACAGAGAAAATCAGTGACAGGGAAATCGGAAAGGATCTGCAAGTGGGTTTTGTCCAATATTCAAAGCTGATTGGATATCCCGATACGATTACGGCCCGTTTCATTAATCTTGGCGACGAAAAATCGACATTGGCTGTTTTTAGCCGGGCGCATTACGGTTACCGGGATTTTGGTGTAAATGAGGCCCGCGTAAAAGACTGGATGCGGAAGCTTGAAATTGGGCTGAAAAACTAGATTTTATGACGCCGCAATTGTTCGAAATAGGGCAGTTGCTGCTGCAACAGTGCCTGCTGCTCCGGCGTTAATTTTACATCCCGCTCCCGATAAGGCGCGAAGCCCGTCGATGCCTCCACCGACGCGTACCAGTGGGACGCCCAGACGCCATCTTCGGGCCGTCGTCCTTTGGGCCAGGACAACATTTTCGGCATCCAGGGTATTTCCAGCCGGGTACAGAGTTTTTTTAACATTCCTTCGGGATTTTTAAGAATATCTTCTGCTTCGACAACAATTGGTACCTCGCCAGTCAAATTCTGAATCACCTCAAATATTTCCAGCTGCCGCTTGATACCAATATCTTCTGTCGAGATCCGGTCCCATTTTGCAGCGTAGGACGCAATGACAAGTTTCGGATCGCGAATAAGGAAGCAATTCTTGTGACCTTGAAATAAGCCCAAATCAATTTCATCCAGCATATGATGGGTCATGTGCTTGACGTAAAGCAAGTCACCGTTCTGAAGCGGTGCATTGAGATTTTGCACGACAACGTGCCAGTCGGTCGGTTGGCTCGCGATAATCTCTTCGTGCATGGGATGGGGTAGACCCGTCATCGCCAGGTAATAGGCATAAAACGGTTCATCCACGACCTTGCAACCCAATCGGCTCGCAAAGGATCTCATCATCGCCGTCGAGATATTGCGAGGGCCGGACCACATCGAAATGCGTGTGACGTCGATCGCCACCGACTTATCTTGAAGCGTTCTTGCGGACCGGCCTTATCATTAGAGGCCCAGAATCAGCTTTGCCATGATATTGCGCTGAATTTCGTTTGATCCGCCGTAAATGGAAACCTTGCGGGCGTTAAAGTAACGGGGTGCGACACCGCTTGCATAATCGGCGCCAATGGGTTCCTCGTTACGGCCCGGATAGAGCGGTGTAAAGGGCGTGGAATATGTGCCAACGGCTTCCAGAGCCATTTCCACCACTTCCTGATAAAGATCCGTTCCCCGGCATTTCATGAGCGATGATTCCGGTCCCATATTCTGGCCAGAGCCGAGCTTGCTCAAAATCCGGAGTTCCGTCATTTCCAGCGCCAGTACGGCAACTTCGAGGCGCGCTAGTTTGGCATTGAAGGCCGCATTCCGGATTACAGGCTCCTGCCCGTCGACTTCCTTGGCGGCAATGGCCCGCACTTTTTCAACACCGCGTTTCAGGCGTCCGGCATAGGCATTCCCCCGTTCAAACTCCAGGAGGTATTTCGCGCAGGTCCAGCCTTTATTAAGCTCACCGACCAGATTCTCCTTCAGGACCTTCACGTCATTGAAAAAGACCTGATTCACCTCCTGTGCGCCCTTGATCGGCAGGTCGAGGGTCTGGATCGGATCGACGGAGATACCTTCGGTTTTCATGTCGATCAAAAGGAAGGAAATCCCCTCTTGGCGCTTGCCTTCGTTGGAAGTTCTGACCAGACAGAATATCCAGTCGGCATACTGTGCCAAGGTTGTCCAGATCTTCGATCCGTTGCAAAGGAAATGATCGCCTTTGTCTTCGGCTTTCATCTGCAGGCTGGCGAGGTCAGAACCTGAACCCGGCTCCGAGTAGCCCTGACACCACCAGACCTTGTTTTCGCGAATATCGGGAAGGAATCGTTTTTTCTGCTCTTCAGTGCCGAATTTCATGATCACCGGCGCACACATGCTGATGCCGAAGGGAATGATTCCCGGCGCGTTGGCGTTCGCCATTTCGGTCTGGAAAATATATTTCTGCGTCGTGTTCCAACCGGGGCCGCCATGCTCCACCGGCCAGTCGGGCGTCAACCAACCTTTTTTCGCCAGCGCATCCTGCCAGCGGACGTGGTCTGCTTTTGGTAGATAGCTGTTCCGGTTTTCCGCCATCTTCTTCTTCAGGTCATCGTCGAACTCTTCGGCGAGAAACTGTCGCACCTCGTCACGAAAGGCATTGTCCTGCGCGGTAAATGAAAGGTCCATTTTCTCCCTCTTTTTATTTTTTATGTCGACTTATTATATTGGCGCCATGTTATTGTAAATTGTAACATCATATCTAGGGCGAATTGCAAGATCGTTTTCAAAAAAGAGACCGTGAGGATAAATAAAAATGAAAAAAACCGTTAAACAGCTGGTTGACGAAGCCACAAGCCAAATCGAGACATTGTCTGTCCAGCAGGCGCGGGATCTCTATGGCACGGAGAATGTCACTTTTGTTGACATCCGTGATATCCGTGAACTTGAACGCGAGGGCCAGGTTCCAGGCGCTGTTCATGCGCCGCGTGGAATGCTGGAGTTCTGGGTTGATCCCGAAAGCCCGTATCACCGGGATCTGTTTGCCAACGGAAACCGCTTTGTCTTTTTCTGCGCTGCCGGTTGGCGGTCTGCATTGGCGACAAAAGCCGTGCAGGATATGGGACTTCCGAATGTCTGCCATATCGACGGCGGGTTTGGCGCCTGGAGAGAATCTGGTGGCCCGATCGAGGAACGTAAACCCCGCGCGAGCTAATTGATCAAGACGGCTTGGGGGCTACTTCTTTTTGCCGAGTAGCCCTCCGGCTGCATCCAACAAGCCCTTGACCGCATCGCCGTCCTTGTTTTCAAGCTCCTTAAGGACGCCCTTGACGCCATCGCCCGATCCCTTTGCGCCTTCAATGAGTTTCTTGACGCCTTCAGGATTGGCGGCTTCTTTTAGGACGCCAGCAAGGTCGGGCGCGTATTTCAGGTCATCCCAGGGGCCGGAAACAATAATAGGAACGGCCACGCCGCTCGCGGAATTGCCCCCCTGTCCTTCGGTCGTCGCGACGAGTTTCGGCTCAATCCGGTAAGTGAGGGTTTTGGGTGGGAGCTCAACGGTGCCGGAGCCTGAAAGACGGATAAACGGGTTTAGTAATTTCAGGTCGTTATTGGTCAATATTCCGTTTTTTATCTGATAGGTTCCTGAAATCTCGGCGAAATCTGTCTTTTGCGTTTCCCCGCTTTCTGTGAAAGCGCTGGTAACATTGCGCGCCATAGCGGCGAGATTGACGCCGGATACCGATCCGTCCTCAAACAGGATTTGACCGTCACCATTCAGCGCGCTCACGAAATCCGCCTGTGATTTACCGCTTGTCGTGAGACTGGTCTGGAATAGCCCTTTTCCTTCAAGTTTGCTGAAATCCGCGGCATCGGTCAGGAGCGGCTTTAGCCGGATATTCTCAATCGTAAACTTGCTCGAGATTTTAGACACCGGTTCTTCCGCGTTGACACGAACTGTCCCTTTTCCTGCGCCGTCGTAGAGATTTAATTCGTTAAGTGCGAGATCGAGAATACCATTTTTCAACGTTGTCGAGAGAGCGCTGGCGCCGATTTTCACTTTCCGGACAAGAATTTTCTCAACGGACAGATCAAACCTGGCGTTGACAGCTTTAAGTCCGGACAGGTCGATTGGCGTCGTGTCCCATTTTTCAGTCGATTTGGCAGCAGGCGCTTTGGGAGCTTCCGCGCCACCTTTCTCCGATTCCGGCAGGTAGGGGTTCAGGTCCAAAGTTTCGAGCGCCAGCTTACCTGTGATATCGGGGGCCTTGTCAGCCAGATTGATCTTGAAATCGCCGACGCCCGTGATTTCATCAAAGGCGATATTCGCCTCCGTGAAACTATATGTCGTGTCATTGACGCCGACCTTGCCCGATACCTTTAGCGGTCCGAAACCGCTGCCACTCACATCAAGCGGCTTTCCAACCCAGGCGGCTAGTTCCCGCACCGACGGAACGTCAACGACGGTCTCCCCGCCCAGCACCAAAGGCTTTGTCGTTTTAACCGAACCCTCAAATTGCAGATTCAGGTTTTTTGACGCGACTTTTACGGTTGTCGTCGTCTCGCGATTCTCAAGAATAGCGCGCAATGCACCGACATTGAGCTCGAGATCGGTTTTTTCCTCATTCCAGACAGTACTGCCCCGGGCTTCAAAGGGCCGATCGAGGCCAAGAAGAACAAGCTTCACATTAACGTCACTCAGGTCAATTTTGTTGCCGCTTTTCTGATCCGAATAACTGACTGTGCCGTCGACAATCCGCACGTCACCAAGGTTTAGATCCGAGATACCAAGATTTGGCGCCGCCGTTTCATCAGTTGCCAGTTCAGCGGCTTTCGCTTTGTCGGATTTTGCCGTTTCGAAAACCCAGTTTCCCTTGCCGCTTTTATCGACTTCAAGATTTATGATCGGCTTGGTGAGGACAAACTCATCGACCTGAATATTTCCGGTCAATAGCGGCAGAAGATTGAGTTTGATCGTGAGGTTGTCGATCGCCGCCATATTGGCAGTTTGCGCATCTTTCGCATTCGAAAATGTTACTTTTGTCGCCGTGAGGCCGAGTGTCGGGAAAATGGACAGGCTGAAGTCGCCGTCGATTGCCAAACGGCGACCGGTCGCATCATTGGTTGCCGAGATCAATTCCTGCTTGACCCGTTCCGTCGGGACAATGAAGGGAAGGGCAACTGCGGCTCCGATGAGAATGACCAACAGCACCAAAATTGCAATGACAGCTTTTTTCATTTTCCCAATCTCCGCTCATAAACACACCGTTTAGGCCGTAATGTTATATTAACGGGAGTCGGCTCACGACCCTACATAATTTTGGTCACAATTTTGCCTCTAAGTTCGATAGACTCCCGGAATGATGCTTTTATCTTTTCCTCAGTGAACAGGATGTCCGATGAAATGGCTGTCTCTGGTGCTCGCCCTGGTATTTACGTCCGGTTACATCAAGGGCAGTTACGCAATCGATGTCGATATGCAGCTGGTTCTGGCAATAGATGTATCCTCCAGCGTTAATTGGGACGAATATAATCTTCAGATGGGGGGGCTCGCAGCGGCTTTTCGCGACGAACTGGTCATCGAAGCGATCCGGGCCAGCCCGCGAGGGCGAATTAGTATCGCCGCGACCCAATGGGCGGGAGTGGGACAACAGAAGACCATCCTTGACTGGCGGGTTATTGCGAGCGCCGAGGATGCGCGGGCCTATGCCGATAGCCTGGATCTGATCCCGCGCGCCTTTCCTTACGGCGGCACGGCGATTGCTGGCGCCCTTGATCAGGCCTATTCGTTATTCGCAACGGATCCAAACGTATCGATGCGAAGGGTGATTGATATCTCCGGTGATGGCGTTGTTTCCACCGGCCCCTCACCAGAAGCGGCGAGAGACCGGATTGTCGCGCGTGGCGTGGTTATCAATGGGCTGCCAATTGTCAATGACGAACCCGATCTTGATATCTATTACCGCGAGAGGGTAATTGGCGGCACCGGCTCCTTCACTCTGGTCGCGAAGGGGTATGATGATTTCGCCCGCGCCATGGCGGAAAAACTGGCGCGGGAAATCCGGGGAACCTGGCAGGGCGTCTGAGCCCTCTACCTTCTTCCTGACGAGTCCTTATGCAGGGCGGTTCATTGAGAAGATGTTGTCGACATAAGAATAGTCCATATAACCAAGACGCGCGAGGGGTTGATATTTTGTCATGTCAATCATGCCATCAACGATAATCTCTTCGCTAATATGAATGCCAACAACCTCGCCCAGGATCATATTGTTGGGATTTTCGGGATCGTTGGAGGGAAGTGGAATTGTCTTCAGATATACGCATTCGAGATGTGCATAGCTCTCCTTTACCCGCGGCGGCTTGACCAGGGTCGAGGGTATCGCGGTCAGCCCGGCAAGTTCGAACTCATTGACGGAGCGTGGAGCGTTTGCGGATGTGGCATTCATCTGCTCGCGAATATTGTAGCTGACCATGTTACAGACAAACTCTTTGGTTCGTTCAATATTCTGGCGCGAGTCTTTAGCCCCGCCTTCTTTGTGCGGGCCATTAATCCCCATGGCGACAACTGGAGGATTTTCGGCCATGGCATTAAAAAAGCTGAAGGGTGCCAGATTGACTTCTCCGTTCTCGCTGAGGCTGCTGATCCAGCCAATCGGACGCGGCGCGACAATCGCCTTGAACGGGCCGTGCTTCAGACCGTGGGGTTCAGAGGGTTTATAGAACATGCGGGGAATCTCCGAGAAAAGAAAATGGTTGCGCGCCCATTTCATATTGATGCGGCAAAGCCTATCCCGTGATATTTGCAGGCGCAAGGGCTGATTTATTTTCTTTCATTGAGAGATGGCTTGTGTTATTTCGGCGTTATGACAGACCTTTTGATCATACGACGACGACAGGCCGGTGCCGTTTATTGCACCGCCGCTTGACGTTGCCTGATCATTTCTCACCAAAAATTTTGTGACGGATTCGGGTGCGTTGAGAGGCATCTCTTTCTACCCAATGTAAAAATGGATATCCGTCATGCCCCAGATAATTCACGAGCGGCCCGAGGATGCCGTTCTCATTGAACCGCTTCTCGATAAATGCTTCGGTGCCGACCGGTTCAAGAAAACAGCTTATAAAATCCGTGAGCATATCAAGCCGCTCCGGGAATTGAGCTTTGTTACCTGCGAGGGCGACCAGCTTCTTGCGACCATTCGCTACTGGCCGATTTTGATCGGTGCAGTGACACCAGCGGTGCTGCTGGGGCCGATCGCCGTGGAGCCTGCACTTCAGGGGAAGGGTATCGGTATTGCTCTCATCCGGCGGACACTGGACGTCGCAATCGAATTGGGGCACAGGATTGTCGTTCTGGTCGGTGATCCCGAATATTACGGCCAGTTTGGTTTTTTGAGCGCGTCGGCACATGGCTTGCAGCTTCCAGGGCCCGTCGAAGACCGGCGATTTCTGGTCAAGGAATGTGGCGTCGGCGCACTCAAAAATGTCTCAGGCATGATTACGGGCGCGCCGCCGCCGGAATCGTCTGAAGGCCATGTCGCCACAAAACCGGAGACGAACCGGCTGATAGCCACTTTACCTGCCTTCGCGCCACCAGCCGATACATAGGAACCCTAAGCCAAGGATGAGGACCAGAAGCGGTGGTAACACGGCTTGCCGGTTATATCCGGTCACTTCGAAATTCTCGTTTGCACGAAGTCCGAACCAGTATTTCGAAGACTGACTGTTATCAGGTCTTGTCCGGCGGAAGTCGGGCAGGCCTTCGGCACCGAGCCACCGCACGCCGCCGCCAGTCGCCCTTGCTAACGGTGTCACTTTCTCGGCGCTTGCCCGGATGTCATGGAGCTCGAGGGGGTTGAGAGTGCCTACCGCAATCAGGGATTTCCGGGTTCCATCGTCCAGTATATGAAGGCCACTGGTGACAAGCTGTGCGCTCCCGGTCTGGGCGCCGTTCTCGCCTGTGGTGAGCAGCACGCGGGTAGCATAGCCATCTGGGTCCGTGACGGTGACGGTCACCGGGGTAACATCAAGAGAGCGCCGGGAAATTTTCAGCATATTACCGCTTACAACACCCGTGAGCTGCTCCTCTTCCAGTTCCGGCTCTTTCATCAGCCAATGAGAGACGCGGCGGAGAAGTTCTGATTGCGGCCCGCCGCCTTCAAACCCACGGCCCCATAGCCAGGCATGATCTGACAGTAGCTGGGCGACCCGGCCCTTCTCCTGCCGCTCCAATATCAGCAGGGGCTGTTCGGCCGGACCCGTCATCAGTGTCTCACCGCCAAGGGCTTCGGCTTCTATCATCCTGAACCACCGGCCCCAGTGCTTGTTGCCATCTGCGGCCGTCTTCAATAGCCCGGTCACCGGATGGCGCTTACCGAGATCACTGACTGCTGGCACATACCCCTCATTGAAAACATACCCGGTCGGGCGCGCGGGCAGGATTTCAGAGAGCGGCGTCTGATAGAGGCTGAGTGGCGTCGCAAACGCAGGCCCGGCTGCTTCCATCAACGCGCCGCCCTCCCTTACATATTGCGTTATGTTGTCGAGGTAGCTGGAAGGAAGAACCCCCCGTCGGCGGTAGCGGTCAAAAATGATCAGATCGAAATCATGAAGCTTTTTCTCGAACAAATCACGGATAGGAAAGGGGATAAGCGACAATTCAGTTATTGGCGTACCATCCTGCTTTTCAGGGGGACGCAAGATCGTGAAGTGAACGAGATCGACAGAGGGGTCGGATTTAAGGATATTGCGCCAGCCGCGCTCCCCCATATGCGGTTCCCCTGAAACCAGCAGCACCTGCAAGCGATCCCGGATACCGTTGACGGTGATATAGGCGCTGTTGTTCTTTTCTGTCAATTCGCCCGCCAGCGGATCGACGGCGATCTCAACAAAATTCGCACCGCCATGGATAAGCGTCAAATCGACCATAACTTCCGACCCAACCTCCGCCAGTTGGGAGCCAATAGTGTCGCCATCCAGCTTTACCGAGAGACGGGCTGCCTGGGCCAGGTCGGTCACACCGAAATCCTCTATCTTTACCACGAACTGGAGTGGCTGATTGACAATCCCGAAGGCAGGGGCCTTGACAACCTGAAGAACTCGGTCCTTTTCGTTCCTATCTCCCGTCAGGAGGAAATGGATCGGCCCCTCGGTCTTCCGCACCTCTTCAGGCGGCGGGATATCGTGAATCTGCCCGTCTGTTATAACGATGGTGCCGGCAATGCGTTCCGGGGGGAAGTTCTTGAACGCGTCGTTTCGCGCCGCAAATGCATAACTCCCGTCTTCATCGCCGATGAGTGTCGTTACCTTGTTTTTGACGGAAACCGTCTCAACCTGCAGGTTTTCAATCGCCTCCAGCCGCTTTTTGAGATCAGCATAAGCCTTCGTTGCGGTCGCGCTCCGAGTGCCGATTTTCTGGCTATTCGTCTCATCGAGGACAATGAGGGCGATATCATCCAGAAATTTTCGGTTCTCGGTCAGCAACACTGGATTAGCAAGCATGAGAAGCAGAAGGGCAAGCAGGCCAGCGCGCCAAAGGGATCCGCGCCCCCGCCTCCATAATCCCAGCAGGACGAAAAGGAGGGAGATGATGAAAAGCGCGATCAGCCAGTCAGCAGAAATATATGGATTGAAGTCAAGCGCATGGATAAAGCTTTCCTCCTTCATTGGCCAAGCCTCTCCAGAATGGCCGGGATATGGACCTGGTCGGATTTGTAGTTACCTGTAAGCGTATACATCACCAGATTTATACCGAAGCGATACGCCATTTCCCTCTGCCTATCCGTGCCGGGAAGGGTTGCGGCAAGATAGTGACCGTTTTTGTCGACCGCCCAAGCAGCCGCCCAATCATTGCCTCCAATAAGAATGGAAGCGACGCCATCGGTCCCCTGATTACCCGTCGTATCTTCAATCCAGACCTCGCCGCCGACGTATCTTCCGGGGAAGGCCTGCATCAGGTAAAAGGACCGGGTGACAACATGGTCAACGGGGACAGGGTGGAGCCTTGGAATGTCAAGCCGGGACAGCAGTTGCCTGAGGCGCATATTTTCCGGGCTGTTTGAAAGATCAAGCCCGAAACCACCGACGCTGTTTTCGTTGCGGGTATCAAAGAGAACGGTGCCGCCGCCTTTGAAATAATCGTTCAGCTTAAGAACAGCCTGCTCGGAAAGCGGCGGAAATTCCGTCGTAACGGGCCAATAGATCAAGGGATAGAAGATCAACTCATCATGCTCGATATCAACGGCAAGGGGTTCTTTCGCCTCAATCGCTGTTCTGTTTCTGAGTTGCTGGCTGAGGCCCGACAGACCGGCACGGCTCATGTCATCTATGGCTGGATCATGGGTCACGATATAGCCAAGGCGCGTATCCAGTGTGGCCTCAAGAATTTTTGCATCGCCTTCGGGATTTACCGTTTGCGCGCGGGCGGTTTCAGGCACCGACAAATACCCGACGCCAAGAAGCACGACGACGGTCATCGCCACGGCGCGCCGTAACGTAGGGAGTTTCCCTTGCAAATGGAGTGAAATCAGCAGATCCGCCAACACCAGGAAAACAGCCGCCAGCAACAGCGGCATGACCATATCGACGGCAAGTGATTTATCAAAATACCGTAGGCTCGCGGAAAAAATATCGGGGTCGATCAGGGAATAGGCCGCATTGTCTTGTCCGATGTTGAGCGCGATACTGTATTTGTCATCCCCATAATATCCGGGAGGGTGGTCCGGACTTAACACAATATCTTTGAGAGTTGCCGTATCGAGAGGTTCGGCGCCCCCGAAACCAGAGCTTAGCTTGCCAAATCCGTCGAGTAACTGGAAGGGCCGCAGACTGCGTTTTTGCAGCACATTTTGATTTCCGAATTGAGCCAAATTGCCTACTTCTCGTAACATTTCGACGAACAGGCCCGAAAGTGCGAGGTTCGACCACTCCGGCGTGGCGGTTGTGTGAAAGAGAACGATCCAGCCAATTCCGCGTTTAGCTGCAGTGACTAGCGGCGTGCCGTCTTCCAGCTGCGCCCAGGTCTTGTCCAGAAGTTCCGGGGAAGGGTTGGCGAGAACCTGCTTTGTGACGGTAACCTCTTCGGGAAATTTCAGCGTCGCAAACGGGCTTTGCGGCGGAACAGGGCCGAGATGTGCAGGTTTGTTCCAGGACATTGCGCCCTGCAGACTGCGGTTGCCCGATCGAAGCTCAACCGGAACCAGGGCGCTATTCGAGTTGGCCAGCTTTGGTCCCGCAAACCGGATCAGAATTCCGCCTTTCATGACCCAGTCCATCAGCGATCTCTCAAGGCCTTCGGGCAAATTGGCGGTATCGCCAAGGGCAATCAGGGATTGCTCTTCGCCCACCAAATCTTCGAGCTTTCCGCGCTTGATATCAAAAAAGGGCGTGAGCGCCTGCGTGAGATAATGGGTTTCGTCGAGCAGCGGCTGATCATTCTGGGCGAATTCATCGCTGACAAGTCCGATCTGATGTCTTTGCCATCGCCGATCAAGCAGAAATACGGACCCGGCATTGGCCGTGTCCGAGATCTCCAGCCGCTTTATGTCGTTGCGAACCTTATTCGGAATATTGAGGGTGACAATCAGGACGCTGTCACCTTGATCAAATGCGAACGGAGCCGAGGCAAGGATTTTCCCCGTTGCCGTCCGTGCTGTCAACATACCGCTGGCGAGTGGAGCGCCCTCCGGCAGGGTCAAAGGAATATTGAGGGTCTCTCCTGAGATTTTCGGAACCCCGACTACAGGGGGAGCGACAATCGTCTCTGCCTGAAAAATTGTGAGCGGCCCGATGTCTGTAAGCGCCTTGAAAAAATTTTCCAGCCCGGACATATCCTCATTCCGACCGATGCCGCTTGAAAACCACATAAATTCCGGTCTATCGAGTGTCTGGATCTGGGGTAGCAATCCAAGAAGCGCCGAATAATCGGCAGACCAAGATTTGGGCTGGAGCGATGCGGCAATTCCCAATGCTTCATGGTCCGCCAGCGGTTTCAGGGACGGCGATTGCGAGGTTGTGACGATAAATATCTGTCGCTGCTGCCGCGTCGCTTCCGTCACAACCTTGCTAAAGGTTGTCTTAAGATCACCCCAGGTTTCAGCGGCTGTCCATCCGTCATCGACAATGATCACGAGATCTCCGTCTTTACCGCTCTGCTCCGGTAGATTGTAAATCGGTCCGGCTATAGCGATGATGATCAAGGCCGCGAGAAGCAATCGAAGCAATATTAGCCACCAGGGCGTTGTCCGCGCTGTTTGTTCGTCTTTTTTTAGCCGGTAAAGAAACTGGATTGCCGGGAAGGATACGGTTTTTGGCTGAGGTGGAATAAGCCGCAAGAGCCACCAGATTACGGGAAGCGCCAGCAAGGCCGCCAGAACCCAAGGATAAAGGAAGGAAAGAGAGCTAAAAAGCACCATTTCGCCTTCCCCTCCTAATACTCAAAGCATCATAAATCCTGGCAAAGGCTATGCTTGCCGCTTCATCGGTCCGGTGGAAGACGTAGTCCCAGGAAACCTGGGTGGCCAGAGACATAATCTGTTCTTTATGCATCTGGAAAAAGTGCCGGTAATCCTCACGGACCGCTTCGACACGGCCGAGGGTGAGGCTTTCCTCCTCTGCCATTCCGACAAAGCGCGTCCGGCCCTGGAAGGGCAGGTCCACTTCCGCTGGATCGGCGATATGCAGCAGGAAGCCATTACAGCCGAGATTGACAAACAGCCGCATCGTCCTGGTGATTTCGTCAATTGGTGAGAGGAAGTCGCTTATCAGGATAACCGTTGATTTATTGGACAGCCTGTCCGTCAATTTCAGCTCCGCGAATGTCGGACTTGCGCCGCCAATCATCCGGTCCGCGAATTTGTTAAATGCGACGGGACCTGTGGCGGCCTTTTCGGCCTGCCCCAGCAAGCCGAATTTTTCGCCGCCTTTCGAGAGCAATAAAGCGCATGCCAAGCTTAATACTGTCGCCCGTGAAAGTTTTGAGTCATTGGCCTTGCCGGAGGCATAATCCATAGTCCGCTGGTTATCGCGCCAGATCCAGATGGTTTCCGCCGTTTCCTGTTCTTTCTGGCGAATATAGACATGTTCGCGCTTGGCGCTTTGCCGCCAGTCGATACTTGTGGTCGGATCATCCGGACCATATTGCTTGAATTGCCAGAAATCCTCACCGGTGCCTGCGCGGCGGCGGCCATGAACGCCCATATCAAACGCATTAACCAGATGCTCCGCCGCCAGGATCAACGGTGGTAACGTTAGCGCAAGCGTTTCCGCTTTAACCTTTTCATCAAGATTTTGGGTATTAACGCGACGCGGTAACCACATTCGCTACTCCAGCGGAAGAACAAGCGAGTCGATGATATCCTCCATAGTGATATTTTCTGCCCGCGCAGCATAGGACAGGGCCATCCGATGGCGCAAAACCGGCTTCGCAAGGGCGACTACATCATCAATAGAGGGGCTCAGCCTTTTATCAAGGAGGGCGCGCGCCCGGGCCGCCAGAATAAGAGCCTGGCTCGCTCGCGGCCCTGGGCCCCATGAAACATACTTGTTGACGAGCTCATTGCTGCTTTCGCCGGGCCGCCCTTCGCGAACCAGTTTAAGGATTGCATCAATGACGGCGTCACTGACCGGCATTTCACGAACAAGATGCTGGGCATCGATCAACTCTTCGGGAGAGAGAATCTGCGCGGGGCGGCCTTCATCATTCACAGTCGTTTCCAAAAGAATGCGTCTCTCGGTCGCGCGATCAGGATAACCAACATTAATCTGCATCAGAAACCGGTCCAGCTGGGCTTCCGGCAGTGGATAGGTCCCCTCCTGCTCGATCGGGTTCTGGGTCGCCAGGACATGAAAGGGTTTGGGCAACGGGTAGGTCTGACCGGCCACGGTCACCACCTCTTCCTGCATCGCCTGAAGCAGGGCGGACTGGGTGCGTGGGCTTGCGCGGTTTATCTCGTCTGCCATCAGAATCTGGCCAAAAATGGGGCCCTTCAGAAACTTGAAATGCCTGCTTCCGTCTACCGCCGTTTCGAGGATTTCCGATCCGAGAATATCCGCCGGCATCAGGTCAGGCGTAAACTGAACCCGCTTGTCGTCAAGACCGAGCACACCGCCAAGGGTTTCCACCAGCCGCGTCTTGGCGAGGCCCGGCACACCGATCAGCAATGCATGCCCGCGGGCGAGCAATGTAATAAGCGTTAATTCGACGACTTGGTCCTGGCCAAAAATAAACTCTCCGATACCGGCTTTCAAATCGGCTAATTTGCGCGATAGAATGTCCACTCTCTCGAGGATTTGCTGTTCCGTGTTGCCAGTTGTTTTCATGGGACCCTGTTGTTATGAGTGAAAAAACGGCTAATCTCGCTAAACCAACTTGGTAGTCTTCCGCGGATATCCTAGATATAGTATCAAAATATATGTGATTAAGGCCAAAATTATGACATCAGGAGAAACAGGAGACGGCTTAGGTGCGATACTCAAGCAGATAAAGGGGCAAAAACATCCGCCCGTGCATCTGTGGAACCCTGATTTCTGTGGGGATCTCGACATGCGTATCGCACGCGATGGGACCTGGTATTACTTGGGATCGCCGATTGGCCGAAAACCGCTGGTAAAGCTGTTTTCCGGGGTCATCCGGCTCGATCCGGACGGAAAATACTATCTTGTTACTCCCGCCGAAAAAATAGGTATTACGGTTGATGACGCGCCTTTTCTGGCCGTGGAAATGTTCCATGAGGGGAAGGGCCGGAATCGTATTATCAGTTTCCGGACGAATGTTGACGATTTCGTGATCATGGACGCAGAGCATCCCTTTCGGCTTGAAATTGATCCGAAAACGAAGGAGCCTTCCCCGTATATTCTTGTAAGAGGTAATCTTGAAGCACTGATCGCACGTTCGGTTTTCTATGATCTTGTAAATTTGGCCGGTGAAGAAAATATAAGTGGGGAGGCCCGCTTCGGGTTTTGGAGTAGCGGCCAGTTTTTTGAGCTTGGGTCGGTGAATGACATTTTTGAAGAGTAAAGAGCAGGAACTGACGGAAAGATTGCGCAAGGGGCTCGGACCCGTACCAACGGAAATTTCTCCGGCGCTTAATCTGGAGGGAAGGTTTCGGGGGGACCACGATCTTAATCCCGCGAGCGCCCCACTCCATGAAGATATCTATACACCGGCAGCCGTTCTGGTCCCGATAGTTCTCCGTCAGGAGGGCCCCACCGTCATTCTGACCCGCCGCGCAACGCATCTTGCAAAACATGCGGGCCAGATCAGCTTTCCGGGCGGCCGGGCGGATGAAGGAGATGCATCGGCGGTCGCAACAGCTTTGCGAGAGTCCCGCGAGGAAATTTCGCTTGATCCAGGCCTGGTCGAAGTCGTCGGATCGCTGAATACTTATATTACGATCACCCGCTATTCCGTCACGCCGGTTGTCGGGCTTGTGAAGCCTTCGTTTACTTTGAAGCCGGAAGCCGGCGAGGTTTCGGAAATCTTTGAAGTGCCACTTGATTTCCTGCTCGATCAGCAAAACCGCAAGAAACATAGTGGATTTCACAACGGCGTCGAAAGATTTTGGTATGCCATCCCGTTTGGTGACTATTATATCTGGGGCGCAACGGCGGGGATGATAAAAGATTTGTCAGAACGGATACTCATTAAATGATCAGGGCAATCCTATTTTATATTATACCTCTTATTTTCCCTTTCGTTGTCTATGGCGTGTATCTGTATTTCAACTCGAAAGCCGGTGGTGACAAGGCTTGGGGCCGGAACTCAATCGCGATCGCTACGGTAACCGGATTACTTCTAATGGCTGTGAGCCTGATCATTTTAGGAATTGTTAGCGGTGAGCCGCGCGAGGGCACAGTCTACGTTCCGCCGCGTTTTGAAGATGGCAAGGTTATCGACTCGCAGGTCGTTCCCGCTGAAAAGAAAGAGTGACGCCTTGGCAATGAGAGAAGGCGTATTGGTCGATATCCGGCAAAACCCTCCACCTTGGCGGTCGTGGCCCGAGACAATAGCGGTGATAGAAGCTCTCAATGCGGAGGGCGGAACAGTCCGGTTTGTTGGAGGATGCGTTCGCGATGCCCTGCTCGGCTTGCCGACGGTGGATGTCGATATCGCCACCGATCTTCTGCCGGGCGGCGTCATTCAGGGGTTGGAGCGGGCGGGCATTACGGCGCTTCCGACGGGCCTCGATCACGGCACCATCACCGCCGTTACCGGAAAGCGGCATTTCGAGATCACAACCTTGCGTGTCGATCTGGTGGGGCATGGCCGTCACGCGGATATCGCCTTCACCCATGACTGGGAGCAAGATGCGGGTCGCCGGGATTTCACATTCAACGCGCTTTATCTCGATCCCAGGGGAGAACTGATCGATCCTGTGGGCGGGCTCAGGGATCTAAAGGCGCGGCATGTACGCTTTATTGGTAACGCGAATGACCGAATTCGCGAGGACCGGCTTAGAGTTTTGCGCTATTTCAGGTTCTATGCGCGCTTTGGGGACAACAATCCGGACAAGAATGCGATTAAGGCCTGCAAGCGCGCGGCGGACGAGCTTGGCAATCTCTCGGCGGAGCGTGTTCAAAAAGAGCTCCTTTTGCTGTTGGGGACAACAAACCCCGTACCGGCACTTGAACTTATGGAGGAGACAGGCGTTCTCACCGCAGCGACCGGATCTGCGCACGATCTTCAACGGTTTAAGGCGCTCCTGTCTTTAAAGGTTGAAACGGATGCCCTGCAACGGTTTGCCGCCTTGATGGGAGGGGCCGGGGGAGAGGTCCTAAACCTTGCAGAAAAGCTACGATTTTCCAACAAACAGAATTTTCGGCTTGCGCGTATGTGCGGCAGGGATGTGGCTGAGAATATGTCGAAACCTGAACGGGATGAAGCGCTTTATCACCTTGGAGCGGAGGGCTTTATCGACCAGACGATCCTGCTCTGGGCGAAGCTCGGCTCCGATCATGATTTGAGTAACTTTCTGGTGCATGCCGCTTCCTGGAAAAAGCCTAAATTTCCGGTAACTGGTGCGGATTTGCTTGCGCATGGGTTTGCCGAAGGGGAAAAACTGGGGACGGCTTTAAAGGCAATGGAAAAGCGCTGGGTGTCCTCGGGCTTCAAAATGTCGAAGGCGGATTTATTCGCGGAATTCCTGTCCAACCCCTAAAACCCAACCTTCTTCCAGTCGGCATTTTTTTTCATCCTCCGTACTAAGCCACCCTGGTGCCGCAAAGAGGTTGCATGCTGTTCCATCGCCTATTTTCTCCAGCAACCAATCCCGGCAGGCCAAAACCTGCCGGGCGTCCTTGATCGGATGACGATAGGAAGTCAGGTCGTGAAGGCTCGGCCAGATTTCCGTAAGTATAATTCCGTCGAGGTCCCTGTCCCAGCCCGTCTCGAACGGCCAGAATTTTATACGGTGTGCGATATCCGGGCGGCGGGAAAGATCATTAAGCTCTTTAAGTCCGGTCAGGCTCTGACTGCCAACCGAGCCTGTTGTATACAACTTCCAGACAGCTGAAATAGAGTGTTCTTTCTTCTCATCGCGGAGGTATTTTTCAACAATCCGCCATTCCCTAAAAGCCTTATGTAGGAACGGAGGTTTCTTTGCGGTGAGATGTTCCGATTGCGATGAAACAGGGCAACCCCAGAAGGGACCCGCTTGAGAGGAAATCTGGCTATTGAGAAGCGCGGCGACTTCGAAGGGGTTGTTTGCATCAAGTTCATCGGAAGCAAGGTCCAACGCAATCGTCGCCGCAGCAATTCTTCCGCCGCCGAGGCCGCTCCCAGCGGGATAACCGAAGGGAAAATCAAGGCCGACAAACGCACGGCCTTGATTGGTGGAGAGCAACTCACCTATCCGGGCCATACAAGCCGCGCGGGTCCGAAAATACTCCGCATCAGGCCGTTTACCGTTTGATGCCCAGGCAATCCAGCACCGGTCCGGTGAGGGCTTTGCCGGTCCGGGAGCGGCGGCGGCTGACCAGTCAACCATGATAACGAGATCAAATATTGCGTGCCCCTTCTCTTGTTTCCGCCGGCATGGATGTATTTTATGCTATGGTAATTGAACGAAAGCGCTTTGGAAATGACAGAATATCATTTGACATTTCACGTGGTAAACTCTCGGAGGAGAAAAAGATGAAACGGATCATCTGCGCATCAGCAATAGTCCTTTTTTTGGCGTCGGGCAGCCTGGCGCAGGCGCAAACTGATGACAGCAAACCCGAAGATCTGGCCGTCGAGGGGATTGCGAAACTGATGGACGCGCTGGGCGCATTCATAAAATCCATCCCGCAATATGAAGCGCCGACGATGAATGAAAACGGTGATATCATCATCCGCCGGAAGCACCCCGAGAAAGACGATAAAAAATCAGCCCCTAAGTTGGAAGAAACCTCGACTTGATTGAAGTATGATCTATCAGATATCATCGCGGAAACCGGATAGGAAGGGTTTCATATTTTACCTAAGTTACGTGTCAACGAGCATTGAGCTGGAGCAGAGATAATGAGCTATGACACGAAACTGAATGCAATAATGACGCGCGACGAGCGTCAGGACGGAAAATTTATTTATGCGGTTAAGACGACGGGTATTTACTGCCGCCCTTCCTGCCCGGCGCGCAATCCGAAGTCCGAAAATATTAAAATCTATGACTTGCCGGAACAAGCTGAGGCGGAGGGCTATCGACCTTGCAAGCGCTGCCGGCCGGATCTTGTAAAAATCGCCGATCCAAGATTGTCGCTGACACGGCAAATCTGTAAATTGATTGAGCAACATATGGAAACCCGGGCAGGCGAAAAATTGTCAGTTTCCTGGCTTGCCAAGGAGACCGGTTACAGCGAGGACCATCTCTCCCGAAGCTTCAAGAGAGTGCTGGGAGTGACACCCATTGATTACTACGATAACAGGCGCGTTTCCAGCTTCAAGAAGAACGTACAGGCGGGTGAAAGTATTTCCGGCGCCGCCTATGGCGCTGGATATGGATCGTCAAGCAGGCTTTACGAAAAAGCCCATGCCCGCCTTGGCATGACGCCCGCTTCATATGCGAAGGGCGGGGCGGGAGCGGAAATTGCCTATGCCTTTGCTGACTGTTTCCTCGGGCGAATGCTGGTGGCGGGCACACGAAATGGTGTTTGTGCCGTTTACTTTGGGGATGACAAGGATGAACTTCTCAGTGAACTGCGTCTGGAATTTCCCAAAGCCGAGATCGCGCCGGAAATCGGGCAGCTGAATGACTGGGCAAAGCGTATTGTTGATTTTCTGGAACAATCCTCGGCGGCTCTGCCGGAAATCCCGCTTGATATGTATGGCACCGCTTTCCAGAGGCGGGTCTGGCAGGAGCTTTTAAAGATTGCGCCGGGTGTCACAAAAACCTACGGGGAAATAGCGGTGGAAATGGGACAGCCAAAATCTGCCCGCGCGGTGGGCCGCGCCTGTGCGACCAATCCGGTCTCCCTGATCGTGCCGTGCCATCGGGTCATCGGAACGGATGGAAAGCTACATGGCTATCGCTGGGGTCTTGAGCGAAAAGAGGCCTTGCGTAGCTGGGAAAGGACACGCTAAGGAATTCTGTCAGGAGGCGTCTGCGTTTGTCTCCATCTTCCTGGCATTCTCTTGCGTAAATCGACGCTGGCTTGCTTCCTTGATATGCTTGGCCAGATTTTCACGCCGCAAGCGATATTCTTCCCGCGCGGCTGCCATACGGGCATCGGTGTCTTTGCGACGTTCCTGCTGCCAGATCTTGAAAACCTTCTGACGATAGGGAACATTGAATTTGCTGTTGCGTGAATGGTAATGGGCAATGGCAATATTCCAGGAGCGGCTCTCGGCTTGCAGCTCTTTTAATAGTTCCGCCGCGTAGAGCGCGTTCTGTTCCGGATCAAGTGCCGCCTCAAGATTTTCGAAGGCATCCGGATGGTAGTAGAGATTGACCTGCATGCAGCCCACGTCGATGTTTTGAACACCCTTGGCCTGCAGCAACTTTACTTCGTCAATAGCCTCAGCCTTAGTCGGCAAATATCGTCCCCTGCCTTCGGCATAAACGGTCCATGGCCAGGCAATCATTTCCTGTGTTGATTTTTCCCAATGGCCGGACTCGGTGAGAGACAGGGCTGCCAGCAGGCGTTTGGGAAGGCGGTGTTTTTGCTCGGCGGCAGTTACCGCCTTTTCGCAAATCTCCAGCTGTTCCGGGGTTTTAGGTGAAGTCAAATCAGCACGCGTCGGGTTTGCCCCAAGCATGCCAATAGCCAAAATCAAAGATATCATCAAAATTCGCATTCATATTCTCCTGAGCTACAGGAAGCAATTAATGCGCCAGTTTTGATTTATTCTTCTATTTCCAGGTTTTTTTGCATAATGACCGTGTCAACCCAGCGGTCAAACTTGAATCCGACATTTTCGAGCACGCCGACAAATCGAAAACCCAGCGACCGATGCAAGGCGATCGAGCTGCGGTTGCCGGAATCCCCGATAACCGCTATCATCTGCTTTTTTCCCACTTCTTTGCATTCAACAATAAGCTGAGAGAGAAGGGCTTTACCAATGCCTTTCGCGCGCGCCTCGGCTCCGACATATACCGAATTCTCGACCGTATGGCGATAGGCAGGACGAGGACGGTAGGCCCCGGCGTAGGCAAACCCCAGAAGGATGCTGTCTTGCTCCGCGACGAGATAGGGGAGTTGTTGCTGGAGAATGTTGTTGCGCCTTGCCGTCATTTCCGTGCTGTCAGGGGCCACAATTTCGAAGGTTCCCAGGCCGGTCATGACGCTTGCACCGTAAATTTCGGTAATCGCTGCAATATCATGGGAGGTTGACGGGCGTACAAGAATCTCGGTGTTTGTCGCCATTGTCGTTACGCGCTCAACAGCGAGCTGTCATCCTGACTCATTTCGTCGATAAAGCTGCAGATATTCGCCTGTAGTTTTTCGAAACCGGTCGTCGGGGTGAGCATCTTCTGGTCCATATACAGGCTCCTGTTTATTTCGATTTGAAGGGCATGAACATTTTTGTCCGGTTTGCCATAATGCGCGGTGATGAAGCCCCCGGCATAAGGGGAGTTTTGCCCGACCTGATAACCGAACGCCTCCAGTCTCGCAATGGCCGAAGAGAACATCTGTGGCCCACAGGATGTGCCATAGCGATTACCAAGAACAATATCCGGCCGATTTGGCGCTTTTCCAATCCGGCCAGTCCCCGATAGTCGTTGCAGGGAGGGCATGGAGTGGCAATCCAGCAGATAAACGACACCGAATCGCTTCAGGCCTTCCTCCAGAAGCTGTCTCAGCGCGTAATGGTAGGGAAAATAGCATTCATTAATGCGTTGCTGCGCCTCAGTAAAATCAAGCTTGTCCGCATAAATCTCCTGTCCGGCGCCAACGACTTTTGGAATGGTTCCAATTCCACTGGTAAGCCGGGGGCTCGTAGTCATCACGTAATCGGGGAGGGGCGTTTTGTACATATGTGGGTCGAGTTCAAAGGCTTCCCGGTTGGCATCGCAATAGGAGCGAGGAAATTCCGCACAAAGCAATGGTGCGCCGGCTGCGGGGGCACCTGCAAATAAGACGTCGACGAGAAAATCCTCTGATTGGCGAAGTTTGGCAAAGTCAAGTTTCGAACTTGCGATGAAATCGGCAGGATAATTGCGACCGCTGTGAGGCGAAGAATAAACGAAAGGAACGTGCCATTCCTTTGGCCATATAATCTTTACAGGGGTTGTAAACGCCGCCATAGTTGGATTGCTTTCTACGCCCGCCGGACTGACATTCTTTTATCCAGCGTAATTTTTGCCAGCCATCTTGGAATAGTATAGTCTATTTCATATAAATATTTGAATGACAATTAAGTAGTTTACCCATGGCCCGCATATTGCTTGCAGAAGATGATGAACATTTGCGGCCCTTTCTGGCTCGCAGTCTTGAAAATGCCGGTCATGAAGTTATTGCCTTCAGCGACGGGGAAGATGCGCTACCGGTTCTCGGAACCGGGCAGGTGGATTTGTTGATCTCGGATATCGTGATGCCCGGGATGAACGGTATAGAGCTCGCCCGCATCGCCAAGGAAAAGGAGCCGGATTTGCCGGTTATTTTCATTACCGGGTTTTCCGCCGTGGCGATGGAGGCGCTTGAAACCGTCAATGGCGTAAGCAAAGTTCTCTCCAAGCCCTTTCATCTTAATTCCCTGGTGGAAGCCGTCAAAAATGCCCTTCTGGACAAGACGGCGTCGAAAGGCTGAAGTCGTCCTTTTCATTTCATTACTCTCGCCCAGTTTGGGCTTGCAATGACCTTCCCCGCAGATTATAAGTGGCCAGTTCCTGCCGTATTTACAAATATACGAGAGGGCGTATAGCTCAGTTGGTTAGAGCGCTGTGTTGACATCGCAGAGGTCACAAGTTCGAATCTTGTTACGCCCACCATTCCCAACCCATTAAATTGCTCTTTTGTAATCAGCGAACAATATCGGT
>JAIOYL010000066.1 GCA_021741195.1 Sneathiella sp. | reverse complement strand
ATGAAACTGAAAGAAGTTGTCGTCATCAATCGCAATGAAAGCGGCGGTTCCGGCGCCTGCTCGCCCTGCGGCGCCTGCCGGCAGTTTATGATCGAGTTTGCAATCAAGGAGACGAAAGTCACCTATCCCGGTGAAAGCGGCGATGTTGTCACCACGGCGGAAAAGCTGCTCCCGGACAGTTTCCGCTTCTGACCTCAACCACGCCCGCGATAGGTCGGTACCCCCTGATCCGGCAGCCAGACATCGGCAAGCTGCGCACCGGTCTGCCAGAAGACATCAATCGGGATGCCGCCGCGCGGATACCAATAGCCGCCGATCCGGAGCCAGCGGGGGCTCAAGAGATCAACGATCCTTTTCCCGATCATAACCGTGCAGTCCTCATGGAATGCACCGTGATTACGAAATGAAGTGAGAAACAGCTTCAGCGATTTCGATTCGATCAGCCATTGATCCGGCACATAGTCGATGACGAGATGGGCGAAATCCGGCTGCCCCGTCATCGGGCAGAGTGAGGTGAATTCCGGCGCTGTAAATCGGACCAGATAGTTGACGTCAGCCTGCCCGTTCGGCACCCTCTCAAGCACTGCCGCTTCCGGGCTTTGCGGTTGTTCCACCGCCTTGCCAAGCTGGGTCAATCCGCTTACATCTGTTCCCGTCATCTATTTCCGCCCTTCAAACCCTGAAATAAAGCTCACAATATTCGCACCGAGGAAATCGCGGTTATAGCCGCCTTCCTGTACCAGAACCGTCGGCAGGTCAAGCGCGGCAATTCGAGCCGCGATGCGGCCAAAGCCCTCTGTGGTAACCGAAAGCCCGATCAGCGGGTCGCCCACGAAAGCATCGAGGCCGAGAGCCACGAACAGGACGTCCGGCGCATAGGACCGAAGCGCAACCATCGCATCCTCAAGACGGTGAAGAAAAGCGTCATCCGCGGTTTGCGGCGGGAGTGGCAGGTTGAGGTTATACCCCTCTCCTGCTCCCGTCCCGCGCTCATGGGCATAGCCCGAGAAGAAGGGATAAAAATCAGTCGGGTCACAATGCATTGAAATTGTAAACACATCCGCGCGGTCATAGAAAATACCCTGCGTGCCATTGCCATGATGCACATCAACATCGAGAATGGCGACCCGCCCGACATTTCGGCGGGCATATTCGGCAGCAATGGCGATGTTGTTGAGAAAGCAGAAACCGCCCGCCTGATCCTTGAACGCGTGATGCCCCGGTGGCCGGCAAAGCGCATAGGCCGAGAATTTTTCATCCCGGTTGAAAAGGACAAAATCCGTCGCCGTCAGCGCCACATTATTGGAGGCGACAGCCGCCTCCCAGGTGGTCGCGCCGATGGGTGCGGAGATATCGGTCGTGTAATAGCCGACCTCGCCGATAAGCCCGGTCGGCATGGAGGACATATACCGCCCCGGATGAATGTTGGGAAGCACTTCCTCGCCCCCCATTTCGCCCGCATGCCAGCGCGTGTAAATCGTTTCAAGAAAATGGAGATAGCCCGGCGTATGCACCGCGGCACGCGGGGACGGGCCAAATTCAGTGGGCGCCATAATTTCATGTCCGGCGTCTTTCAGCCCGTTGACCAGCGCTTCCGCCCGGCCCGGCACCTCCTGCGGCTCATGAAACGCCCCACCCTTGAAATAGGTCTTGGGGTCATGCTTGGCATGATCGGGGCTGTAAATGATTTTCATGTCTGATCTTTCTGTCGAGAAACCACTGCTTTCATATCATACCGCGACAGATAGGGATCAGGTCAAGCAGCCTTCCGTTTCTTGCGGATAAGTTCCAATACTTCCGCGGCGGCCTTCGGGATGTTGGTTCCGGGGCCGTAGATGGCGGCAACGCCCGCATTATAGAGCGCATCGTAGTCCTGCGCCGGGATGACGCCGCCGCAGACGACGAGGATATCGTCCGCCCCTTGCGCCTTCAGCTCATCAATGATCTGCGGAACAAGCGTCTTGTGGCCAGCGGCTTGTGATGAAATGCCAATGACATGAACATCGCTCTCAATGGCGTCCTTGGCGGCCTCAGCGGGTGTCTGGAAGAGCGGGCCGACATCAACATCGAAACCGATATCGGCAAAGGCCGTGGCTATCACCTTGGCGCCGCGATCATGGCCGTCCTGCCCGAGTTTGACGACCAGCATACGCGGGCGCCGCCCTTCCTCCCTGGCGAAGCTCTCAATATCTTTCTGGATCTGCATGAACCCTTTATCTCCCTCATAGGCCGCGCCATAGACGCCGGTAATAGAGCGGATTTCGGCGCGGTGACGGGTAAAGACCTTTTCCATGGCATCGGAAATCTCGCCGACCGTGGCCCGCGCCCGCGCCGCATTGACGCAAAGCTCCAGCAGATTGGCGTTGCCTGCCGCGCCTTCGGTCAGGGCATCGAGGGCGGCGTCGCAGGCGACCGTATCCCGCGTGCTCCTTATTTTTTCCAGCCTTGCAACCTGCTGGCGCAGAACCTCGGTGTTATCGACATCGAGAATCTCGATATTGCTGTCATTCTTGTCCGTCTTGTATTTATTGACGCCGACGATGGTTTCCTCACCCCGGTCAATGGCGGCCTGACGACGGGCCGCTGATTCTTCGATTCTAAGCTTCGGCATACCACTTTCGACCGCCTTGGTCATGCCGCCAAGCTCCTCAACCTCCTCGATCAGCTTCCATGCCTCCGTGGCGATGGAATTTGTCAGGCTTTCGACATAGTAGCTGCCACCCAATGGGTCGATGACATGGGGAATGCCGGTTTCTTCAGCAAGGATAAGCTGCGTGTTGCGGGCGATACGGGCGGAAAAATCCGTCGGCAGCGCGATCGCCTCATCCAGCGCATTGGTATGCAGGCTTTGCGTGCCGCCCAGAACCGCCGCCATCGCCTCGTAGGCCGTGCGGATAACGTTGTTATATGGGTCCTGCTCCGTCAGGCTGACACCGGATGTCTGGCAATGGGTGCGCAGCATGAGTGAGCTCTGGTTTTTCGGTTCGAACTCTCGGATCATCTTCGCCCAGATCACGCGCGCAGCCCGCAGCTTGGCAATCTCCATAAAGAAATTCATGCCGATCGCGAAAAAGAAGCTGAGACGCGGGGCGAAATCATCGATTTTAAGGCCCGTCGCCATGGCGGCGCGGGCATATTCAAGACCGTCGGCAAGGGTGAACGCCAGTTCCTGGACCTGGGTCGCACCTGCTTCCTGCATATGATAGCCGGAGATCGAGATCGAGTTGAAGCGCGGCATATTGGCGGAAGTATAGCCGATGATGTCGCCGATAATCCGCATGCTTGGTGCGGGCGGATAAATATAGGTGTTGCGGACCATGAACTCCTTCAGGATATCGTTCTGGATGGTGCCTGAGAGCTGTTCCGGCTTCACGCCCTGCTCTTCCGCCGCGACAATGTAATTCGCCAGGATCGGCAGTACGGCGCCGTTCATGGTCATGGAGACAGACATCTCGTCAAGCGGGATGCTATCAAAAAGGATCTTCATATCCTCAACGCTGTCGATAGCGACCCCGGCTTTACCCACGTCACCGACAACCCGCGGATGATCCGAATCATAGCCACGATGGGTAGCGAGATCGAAAGCGACCGAGAGGCCCTTTTGCCCGGCGGCGAGATTGCGCCGATAGAAAGCGTTCGAATCCTCCGCCGTCGAAAAGCCTGCATATTGGCGGATGGTCCAGGGTCGGTTGGCATACATGGTGGCGCGGACACCGCGCTGAAATGGCGCTATACCCGGAAATGCGCTGTCCAACTCCATACCTTCCAGATCTGCCGCCGTATAAAGCGGCTTGACGGTTATGCCTTCGGGCGTTTGCCAGTTTAAGTCCGACGGCTTGCGTCCTCGCAATTCCTGTTCCGTCAGTTTTTCCCAGTCCTGCAATGTCTGCTTTGGAAAGTCGCCCATAATTCCGGTATCCCTCATTTTTGCCGGTATTGTGCTTCGCAACACAATTCCCTGTCAAATCTTTCTCCAAATTCCCCGCTGAAGATGCAATTAACGTTTTAAGTGCGAATTCCGATATATCATATGATTATTAAATTACCAAACGAACGTTAGCCTTACACCTTTATAACCGGGGACGGCACTATATTCAGGAAAATGGCGGCCCGCGTCCAATATCATGTGATAATTCCTGTCATAAACTCTGCATATAGTTAGCGTGGCGTCCGGGAAGAAAAAGCGAAATATTTTCTGTTCCCTTAGGCATGTCGGCGTGTAAAATGGCTTTCGGGGGCACTCTACTCCTCAACCGGCAGATTAGGTTCGCGATGCTTCCTTACTCCAACACGAAATCAACCCTCGGCACTGGATCCGGGCAGGTCACGGCTGTCCTCGGACCGACCAATACCGGCAAAACCCACCTCGCCGTGGAGCGGATGATGGGGCATGTGGACGGGATTATCGGCCTGCCGCTCCGCCTTCTCGCCCGCGAAGTCTATGATCGGATCGTTACTGCAAAGGGAGCCGCGAATGTCGCGCTCGTAACCGGAGAAGAAAAAATAATTCCGGCCCAGGCTACCTATTTTGTCTGCACCGTGGAAGCGATGCCGCTTGATCGCGGGTTCGAGTTTCTGGCGGTCGATGAAATACAGCTGGCGGAAGATCCTGAACGGGGCCATATCTTCACCGACCGCCTTCTGTATGCGCGGGGCCGCCAGGAGACATTGTTCCTGGGGTCTGAAACAATCCGGCCATGGATCAAGCGGCTGATCCCCGATGCGTCGTTCGTCTCCCGCCCACGCTTTTCGAAATTGACCTATCGGGGCACAAAAAAGATTTCACGGCTTCGTCCGCGAACAGCCATCGTCGCCTTCTCCAGCAATGACGTTTACGCCATTGCCGAACTAGTCCGGCGGCAGCGGGGCGGCGCCGCCGTCGTCATGGGAAGCCTGTCGCCCAGAACCCGCAATGCGCAAGTCGAGCTGTATCAGTCTGGTGATGTCGATTATCTGGTCGCCACGGACGCCATCGGCATGGGACTCAATATGGATATCGACCATGTCGCCTTTGCCGGAACAGTTAAGTATGACGGCGCCATGTCCCGTCGATTGAGACCTGCGGAGTTTGCCCAGATCGCCGGTCGGGCCGGTCGTCATATGAATAACGGAACGTTTGGCACGACGGCGAATGTAGAGCCGCTGGAAGATGAGCTTATCCAGAAAATTGAAAGCCATGACTTCGAGGCGGTTCGTAATATCAGATGGCGTAGCCAGGATCTTAATTTTACCACGACCCGCGATCTCTTACGCTCGCTGGAGAAAATACCGGCGATAGATGGAATGACCTCCCCGCGCGATCCGGACGATTACAACGCGTTCAAAATGCTCATTCGCGATGAAAATATTCGCAGCCACTCACAAACCAGCCCCAAGGTGCGTCAGTTATGGCAGGTCTGCCAGGTGCCGGATTTTCGTAAAACAATGCATGACGTTCACGTCCGGTTGCTCAGGGAAATCTTTCTGCACCTGCAGAGCGCAGACGGCAAACTGCCGACAGACTGGATTGCCGGGCACCTGAAAAGTCTTGAGAAAACGGACGGAGATATCGACACGCTTGCAACACGTATTGCTCATACGCGCACTTGGACGTATATTTCCCATGTTTCCGATTGGATGGATGATTATAAATACTGGCAGGAAACGGCGCGTAGCATAGAAGATAAATTGTCAGACGCCCTGCATGAGCGACTGACGCAACGATTTGTAGACCGACGCACGGCCATGCTGGTGCGGAAACTGAAAGACCGTAGTCAATTGGAAGCACAGATAAGCGACACCGGAGATGTCCATGTCGAAGGGCATTTTCTCGGGACATTAAAAGGCCTCAAATTCAACGCCGACACCAGCCTCAACAGCACTGAAGCCCGGTCACTCCGAAATATCGGGAACAAGGCTGTTGCAGCGGAAATTGCCGCGCGTGCCGCGCGGCTCGCCGCCGCGACGGACGCGGAAATATCCCTGAATGCAGAAGGCAAGCTGGTCTGGCAGGAGGCGCCTGTCGCGACGCTCGTCAAGGGCGAGAGCGTATTGAAGCCGCGCCTACAGCTGCTCGCGAGTGAGCAGTTGAATGGCAATGCGCAGGAAGCTGTTGCCAAACGGCTGAACGAATGGACGCAAGCGCATATTGAAAATCGCCTGAAACCGTTAGTGAAACTGGAAGAGCTCCCGCTGACTGGACCGGCGCGTGGCATTGCCTTCCAAGTGAGCGAACAGCTCGGCGCCATGCCGCGGTTTAAACTCAATGACCAGATTCGGAGCTTGGACAAGAAGGACTATGGCCGCCTCAAGTTTGGCGGACTGCGCGTCGGCTATGAGCATGTATTTATGCCGGTTCTCCTGAAGCCCGACCCGACGGCGCTCCGTTGCCTGCTCTGGGCGATCCATGAAGAGCGTGCGGAAATCCCGCCTGCGCCCCCGGCCGGTCGAGTCTCCTTCGAAACCGATGGAAAACTGCCCTGGACCTATTATCTTACCGCGGGCTATGCGGTATTCGATAAACTGGCCGTTCGCCTCGATATGCTCGACCGGCTTGCCGGACTATTGCGCCGTGCGTCCCGTGGACTGATCGATACAACGGAACCTTCCAAACCCGCCCCTGAATCAGCTGCTGGCGTTGTAAACAGGGAGACAGAAAAACAGACCCCAGTGATCGGCAACGCCGAAGAATCAGATGGGGACACTCTTGCCGTTACGGTTGAAGAAACCAATATTGACGGCGCTGAGAAAACAGCGCCGGAAGAGGTGACGGCCACCCCCGTGGCAGAGCAAGCGGCGGAACCCACTCCTACCGAATTGGAGACAAAAGAAGGGGAAAGCAGCGAAACGCCGCCGGCTGAAGCTGAAAAACCAGCTTCGAAAAAGGATCTGCCACGCAATCTTCCTTTCAAACCGACACATGAAATGCTATCCCTCGTCGGAACGACGCGCGAACAGTTTTCCCTGATCCTGGATAAACTGGGATATGCGGCCCAAGGCGAAGGAGACGAGCTTACCTACCGCCGAAAATCTTTCAGGAAGCAAACCCGCAAACCGAAACCCGTTGGCAAGGACGGTCCGCGCCCCCAGAACGCCGGGGGAGCGCCAAAACCCGCAGGCAAAAGGCCTGCCCAGCAAAGGCCTGCGCCAAAACCAAGGGAGATCGATCCGGATTCGCCCTTTGCCATCCTGAAAACACTTGGTAAAAAGTAACGTATGAGCGACGACGCGGCGACGGTTTCTTCCAGCATTCGCATCGACAAATGGCTTTGGTATGCGCGGTTTTTTAAAAGCCGCTCTATCGCGGCGAAACTGGTTCAGTCGCGGAAATTGCGTATAAACAGCGTGGTCATTTCGAAAACCAGTTCCACGGTGAAGGCGGGGGATATCCTCACCTTTGCCCAGGGAAAAGTCATTCGCGTCGTTCGGATACGAGATATCGGTACCCGCCGCGGTCCGGCGCCCGAAGCGCAGGCACTTTACGAAGACCTGGCGCCACCGGAAAAAAAGGCGGCGGAGGATATCCCTGCGGCTGGCCCGACAGCACAAAGAGAAGCGGGAGCAGGTCGACCGACGAAAGCCGACAGGCGGGCTCTTGACAAACTACGCCCAAAGCCTGAGGAATAGGCACTCATTCACCTTACAGGACACTGCTGTGACTCTACCCAACAAAATCGGAATATTCATCACGGCCTGGGATAAGGGCGGAATTGGTTATTTCAAGATTGGCCGTATCCTGCTTGCCGAAACGTCCAGCGCCAAAAAACTGGAGGCCGCCGCCAAGCATGCCGCACGGGATATCGAAGCGGAAGTCATGTATGCCTGGGATCTCGGGGAAAAAGAGAGTGACGCCTGGTGGCTGGGCTGGGGCGGGTACGATCTGGAAGAGGAAATTCCATATTTTGCCGCGACATCGAAGCCTGAAGTACAGGAGAAAATTCGTGCCTTTGACCCCAAAGACAACGAATTCGAATGCGATAGCGTTGAGGAGTATAAGGAAATGCTTTTCAATGCCTATGACGAGGATCTGACAGCGGAAGATCTAAAGCGGGGCTTTGCGGCCTGGGTGGCATCACTCGGGGCTGACGCGCAAAAAACGTTGCTGAACGATTTAACAAGTTGGCAGAATAATGCCCGGCATACCTGATAGAAAAAGAAAGCCCCAAATGAGATGAATTATGTTTTTCAACCTCACGCAATTCCCTCTGTCGCCGTGAAAGGAACCGCTAAGCGGTTTCCGGTCCGCCGGATCTTTTGCGTTGGCCGCAATTATGCTGAGCATGCCCGCGAAATGGGCGGCGATCCGGATCGCGAGCCCCCGTTTTTCTTTACCAAACCCGCAGACGCGGTTGTCGATACAGATATGGAAATTGCCTTTCCAAAGCTGACGAAAGACCTCCATCACGAAATGGAGCTTGTGGTCGCAATCGGCAAACAGGGAGAAAGTATTCCCGGGGAAAAAGCGAAAGAGCATATTTTTGGCTATGCGGCCGGTATTGACCTGACCCGCCGCGACCTGCAGGCCGCCGCCAAGGCAAAGGGGCGGCCCTGGGATAGCGGCAAGGCATTTGACCAGTCCGCGCCTTGCGCAGCGATTACGCCCGCGGCGGAAGCGAAAAATATCGGCGGCGCGAAGATCTGGCTGACTGTCAACGGGGAGACCCGCCAGTCAGCGACAATTGCGGACCTGATATGGTCAATCGATGAAGTTATCTCAGTTCTTTCCGAGGCATTTACCCTTGAACCGGGTGACCTCATTTACACGGGCACGCCCGCAGGTGTCGACCCCCTCAAGCGCGGCGATGACGTCGTTGGCCATATTGAAGGCCTGGAACCGATTCATATCAAACTCAAGCCGTGAAAGTCGACAAAAGCGCTAGAATAAAATCGAAAAATATTTGATTTACCTGCAGCCAACGATAAATAGAAAACATGAAATGGTTGGCTAAAACGGTAAAAAACCAATTGAGGGTGTTCCATGAATAAATTTGCAAAGCTTGCTTTTAGTGGTCTGGCCTTCGTCGCCGTCTCGTCATGCGGAGGGAATGAAGATTACCTTCAAAAGAACATCACTGCCAATGAGCCGGAAGATTGTAAACCGGTCGTCGAGAAGGAAATCGACAGGCTGAAGATCGACCGGAGTAACATTGAAAAAACAGACTACATAACCTATTACATTTCACAGAGTGACACCGGGGAAGAATATAATTATCAGGGCTGGATGCATTTTAAAAATTGCAGCGGAAATTTCGTTGTCAATATGAACAGGTTCTGTCAAATCCAGACCACTTTCTCCACCGGGAACTGCCAGCTGGACAAGCTTATTGCAAAGAAATAGACGCAGTTCTTGGCTACGGACCAAGATGAAAAATGTGATTCGCGTTAACCATAACCTACTGAAAAATCTATATATTTTATCCTAAAAATCGAGATATACGGGAATTTTATAGTTAATTTTTGCGCCTTTCCCGGCGGCCTTTTCAGCTCTTGAAAAAATTAGCGCAATTTTACTCGAAATTAACCATAAAGTTTCGTTTTTGTGTGGTTTTGCTCTAAATTTCTCGTTAAAATACCTTTTGCAGTCAGGGGTCATTCAGATCTGTGAATTAACACCGAGACTGCAATCACTCGTTCGAAGGTAGGGCTGAATAGCGTATCAAATGAGTTTCGCTCGGCATAACCATGGAAGACCCCTCTTCAGTCACACTGAAATTGTTTCAGTGAGGGAACAACAACTGCTTGCCGAAAACAAGCATTTGCGCGAGAAAAACAGGCGCCTGAGCGCCGCGACGCTGATGCTGGTGGACCGGATCGAGTCAAATCTTCTCTTCCTTGAAAACCAGACACCCATTTTTGAGTCATCAGATAAGACGGCGAGAGAATCACGCGCCAAAAAATCCGCATTCAAAGGAAGACCGCCGCAACGTGAGCATAAACCCCACCCCAAAATGGAGGTGTATGAGACCTATCGCGAGCCTATTGAATTTGCCGAACCTGCGCCGGAAATGCGTTTTGGCCCGAAGAACACAAGCAATTCCCGACCCGACAAGGCAAGTCAGGCCCGCGAAGAGAAGGCAAAGCTGAATGAGTTCGCCATTTCACCGGACCTTGAGCCAGAAGAAATTGATCTCCTGAAATCGCCGACGCGGGAGAGATCCCGGCAAAGGCCGGTTCGGCGAGAAACTGTCGAGGTTGTCGACCTTCATGCGGAACGGAAACCGGTCGGGGATGCTCCGGAGGTTTTTGTAGCCGGTGAGGCAAGCGCATCTGAAATTCCGGAGTTTGAATTCCCCGAGGACGAACCGGTTATCGACATCGAATTCGAGCGCAAAGAAACGCTGCGGGCGGCCATGCGCCGCCGGGTCAACCGGCTCCGCTGGTAATACGGGAAATGTTTCGGTATGTTTGAGACCGAACACCGAATTTCGAAAACCCTTGCGGAACGTTGATACGGATTTATGCTGCTGATCGCCACGACATTCATGGATAAGCCCGCTCCTGTCCTCTACAGCTTCAGGCGATGCCCTTACGCGATCCGGGCGCGCATGGCGCTTGTCTATACCGGCGTGATGGTGGAGCTTCGTAATATCCTGCTTAAAGACAAACCGGACGACATGGTTGCGGCAAGCCCAAAGGCGACAGTTCCTGTCTTGAAACTTGAAGGCGATGTCCTGGAGGAAAGCCTCGATATCATGATCTGGGCCCTTGAGCAGAATGATCTGGATAAATGGCTAACGAAAGACGAAAGTGAGCGCGCTACCCAGTTCGCGTTGATCACGGAGAATGACGGTCCTTTCAAAACCAGCCTCGACCGTTACAAATATCATGTCCGGTTTCCCGAAAAGCCGCGCGATCAATATCGTCAGGAAGGAGAGACCTTCCTCAAAAAACTGGAAGTGTTACTTGCGGATCACCGCTACCTGATATCCGACGAAGTCTCTCTCGCAGACATGGCCATCTTTCCCTTCATCCGGCAATTCGCGAATACCGATCCCGAATGGTTTGAAAGCGCCCCATATCCTTTTCTACGAAACTGGCTCGCCGGAATACTGGCATCAAGGGAATTTGCGATCGTAATGAAAAAACGCACCGTCTGGAAGGAGGGAACCGTCGGAGAGCCGTTCCCTGCGCCCAATGGAGCCTGAATATTTCGCGGAAACGGGTGCGGATTTCAGCGCTTGCGGCGACTATCGGTACCGGCTCTGGCGGCGCTGGAAGGAGGGGCATGCCCTGGCATTCATAATGCTGAACCCATCGACGGCGGACGCGATGCAAAACGATCCGACCATTGAAAGATGTCACCGCCGCGCCGTTGACATGGGTTTTGCGGCATTGGACGTGGTGAATATTTTCGCGTACCGGGCGACCGATCCAAAACAACTCAGGAAATTTGACGACCCCGTAGGCCCCGAAAATGATGCCATCCTATTGCAAACGGCGGCAAGTGCGGAAATGGTGATTTGCGGCTGGGGTGGGCATGGCGCGCATCTTAACAGGCATGACGAGGTTCGGAAAATTCTTCGCGACAATGCCATATCACCATATGTTCTTTCCCTGACCGCCAAGGGATTGCCGGGACATCCGTTGTACCTTCCCTATTCCCGAAAACCGGTTTTGTGGTCAGACCGCCAATTATAGAGGGATTTATGGCCAAGCTTTACTTCAACTACTCAACCATGAATGCCGGAAAATCGACCATGCTGTTGCAGTCGAGCTTCAATTATCAGGAGCGCGGCATGCATCCGCTCCTGTTTACGGCGGCGCTGGACGATCGTTACGGAGTTGGCAAGATTGCCTCACGCATCGGGCTTGAGGCGGCGGCGAACCTGTTTGCTGCCGACACTGATATTCTGGCGGTTGTAGTTGAGGGACTGACACACCGCTTGATAGACTGCGTCATGATTGATGAAGCGCAATTCCTGACCAAGGATCAGGTGTTTCAGCTTTCCGAAGTAACGGACAAACTGAAGATACCCGTTCTGGCATACGGACTTCGTACAGATTTTCAGGGCAATCTGTTTGAGGGCAGCCAATGGCTCCTCGCCTGGGCGGATGAACTTCGGGAACTCAAGACCATCTGTCACTGCGGCAAGAAGGCAACCATGGTGATCCGCGTGGCGGCGGATGGCACTCCTGTCAAGGAGGGCGAACAGAAGGAAATCGGCGGCAATGACCGCTATGTCGCACTCTGCCGCCTGCATTTCAAGGAAGCGGTTTACAGCGGATAAAAAATGCCGGAAACACCAGCGGCATTTCCGGCAATATCTTAATTGGGAACGTGCCTCAGGTTACGATGACAGGGCTGCAAAGCGCTTGAAATGATAATCCGTATTCCCAAACAACATTTCTATGGTGGTCAGGCGTTTGAAGTAATGGCCAATTGAATATTCATCGGTCATACCCATGCCGCCATGAAGCTGGATCGATTGCTGGCCAACGAATTTCGACGCCTGCCCGACCTGCGCCTTGGCGGCGGCAACCGCTTTACGGCGTTCCATCTCATCGCCCAAGTCAAGTTTCATCGCGACCATATCGGACATCGATTTTGACTGCTCCGCTTCCATATACATATCGACCATACGGTGCTGCAGCACCTGGAACTTACCAATCGGGGTGCCGAACTGCTTGCGCTGCTTCATATATTCATTGGTTATTTCGTTTGCTGCCTGCATGGCGCCAACAGCTTCGGCGCACAGGGCGGCAATCGCGTAGTCGGTCACCTTTTCAATCACCGGATAGGCGGTGCCTTCTTTGCCGAGCAGCGCATCCGCGCCGACAGCGACATTTTCAAACATGATATCGGCGGCCCGCTGGCCATCAATGGTGCGATAATCGCGGCGGCTAAGGCCAGATACATTATTATCGACAATGAACAGGGAAATCCCCGCCTCATCGCGGGAGTTACCGCTGGTCCGCGCGGATACGACGACCTTGTCGGCGGTCGTTCCGTGATAGACAACGGACTTGTGTCCGTTCAGCACATATCCGCTGCCGGATTTGCTCGCTGCAGTCTCGACATCATTGAGGTTGAATCGCGACTGCGGTTCAGCATAGGCGAAGGCGAGCATCATGTTGCCTTCAATCACTTCGGGAATGATGGCTTCGATCTGCGCCGGGCTTCCCGCTTCAGCGATAAGGCCGCCCCCGAGGATAACCGTACTCACGAAAGGCTCCAGCACCAGGCCACGGCCCATGCTTTCCATCATGATCATGGTTTCAACCGCTGTGCCGCCGAAACCGCCCACATCCTCTGAAAATGGCAGTCCGAGCCAGCCAAGCTCCGCCATTTTCTTCCAATGGCCGCGACTAAAACCAAGCTCGGTATTCGCCAGCTTGGCACGTGCGTCAGATGAATAGTTGTCCTTCACAAAACGCTCGAAACTGTCTTTCAGCAAATTTTGCTCATCGGAAAGTTCAAAATCCATTTTCTTGTTATCCTTATAATCCCAGAACCATCTTGGAGACGATATTACGTTGAATTTCATTACTGCCGCCGTAAATGGTGGCGGCACGGAGATAGAGATGTTCTGCCATCGGTCCATTGGCATAATCCGGACCGACAGGAGTCTCGTTACGCCCTTCATAGGCGCGTTCGGGCTCATAGGGCGCACCATACATACCGAGTGATTCGACCAGCAGTTCCGTGAGCCGTTGCTGGATTTCAGTGCCTTTTATTTTCAGCAAAGACGGTTCCGCTGTCAGCTTCTTGCCCTTGGCAATCATCGACAGATAGCGAAGCTCCGTATATTCAAGCGCCATCAAATCGATTTCCAGACGCGTCAGTTTATTGATGAAATCCTGGTCCTCGGTAAGCGGCTTCCCACCGCTCCGTTCCGCCGCAGCAATTTCCCGCAATCTCACGATCTGGCGTTTTGAGCGGGCGACGCGGGCGATACCCGTCCGCTCGTTTCCGAGCAGAAATTTGGCGTAGGTCCAGCCCTTGTTTTCCTCGCCAATTCTGTTTTCGATCGGGACACGCACATCTTCGAAGAAAACCTCGTTCAGTGTATTTTCCTTGTCGATCCCGTAAATTGGCTTCACCGTGATGCCCGGTGTTTTCATATCGATCAGCAAGAAGGAAATCCCTTCCTGCTGCTTGGCCGAACTATCCGTCCGTACCAGACAGAAAATCATATCGGCGAGATGAGCGAAGGAGGTCCAGATTTTCTGGCCATTAACCACATAATGATCGCCATCGCGAACCGCCTTGGTTTGCAGGGAGGCAAGGTCTGAACCGGATCCCGGTTCCGAATATCCCTGACACCACCAGTCGTCAGAGTTCAGTATGCGTGGGAGATATTTGGCTTTCTGTTCAGGATTACCAAACGTGTAGATAACCGGCCCAACCATGCTAATCCCGAAAGGCAGCGCTATTGGCGCGGAGGCCTGCCCGAATTCATGGGCGGCAATATATTTCTGCGAGATCGTCCAGCCTGTTCCGCCATATTCCTTTGGCCAGTTCGGCGCCATCCAGCCTTTTTCGTTCAGAATCTTCTGCCATCTGATCTGACCTTCCTTGGTCGGGTGCAAACCGCGATCGCAGCGATCCTTCACATCTGTCGGCAGGGAGGTCGCAAGGAATTCGCGCACTTCATCCTGAAATGCCAAATCTTCTTTGCTAAATGATAAGTCCATTGGGTTCTCCATTATTAACATGGGTTTCTTGAGTGCCCATTTGCGCCATATGCTAGGCCGGGTTTTTCCGCATTGCAAGTGCAGGTTTTAATTTGCATCTTCAAGGGCCTGCACTTAAGGATTACGTTACGTAAATCTGGGTTGCGGGGAACGGAAGAGGCTTGATCTATCAATGAAATCGACGGAATCGCACCAGCCCGTCCCGCTCTATTTGCTTCATCAATCCAACCTCCCAGGTCAGATAGTCCTTCATCCGCTGCCGCACCGCCTGCTTGTCGGCCGTATCGTAGGGTTTGTACCAGACGTCATCGGCGCGGCTTAACAAACGAGTATCCCCGCTTTCAAGCCGCAGGGATTTTTGTTCCCATTCGTCGGTCCCGCCCTCCAGAACGCGGACAAGGGCCTCCGACCGAAGGCGCACAATCTCCGGCGCCGCGAGATGCCCAAGCGTCCCGTTTTTCGACGTCAAAATAATCAGCCCAACCGGCGGAATGAAGATATGGTCCTCCGGCAGGCGCGCACGGATGGCCCAATACGCCCCCGGGATATGGCCTGCACGATATTCAAGGGAAGTTGCAAGATCAAGAACCGCCACTGGCTCACCTGACGCCAGCACCGCATCAAGTTCAAAGGCGGAAATCAAAGGACTGCGGGCAATATCAGGACCGGCCGGCCACCCCGTCTCCCTTAGCAAGTCGGACTCCACGGTGAGCACATAAACTTCCGGCCAGTTCATCTGGATAAGCCATGAAGCCGTCATGACGCCGCGCACCGCATCATCATCGATCAGGACAATCCGGGAATTACGAACCGCTACATATTCATCGGTTGCCTGCACCAGCTGCCCGCCCGGCGCGTGATCAGAACCGGCCAAATGACCCGCCAGATACTCCTCTTCCGAGCGCACATCGAGAACGAAAAGGCTGCGATTTTCCGCCTCCTCCTGCAAGGATTGCAACGTTTCCATATCAATCCGCTTCACGCCGAAGCGCTTTTCGACCGCCGCCGCGGATTGCTGGCTCCGTTTCAAGGCAGCCGCGCCCGGTGGTGGCGCGACAGAATCCTCGCGATAGGCAAGATCAAGATCGGCCAGATACCATCCCATGGTTCCGTCCTTGAGGGCGCATACGGGATTGGGAATGCCTGCATTGATCAGGGATTGGGCGCCGACAATACTGCGGGTTCGGCCAGCGCAATTAACAACAATTTGCATGTCCTTGTCGGAAACCGTTTCGAACACCCGATGGACAAGCTCCGCGCCCGGCATATCGACGCCGCCCGGGATCGACATTCTGTGAAATTCTGGATAGGGCCTGCTATCCAGAATGACAATTTTCTCCCCGGCATCGCGCCGCGCTGCAAGATCCGCCGCGGTAATATGAGGTGTGCCGTATGTTTCTTCGACAAACTCGCCGAAGGCCTTGCTCGGCACGTTGACGCCAGTGAATAACTCGAATCCTTCCTCCCGCCATGCCGCCGCGCCGCCCTCCACAAGCGAAATATCGCTGTAACCCATTTGCGCCAGCTTATCGGCAGCCCGCGTCGCGAGAGGCAGATCAGGCCCCTGATCGAGGATAAACAGTGGCACCGATTTGCGCGGCAGCAGCCGCGTAGCCTTAAGCTCCAGATGACTAAGAGGCAGGGGAGTCGCAAAAAACGGATGCCCCTCCGAATGCACGCCCTGTTCGCGGACGTCAATCAAGGCATATTCCGAAGCCTCTTCCTTCATGATCCGGCGAAGCGCGGCAGGAGAAATCACCGCATGGCTCATACGCGGGCCTCACGGATATCCGTATGCGCCGGGAATGTTTCCCATTTTCCCTTGTTCTTGTTCCAGAAATTGCGTCCATGAAGCTGCTCAAGTCCAAGGCCATACATATGAAAATTAAGGACTGGCGCCCCCTCCTCAATATGGATGGTGTGAATATCGTCAGGCATAAGGGCCACTCCCGTTCCCGCTTCGACAATATGACTGCCAATCTGTTCGACGCCGTCCGTCGCCTTCTTGTAAAAACGGTTTTCCTCCTGCCCCTCTATGCCGACAATGACGGCCCAGGTCGTGTGATCATGGGGCGGTGCGTTGACCTTCCCGCTCGCGACATTAAGATACAGGGCGAACCCGTGATCGTCGTCTTCCGAGAGGCGATAAAGGCAGCTGCGCCGCTTGGCATCGGCCTCAGGCGCGGGGAAATCCTCAAGCGAAAACAGATGTTTTTCTCCCGCGAGAGAGATCAGTTGTTGCTTGATATCCGCAAGGACGGCGGGCGTTATCTCGCCGCCTTTTGCAGAATTGCGAATACTGCTGACCGTCTCCGAGATTGCCGCGCCGCGCGCTTCTTTGATCGCCATGTCACTCCCCTTTTTTATTTGCTATTGTATTTAGCATCCTGCACCCTGCAAGAAAAGAATAACAGCGCGAAAACTTGAACCGGATTTGGCTTACATGTTGAAGAAAATAGGCTTGCTTGTCGTCATCGTCATGATTGCCCTGATAGCGGTCATAGCCATCAAGACATTTACCAACAGTCCCGAA
>JAIOYL010000065.1 GCA_021741195.1 Sneathiella sp. | reverse complement strand
GGAAGCAGCGGCGGCGGCGGCGGCCCATCGCCTGATCCTCGCCCGTGAAAAGCTTGATGCCGATGAGGAGCGGGCCAAACAGGCGAAAAAGCAACTTGAGGATCGCAAGAACCAGATTTCAAGCGACATGGCGCGCGAGAGAAACCTTGAAAAGGATGCAGAGGAAGCGGTCACGCGGCTGGAAGCGGAAAAAATACAATTGCTTTCCGACACCGAAGAATCTGGTCCCCAAGCCGAAGAAATTCAGGCCGAAGTAGGCAATCGTCAACACGCGCTAAACTCGTTTCAGGCCGAATTTGACGAAAAAACGGAAGCTGTCGCCGCCGAATCAGCGGAGCGTAACAGCCTCGTAAAGCAAATAGAAACTGCGCGTCAGCAGCTTGACCGTATTCGCGTCCGCCTCGCAGATCTTGAAAAGGATAAGGCGGCTCTTCAGGCGGCGCTTGGTGCGACAGAGGGTGATCCGCAGTCACGTTCATCGCTGCAGGAAAATATCGCGGCGCTGGACGAGCTTACAAATGCCTGCGACGAAGCGGAGCTCCAGCGGCAAACAATTGACGGCCGCGAGAGGGAAGCACGCGATAGGGTCAAACTCGCGGAGACCGACGTCACCCGGCTGGAGGCTGAAGAGCAGGCGCTTCTGCAGTTGCTGGAAAGCGCCAGCGATGGCGAATGGCACGGCATCATCGAAGACCTGACCGTTAGCAAGGGGTATGAAATTGCCCTTGGCGCGGCCCTTGGTGATGAACTGGAGGCGCCTGCGGATGATGCTGCCCCCTCTTTCTGGAAATGCCAGGGGAGCTATAAATCCGCGCAGAATTTCGACAGCGAACTACAAACACTGGACCAACATGTCAAGGGTCATACCGCTTTGGCCCTGAGACTATCGCAGATCGCCATTGTCGATGCGGAGGGAGGCGCAAAACTGCAACCCTCGCTCAAGCCTGGTCAGCGTCTGGTTTCCGTTGAGGGAGATTTGTGGCGTTGGGACGGCTTTACCAGAAAGGCCGGCGCCAAGACCGCCGCCGCCGCCCGGCTTGAACAGCGCAACCGTCTGCAGGAGTTAAAGAAGGCGTTGATCGAAAAACGCGAAATACTGGCGGCAGCCGCGTCCAGCCTGAAAAAATTCTCGGACAAGCTTAACGATATATCCGCAAAACAAAAAGACCTTCGCATCCAGCAACGCGAACAGGAACAGAAACTCACGAAGTTGCGGGCGGTGCATGCTGAGGAAATTCGGACCGCAGCCGCCAAGCAGTCACGGCTCGCCTCCCTGCAGGAAAGTGGACGTGAACTCGCCGGGGAGGCAGAAGCGCTTGAAAGCGACCTGACCGCCAAGGAAGCAGCGCTCGCCGAGTTGCCGGATATCACAAACAGCCGCGCCGAAATTGAAGAACTGAGGGCGCAATTAAACGAAAACCGCGATGAACTCGCCGTCTTGCGGAGCGAATCGGACCGTATCCAACGCGAAGCGGCTGTCCGCCGTGACCGCCTTGCCACCATCGACCGCGAAATCAGCGGCTGGATCGATCGAAACAAAAATATGGCGGCGCATTTCGTCCAACTGGAAATGCGGTTCAAGGATACACATCAGGAACTACAGGAAATAGAAGGCAGGCCGGAAGAAATCGCCGCCAAGCGCAACGGTCTGATGGACGAAATTGCCCGCGCCGAAGGCAGACAGGCCAGCCTCCGCGACAAGCTTGTCGAGGCCGAATCGATCCTTTCTCAATGCGATGCCGCGCTTCGGAAATGCCAGGAGGCGCTAGCGACCTGTCGTGAAGAACGGGTACGGCATCAGTCGGATACGGAACATGCAGCAGAAGTATTGACCGGTCTCGCGGAGCAGATTCGCGAAAAACTTGCCTGTGGGCCTGAGCAGATCCGCGCGGCCGGTAATATACAGGACAATGAGGAAATTCCGTCGGTTGATGAAAGCGAGCGTAAACTGGAGCGACTCAAGAAAGAGCGCGATAGCATGGGCCCGGTAAACCTGCGCGCCGAGATTGAGGCGGACGAAGTACAGGAACAGCTATCCACATTGACGACGGAACGCGAAGACCTGCAAGCCGCCATCGCGCGCCTCAGGCAGGGGATTTCCAGCCTTAATAAGGAAGGGCGAGGACGGCTTCTCGCTGCGTTCACCAAGGTTGATGAACATTTTCAGGAACTCTTCAAGCAGGTTTTTGGCGGCGGGCAAGCACATCTGACCCTGACCGAATCTGACGATCCGCTCTCGGCGGGCCTTGAGATCATGGCAAGTCCGCCCGGCAAGAAGCTCCAGCTCATGTCCCTGTTGTCTGGCGGGGAACAGGCGCTTACCGCTGTTGCATTGCTTTTCGCGGTATTCCTGACAAACCCCGCCCCCATCTGCGTGCTGGACGAGGTCGATGCGCCGCTCGACGATGTCAATGTCGAACGGCTCTGCCATCTTCTGGACAGTATCGCGCAAAACTCCGACACTCGGTTTCTTGTGGTGACCCATCATCCCATTACCATGGCCCGCATGGATCGGCTGTTTGGCGTGACCATGGCGGAGCGTGGAATTTCACAACTTGTTTCTGTCGATCTGGAGAAAGCAAAACTGATTACCGAGAGCGCTGCGTAACCCGGCTTTGCCCGGCATGCGCATTGCTACTGCACCAATTTCTACTGTGAAGAAAAAGCCTTTTGTAGGGTCTTGACAGTGATGGGGGCAGACCGTATGTTTCCCGCGCTTTCTGTGGGGTGGGTGGATGGCATATTGCAATCCATCAGGAGACATAAATGACTGAGCCTGATCCTCCCTCGAAAGAAGAATTTAGAGCTCGGCTCGATAAAGCGCAGCACCAACAGGACAAGGCTTCCTGGAAACGCAGCGATTTGGAGGTGGAGCGCACCGGCGGCGCCGGTAACGCATGGCGATTGTCAGTTGAGATGGTCGCCGCTTTGCTGGTATGCGGCGGGTTTGGTTGGCTGCTCGACAAATGGTTGGACACCAAGCCATGGTTGATGTTGGTATTTTTGATTGTCGGCGCCGGCGTTGGTCTATACAACGTCATAAAAGTCGCCAGACGCATGAATAGCGACGAAAATACGGAATAGGTATCTGCAATTTAGTGGACACCTTGGAAATGTTGAAACAGTAAAAGCGGGAACAGCATCGTGGCGGCAGAACATAGCCCTCTTGCACAATTTGAGATCAAGCGCTTGGTTCCAATGGATCTCGGCGGACTTGACGTCTCTTTTACAAATGCCTCCCTTTTTATGGTCGTTGCGATTATCTCAGTCACTCTTTTTCTGACACTGAGCATGCGCAGCCGATCCATGGTGCCTGGCCGCATGCAGTCGATGGCCGAGCTCAGCTATGAGTTCGTTGCAAACATGATCAAGGACAACGTCGGTTCGGAAGGGCGGAAATATTTCCCCTTTATCTTTACCCTCTTCATGTTCGTGCTGTTCTGCAATTTGCTCGGCATGATTCCCTACACATTCACGGTCACCAGCCAGATTATTGTCACCTTCGCTCTCGCCGCAGTTGTCTTCGTTGGCGTCACTGCAATCGGGATCGCGAAGCACGGGTTTAAATTTCTGACGTTTTTTGTCCCAAGCGGCGTGCCGTTCGTGCTTCTGATCATTCTGGTGCCGATCGAAATTATCTCGTATTTTGTCCGCCCGATCAGCCTGTCGGTGCGACTTTTCGCGAATATGCTAGCCGGCCATACCTTGCTGAAAGTGTTCGGTGGCTTTGTTATCGCGCTTGGTCTTTACCTCGGCTGGTTACCACTCGGGTTTATCGTCGTTTTGACAGGACTGGAATTCCTTGTCGCCTTCTTGCAGGCGTATGTGTTTGCCATCTTGTCATGTCTCTATCTTAACGATGCGCTTCACTTGCATCATTGAGTTTAAGTTTGTCCTCAACATTTGGTTGTTCTTGATTTAGAAGGAAGAATATTATGGAATTAGAAGCCGCAAAGATGATCGGTGCCGGCCTTGCGACTATCGCGCTTGCAGGTGTGGGCGTGGGTATCGGAAATATCTTCGGATCCTTTGTTTCTGGCTCTCTGCGCAATCCGGCCGCCGCTCCGAAAGTATTCGGTAACGTGCTGCTCGGCTTCGCCCTGACAGAAGCTGTTGCGCTGTTCGCGCTGGTTATCGCCTTCCTGATTCTGTTCGGTTAAGACCTCTTTCTCACTGAGAAAATACTGATCGATAGGATTGAGGAGCCGTCATGCCGCAACTTAATATTGCAGACTTCCCGCCGCAGCTAGTGTGGCTCGCGATTACCTTTGTCATCCTGTATTTTTTGATGGCCAAGTTAGCGATCCCCGGCATTTCAGAGGTTCTGGAAGGTCGGCAGAATCGCATTTCTTCAGATCTGGAGGAAGCAAGACGGCTCAGCGAAGATGCGGACAAGGCAAAGGCCGATTACGAGGCTGCTCTCGCCGAAGCCCGCGCCAAGGCACATGGCATAGTATCCGAACTGAAAGCCTCCGTGGCCAAGGAACAGGATGCCAGCAAGGCAGAGCTCGATGCGAAGCTTTCCAAGAAAGCAAAAGCCGCGGAAGCCGGCATCAACAAGGCAAAGGAAACGGCACTGAGCCATGTTCGTGAGATTGCGGCAGAGGCCGCGAAATCAACAGTGGCCAGGCTTGTCACCCTTGAGGTTTCCGACAAGGATGTGGAAACGGCAGTTGCCGCCAGCATCAAGGGAGACGCCTGATGCTTCATGATCCCGCCTTTTGGGTAGGCATTGCCTTCTTTGGTTTTTTCGGCGTCCTTGTCTATTTCAAGGTGCCGCCTCTCGTCGTTAAGCAACTTGACGCGCGTGCTGACAAGATCCGGGCTGAACTCGATGAAGCCAAAAAGCTTCGGGAGGATGCGCAAATGCTGTTTGCAGATTTCCAGCGGCGACAACATGACGCCCTGCAGACGGCGGATGACATAGTTGCGAGAGCCAAGGAAGATGCCGAAATTCTTCGCAAGGAAAGTATCAAGGAACTGGAAGCCTCCCTGACACGGAGACAGGAACTGGCGGAGGCCAAGATCCGGCAGGCGGAGGAAAAAGCCGTTGCCGAGGTCCAGAGTATCGCCGTTGATGTTGCCATCGCGGCAGCCGGAAAGCTTATGCAGGACGGGCTAAAAGATAAAAAGGCTGACGCGCTTGTCGATCAATCCATCAAGGATCTTGCAAAGCAACTTAACTAGGCCAAAAATTCTTCCTTAAAAAGCCCTGTTCGAGAACAGGGTTTTTTTCGTCCAAAACATATCTGTTAAAAAAAGCCCCGCCAAACTGGCGGGGCTTCAGTATGCAGCGTTTCCAGGGAGGTTAGGAAGCTGCAGAAAGGGTTACATCGTCCGCCAACTGTCCGGCTGCAGGGGAAGTCCATCGGAGAATTGGGTTACGTGCAGCGCCGGTCTCATCCAGCCGCCGCCGCGGGGCGAAATGAGGCGCGCCGAGAAAATAGTCCGCCTCCCCTGCTTTTGCCTTGCCGAGCAGATGCCGCATCGCGCCGATAAATTCATCAAGCGTTTGCCGGGATTCGCTTTCCGTCGGCTCGATCAGCATCGCACCATGAACGACCAAAGGGAAATACATGGTCATTGGATGGAAGCCCTCATCAATCAATGCCTTGGCAAGGTCCAGCGTCGTAACGCCCGTCCCCTTGAGGCTGCTGTCATCAAAGAGCGCCTCATGCATGCAAACGCCTTTGAACGGTGAATGCAGAAGGTCATTCAGGCCAACACGGATATAGTTGGCGTTCAGCACGGCATCCTCGGCTATCTGGCGAAGGCCGTCAGCGCCGTGGCTTTGCATATAGGCGAGGGCCCGGATGAACATCCCCATCTGGCCATGGTAAGTTTTCATGCGCCCGAAACTTGCGGCCGCCTCCCCCCGCGCATGCTCAATCAGGTCAAAACCCTTAGCGCCGTGGGTAACGAAGGGAACCGGCGCAAAGGGTGCCAAAGCCTCCGACAGCACAACCGGCCCTGAACCGGGGCCGCCGCCGCCGTGCGGAGTGGAGAAAGTCTTGTGCAGGTTTATATGCATGGCGTCAACGCCGAGATCACCGGGGCGTACTCTCCCCAGAATGGCATTGAGGTTTGCTCCGTCACAGTAAAAATATCCGCCGATTTCATGCACCATGTCGGCGATCTTCTTGACGTCCGTCTCAAACAAACCACAGGTATTCGGGTTTGTCAGCATCACGCCAGCCAAGTCCGGACCAAGTTTTGTGGCAAATGCTTCCAGATCCATGCGGCCGTCCTCACGAGCGGGCACGGCATCCACCTTGTAGCCGCATAGAGCCGCCGTGGCGGGATTTGTGCCATGAGCCGACTCAGGAACCAGAATGCGGGTTCTTGCCTGTCCATTTGCCTCATGCGCGGCGCGAATGGCCATAACACCGCACAGCTCGCCATGGGCACCGGCAGCAGGGGACATGGCGACGGCAGGCATGCCGGTAATCGTCTTGAGCCAATGGGCCAGGCTGTCGATCAATTCCAGCGCCCCCTGCACGGTACTCACGGGCTGCAAAGGATGAAGATCGCCAAGACCGGCAAGGCGTGCCACCTTTTCATTGATCCGTGGGTTATGCTTCATGGTACAGGAGCCGAGCGGATAGAATCCTGAATCAATCGAATAATTCTGTCGGCTGAGCCGCACGAAATGGCGCAGGACCTGTGGCTCGGAGAGATCTGGCAACCCGATAGGGTCTTTTCTCTCAAGGCCGCCCAGGCGGCTTTTCACCTCCTTCGGCTCAGCCATATCGACGCCAACCCGGCCCGGCAGGCCCTGTTCGAAAATAAGCGGCGTTTCATGATTGAGGCCCTTGTTACCGGTGAAGGTTTCCATATCCATTTCCGTATCTTCCGTTCCGACAGCTTGGGTCGAACGTCCCTGTCTATTCAACATTATAGAACCTCCTTCAGCGCCGAAACGAGACGGTCTAGATCAGAGTCGGAGCAGGTTTCCGTGACCGCCACCAACAATAAATTTTCCATCGCTGGATCATCCGGGATCAGGCGCGAGACAGGCACGCCGCCAAGGACACCCTTTTCCGCCAGCTTCTCGACAACCATTGCCGCATTCGTCGGCAGACGGAGGGTAAACTCGTTGAAGAAAGTATTGTTGACAACATCAACGCCATCGATCGCATCAAGCGCTTCAGCCGCCGTAACGGCTTCGCCATGGTTGAGCGCCGCGAGTTTCGAGAACCCTGTTTCGCCCAGCAGACTCATATGAATGGCGAAGGCCAGCGAGCAAAGTCCGGCATTCGTACAGATATTGCTGGTCGCCTTTTCACGACGGATATGCTGTTCGCGCGTCGACAGGGTCAATACAAATCCGCGCTTTCCATCCTGATCGATTGTCTGCCCGCAGAGCCGTCCCGGCATCTGCCGGACAAATTTCTGCCGCGTCGCCAGCAACCCGACATAGGGACCACCGAACGAGAGCGGCACGCCGATGGATTGTCCTTCCCCGGCAACAATATCCGCTCCCATATCGCCAGGCGACTTGATTGCACCAAGTGACACGACTTCATTGACTACAACGACAAGAAGCGCCCCAACAGCATGACATTTTTCGGCCAATGCCGTCAGATCCTGAACCCGTCCGAAAAAATCGGGATTTTGAACAACGACGCAGGCGAGGTCGGAGTTGATATGATCATCGAAATTATCCGAACCTTCGGCCATCGGCGGAAGTTCGGCCGCCTCGAATTCGGTGAACTGCAACGTAGTGCGCGTAACGTCGCGGTAGTGCGGATGCAGATTCCCTGAAAGGACCGCCTTTTTCCGACGGGTGACGCGGCAGGCCATCAACACGGCTTCGGCACATGACGTTGCACCGTCATACATCGAGGCATTGGCAACTTCCATGCCGGTGATCAGGGCAACCTGTGTCTGAAACTCAAATAATGCCTGCAACGTCCCCTGACTGATTTCCGGCTGATACGGGGTATAGGCTGTAAGGAATTCGGAGCGCTGAATAATATGGTCCGCGACGGACGGGACATGATGCTGATAAGCGCCCGCCCCCAGAAAACAAGGGGCCGCGTAGGGAGACAGATTTTTAGCGGCAAGGGCGCGAAAGTTTTTCTCGACCTCCATCTCACTGGCATGAAGCGGCAAATCCAACAATCCCGCCAGCCGCGCCTCGGCGGGAATATCGGTGAACAGATCGTCGATAGAGCCGAGTCCGATCTTCCCGAGCATTTCGGCCCGTTCCGCAGCGGTATGAGGCATATATCTCATTATTCGAGCCCTTCAACGAAGGTTTTATACGCCGCTTCATCCATTAATTCATCAATTTCAGAGGCGTCAGTCACCTTGATTTTGGCGAACCAGCCGCCATCAAGCGGATCTTCGTTGACCAAGGTCGGCGTCTCTTCAAGGTCACCATTGACCTCGATAACTTCCCCGCTGACCGGGGAGTAAACTTCGGATGCCGCCTTGACGCTTTCAACGACCGCAAGTTCATCGCCCTTGGCAACATCGCTACCCACTTGCGGTACTTCCACGTAAACGACGTCGCCTAGTTGCTCTTGTGCGTAATTGCTGACGCCTATCGTCGCCACATCGCCCTCGAGCAACACCCATTCATGATCTTCCGTAAATTTAATAGACATCTCATACTCCAGTAAAATTCAGCCTCGATAATAGCGTTGTTCAACGAAGGGCATTTTCACGACCGTGGCCGGGCGCGGTTTGCCTCTCACAAGCAGATTGATTTTCGTTCCGACGGCGGAAAATGCAAGCGGGACATACCCCATGGCGATCGGAATTTCCAGTGTCGGCGAGAAGCCGCCGGAAGTCACCTCACCGATGATATTGCCGGCCTCATCCGCGATCTCCGTATGCTCGCGAGCAGGGGCACGGCCTTCCGGCGCAATCCCGACCCGTTTCATTGTCGGTTTATTGGCAATTTCGGCCTGGATAACCGCCGCACCTGGAAATCCACCCTCTTCACGGCGGCGTTTGCTGATCGCCCAAAGCAGGCCGGCGGCGACGGGAGTTATGGTCTCTGTCAGATCATGGCCATAGAGGCAGAGGCCCGCCTCAAGCCGCAGCGAATCGCGCGCGCCCAATCCTATTGGCGCCACTTCCTCTTCGGCCAGAAGTTTGCGGCAAAAAGCGACAGCATGAGAATTTGGAATTGAAACTTCAAAACCATCTTCGCCAGTATATCCTGACCGGGTGACAAAACAGGTGACACCATCGAGATCGATTTCGCGATAGCTCATGAAGGACATTGTTGCCGTCTCCGGCGCGAATCTCCCGAGCACCTCTGCAGCCTTCGGCCCCTGCAAGGCGACCAGCGCCCTGTCAGTAAGTTCCGTCACCGTCGCTTTTCCGGCCAGGCCGTCCGCCAGAAGCTTGATATCCTGATCCTTGCAGGCCGCATTCACGACGACGAACAGATCATTTTTCCGGCGGGTGACAATAAGATCGTCAAGAATTCCGCCCGCATCGTTGATGAGGAAGCTGTAGCGCATTTGACCCGTTTCAAGCGCCTGGATATCACCTGGGATCAACGCCTCTATCGCCTTGACCGGATCGGACCCTGTGATCACCAGCTGCCCCATGTGAGAGACGTCGAAAAGCCCGGCGGCCGCACGCGTATGCAAATGTTCTTTAATTATCCCGTCCGGATATTGAACCGGCATATCAAAGCCAGCAAACGGCACCATTTTCGCGCCTAATTCGACATGCATATCATAAAGGATTGTTTGTTTCGTCGGAGAAGGGTCACTCATACATCACTCTCAGTTCCAGCCAAAGGTTACGTTGCCCCAACACGTCATATGCTGGAAACAACCCCCTCTGTCCTGTAACCTGAGAGATTTGACGATTTCCGCAACCGGATAACCGGAGGCCTGATCGCTTACCCCTTCGGTGAAATCACTTACGTGATTTGCTTTCCAGAGTGTCATCCCCCTGCGGTCCGGTTGCCTGAGAGTTTCCGGGGTGGTTGCTCCTTCGGCGATGGATCGAAACGCACCATCTCTCCCGCTGGGATCGTCTGTATGTGAGCGAGATCATAAAGATCAAATCCAAATAGTCAAACGGCTAATTCAAGAAAAGAAGAGGGCTAGTTTTCAAGCCCCAACTGTTCCTTAGTGAGCTGAAAACCCATAATTATGACGTAGTCACCACCCGTCTTCAGGCCCTTCAATGGAATACGTTGCTCGATCTCTTCCTGAACGGCGCCACGACGACGACCTTCGACAATTTCAATCGGACTGTAGAAAATCTTCTTGGCAATGATCTTTCCCGATTTTTCCGCAATGGCAACGAAGAAAGGGAATTCCTCAGTCTGGCTTTCTGCGGCAGGGCCTTTAGTCGCACCAATTCTCAAGACCAAATCAACCACCACCGCCGTGTCGTCATCCACATATTGACACAGACCGCTGATCGGTACGATGACGCCCTCGAAACGAACATCAACCAGATCTCGCCCCTGCCCTTCGCGAAAGATCGTAATCGTATCAGCGCCTGGCAGGACCTCGACCTGGGGACAGGGCAGAGGCGGCTTCGAAGAGCCGAAAATGCTGAAAATATCCGTATCGACTGTCCCGCTGCAGGACGACGCCAGTAATGCCACACCACCTATGGCAAACAGCCGGAAAAATAGACGGATACGTGGAAGGATGAGCATCGCTACCTGAAAATATTTCATACTAGATTTTATTGTGGGTTCCATCGCAAAACGGCGCGGACCCAGTCTGTTTACAGCCGCAAAAATAGATATTTTTTGTTTCTGTCGCCGCAAAAATGACCGGGGTCATGGTTGTCGTTCGGTGGGATCCATCGCAAAGTGGCTGTTTGCTGCTTCTGCCGCAAGCGCACCAAGCATATTTCTTTCCTGCCTCGACCTCCACTTTATAGGGAGATTTTTGAGCAATTTTCGCTTCTGTCATTCGATTTTACTTGGTCCCAATCTGGTATTACGGTTCAAACTGTTGTATTAGTCCGGCAAATCTAGAATGGACTACCTGAATTAGCAAGTTTTCAAGGTAGCCCATGTCAATCTTATTAACCCATCAGGTCGCGAGGGAAAAATGGACAGCAAAAAACGGACATTGCTTCTGGCGGCACCGCGGGGATTTTGTGCTGGCGTTGACCGCGCGATCCAGATCGTCGAGCGCGCGCTCGAAAAATACGGGGCACCGGTCTATGTCCGGCATGAAATCGTCCACAACCGTTTCGTGGTGGAGAGCCTTGAAAAAAAAGGCGCTGTCTTTGTCGATGAGTTGGCGGATATTCCAAAAGGCGTCCCGGTTATCTTTTCAGCCCATGGCGTCGCCAAATCCGTACCACTCGAGGCGCAAAGCCGGAAAATGTTCTATATCGATGCGACTTGCCCGCTTGTCAGCAAGGTTCATCGCGAAGCGGAACGGCATGAAAGAGATAATCTGGAGATTATTCTGATCGGACATCACGGTCACCCGGAAGTCATTGGCACGATGGGGCAGCTTGGCGATGGCAAGATTACACTTGTCGAAACCATAGAGGAAGCGAAGGCCTTTACGCCGATGCAGGCCGGAAAGGGCCTCGCTTACCTGACTCAAACCACTCTCTCCGTCGACGAGACGAAGGATATCGTTGCCATCCTGAAGCAGCGCTTCCCGACGATCGAAAGTCCAAAAAAGGAGGATATCTGCTATGCCACGACCAACCGTCAGGCCGCGGTGAAAATTCTCGCAAATAGGTGCGATGGATTGCTCGTAATTGGAGCCCCAAATTCCTCCAACTCGATGCGTCTTGTCGAGGTTGCCGAGAAGGCGGGATGCGGGAAAGTTGCCCTTGTCCAACGGGCAAGCGACATCCCCTGGGATATGCTCAGCGATACGCTGACCATCGGCATTACCGCCGGGGCCTCTGCGCCCGAGACATTGGTGGAAGAGGTTGTTGCCGCTTTCTCTGATCGATTTGACGTCACGGTGGAAGAGATTGTCACTAACCAAGAGCAGGTTGTTTTCAAGATGCCAAAGATCCTTGAAGCCGAGAATGCAGACTCCTAAATGGCTGTTTATACCGAAATTTCCGACGAAGAACTGGATACCCTACTTGACCAGTATGCCCTGGGACAGGCCCTGTCCTGCAAAGGGATCGCCGAAGGTGTCGAAAATTCCAATTACCTGCTGCATACGGAAGCTGGTTATTTCATCCTTACCCTGTATGAAAAGCGGGTCCGAGCGGCTGATTTGCCCTTTTTTCTCGGGCTGATGGAGCACCTCGCGGCTGGCGGCTTTATGTCCCCCAAACCGATCGCCGCGAAAGACGGCAATACCTTAAAGGAAGTAGCAGGACGCCCCGCAGCCATTATCGAATTTCTCGACGGACGTTCCGTCCGGCGCGCGACGCCTCTGCATTGCGCGCTTCTCGGACAGACTTTGGCGCAACTTCATACGGTTGGAAGCAATTTCCAGCTCAAGCGGGCCAACACCCTGTCGCTGTCGAGCTGGCGCCCCCTCTATGAAAGCTGCCTGACCGACAATCATAGCGGCCTGGACGCGCAGATTTTTTCCGGAATCGATGAAGAAATCAAATATCTTGAAAGTCACTGGCCAACGAATCTACCGAGCGGGGTCATTCATGCCGATCTGTTTCCGGACAATATTTTCTTCCTTAATGACCAGGTGAGTGGCGTCATTGACTACTATTTCGCCTGCAACGATTTCTTCGCCTATGATCTTGCGATTTGTCTCAATGCCTGGTGTTTCGAGACGGATGATAGCTTCAATATAACGAAAGCCAGAAAACTGCTGAACGGATATCGGGAAGTGCGTGCGTTCTCTCAGAAGGAACTGGAATTTTTACCACTTCTATGCCGCGGCGCCGCAATCCGCTTTATGCTGACCCGTCTGTATGACTGGCTCAATCAGATTGAGGGCGCTCTCGTCAAACCGAAGGATCCGCTCGAATATTTTAAGAAGCTGCAATTTCACCAAGCCGTTACGACGGTCGCCGCCTACGGCCTGGATTAGACAGCAATTTTTCGCGGGAGTTCAGTCAAAGAGTGAATCAATCTCATCCTGCGAGATTTCATGCCCTTCAGGCTGCGGGCCACTCAGCTCAACGTCTTCGTCAAAATGCGCTTCAAGTTCGACGACTTGCAGATCCTGCAGTTCCTCTTCGCCGCCGAGAATATCGATCATCTTGCTGATGCGCTCGTCAACGAAGGCCAGTGTCGTGACAACCTTGGAAATTCGCTGTCCCGTGACATCCTGAAAATTGCAGGCCTCGTATATTTTCATTACTGAACTGCTAATCGCTTCAATGCATTCTGTTTCTTCGGGAGTGCTTGCATGCAGTTCCAGGTTTTCATTCTTGTCTTCGATCATTTCGACAGCTTCGAGAATGGCGTTGGTAGCCGTTTCTGTGTCGCCTACAACCGCATCAAGCTGATCCGTCATCGAGTTCAGCTTCTGTCCGGATTTTGACGACTGCAAAGAGGCAATCTCGCGGCGAGTTTCCAAAATAACGTCTGACAATTCCTGGAGCTCTTGCCTTAGTTTCTCGAGCTCCGCCGAAGCCTTCATTTCGATGGAATCATTTTGAAGGATATCAACGGCGGAAGCCGGATCGAGCTGTTCTCTCAAGGCGTTGAGGGCAGCCATGATTTCCTGATATTGCTCACTCCCAAACCCGCCTTCTGCGGCAGCAACTGGCGCATACCCATTATTTGAAAACTGCTTCACTTCTGCCGAGAATATTTTTTTCTGCATCTTGCCCACTCAAACTCTACGTTACGATTAAGGAACATATAATCCTGCTATTTTCCTAAAATTGCCTTGAAGGCGCTAATATTCGGTTAACGTTGGAAAATTTTCATAAATTGCCGGGAATGGACAATCATGTTAATAGCCTGACGGATCGGAACCCTTATCTCATTACTAACCTTTAGAAACAGGGAATTAGCAGTGCAGGAAAATATAGTCGTTATTTATACTGATGGTGCCTGTTCGGGAAATCCCGGCCCGGGGGGCTGGGGCGCTTTGCTACAATATAAGGGAAAAACCAAAGAAATTTGCGGCGGGGAAGCCGAAACCACGAACAATCGTATGGAACTAACGGCGGCGATTGAGGCCATTAATTCATTGAAACGGGGCTCAGTGATCGAGCTGCATACGGACAGCACCTACGTCAAGGACGGCATCACCAAATGGATGGCGAACTGGAAAAAAAATGGCTGGAAAACTGCGGCGAAAAAGCCGGTAAAAAACCAGGACCTTTGGCAAGCACTCGACGATGCAATCTCCAGTCACCACATCCGGTGGAAATGGGTTAAGGGACACGCGGGAGATCCGGGCAATGAGAAAGCCGATGAGTTGGCAAATGCCGGTATGAGGCAATACAAACGATAGGTACAAGCTCGCATATCTAAAGACGGATATTGCCGTACGGGAGAAATTTATGAAGGCGGGGATTGCCAAAGCCCTCCCCGCCGTTCACTGAACTCTAAAGCTGACCGAGAAGCGTCCCCGCGTCAGAAACTTCAAATCCGCCGGTTTCTTCCAGATTGAGTTTGGTCACCACTCCATCATTGACAACCATGGAATAACGGCGTGAGCGAATGCCGAGACCGGCGCCGGATGCGTCAAACTCAAGATTCATGGCTTTCGTAAAGGCCGCGTCCGGATCCGCGACCATTTTGATACTGCCCGCGTTATGATCCTTGCCCCAGGCAGCCATAACAAAGGGGTCATTGACGGAAATACAGACAATCTCATCCACACCCTTGGCAGCCAAATTCTTTGTATTATCAACGAAGCCTGGCAGATGCTTGGCGGAGCAGGTCGGTGTATAGGCGCCGGGAACGGCAAATAACGCAACTTTCTTGCCGCCGAACAAATCCGCCGACTTGATTTTTGTCGGTCCCTTGTCGGTCATCATCATCAAATCGATATTGGGAAGTTTGTCACCAACTTTTATCGTCATTTCTTTTTCCTGTAATTGATTAGCTGCGCAGTGATTCTAACATAATGATGCGGGCAAAAATAAAAAGCCTTCTGTCTCACTTATCGAATTTTTTATTATCTTACGGTCAGCTTCCCTTCTGCGGAAAAACTCTTGTCAAAAACGGTGACCGTAAGAACCTGTCCCTCTATCCGGTCCTTTTTGCCGGGAAGGTCAGCTGATATATCAAAAGTCGCTGCCCCGCCATTCTCTGAGATTGCTACGGAATTCTGGGAAAAATAGGACCCTTCATTTCCTTCAACAATGATACCGGGCTGTTCAAAGGCGCTCGCTGATAAGGCCATGATTTTGAAAGTCTGGTTACCGAGCGCTTCGGCGTGCACTTGCGTAACTTCCGCGGCCTTTGAGCCAATTTGGGGCGGCACCAGATGGGCGTATTTCGCGATCAGCGGTGCTTCTGAAGTCAGCTTTCCACTATCCGCATTCAAACTTAACGACAGATCATGCTCATAGGGGATGCAAACCTGCTCGCAAATGCCAAAGCGAAGATGCAGTTTCAGATCAAGCGGCACGTTTGATTGGGATAACTCGATGGCGATTGGAAAGACCACTTCGTCGTGATATCCCCAGCTGGAGAAGCCATATGCTTCGAACAATTCAGGCAACGGCCAGGAAACAACGCTCTCTTTAAGGTTTTTCGATCCGGCCCAGTCAAATTGCGGTGGAATTCCCGCATCTCCCGGACTGCGCCAGTATATTTTCCAGCCCGGCGCAAGCTGAACCTGCAGCCCGACACGCAGTGGATCGTGACCTTTTACACCATCAAATTCCGATATTAGCCGGATACGCGACTGATCGGTTTCGATCCATTTCGACACCGTTTCCGCCCTTGCATCGGCACTGAAATGCGGCAAAACCCCAGCGAAAACAACAATGGTCATCCATATACGCAAAAATCTCATCCAGAATTGACCTTCGATCTTATAAAGAATTTTCTAGGGCTTATATAAAACATTATTAAGAGTTTATGTGTCACAATCACGTCATAAAAATTTCACCCGCTGGGAAAATTTTTTTTAGGGTACATATTTATATTATGAGCATTAGCAAGATTGACACAGGGTATTTGGACGGAAAGTTGCTGGTCGCCATGCCGACAATGGGGGATCCTCGTTTTAAAAAAGCGGTTATCCTGCTTTGTGCTCATTCTGAAGCCGGTGCGATGGGCATTCTTCTGAACCGGACCCTTGACGCACTGAGCTTTGATGATCTGCTCGAACAGCTTGATATTCCAATAGCGGGAAAACCGAGCCACATCAAAATCCATTTCGGTGGCCCTGTTGATACGGAACGCGGGTTTGTCGTGCATTCGACGGACCTCCTCTACGAGACGACCCTTGTCATTGGCGATGATATGGCGCTGACGGCGACCGTGGATATGCTAAAGACGATAGCCGGCGGTAGCGGTCCGGAAAGCAGCTTCCTTGCACTTGGCTATTCCGGTTGGGGACCGGGTCAGTTGGAGCAGGAAATTCAGGAGAACGGCTGGCTTGTTGTCGATCCGGATACGGAAATTGTATTCGGGCCTGAGCTTGAAACAAAATGGGATATCGCAGTCCACAAACTTGGAATAGATCCCACGCTTTTGTCCGGCGACGTTGGTCACGCATAAAATTAGGACTCACAACGGACGGATCGGATCACCTTTCAAAAAAGCGTAGAGCAGGTGGTCGTGCCAGACGCCATTGATACATAAATACTCACGTGCCAGCCCCTCTTTGGAGAATCCGACCTTTTCCAGCAGTTTGGAGCTTGGGATATTCTCGGGCAGACAGGCCGCCTCGATCCGGCGCAGGTTGAACTCATCAAAAAGAACAGGCAGCAACCCGCAAAGCGCTTCAAACATGAAACCCTGACGTGCATATTGCTCCCCGGTCCAATATCCGAGCGTGCCCGTCTGGGCGACGCCACGACGAATGTTGCTCAGCGTAATGCCGCCAACAAGTTCGCGGCTATCACGCTTGAACAGGAAAAAGGCTTGTCCCATATCCTCTTTCACGTCTTTGGCATACCGTCGCAGCCGGGCCTTGAAACTCGACTTGGACAACGAATCCATTGTCCAGATGGGCTCCCACGGGGCAAGGAACCGACGGCTTTGTGCCCTGAGTTGCGCCCATTGCTCCCAGTCGGAGAGCTTGGGAGGCCTTAGAAGCAATCGCCCTGTCTCAATTTTTGGGCCTGAGCCCATTATCG
>JAIOYL010000064.1 GCA_021741195.1 Sneathiella sp. | reverse complement strand
GACCAGAATAGTGGATTTTTGCCCTGACCTCATAATCATATACTCGTTTTTACGCCCCTGTTACTCATGAATCATATCCTTCCCCGATAAGGTCGGCAAGCTGACCAACGGACATCGCGAAATAGGTCGATCTGTTCCATTTCAGGATTGTCCGGTAATTGTTATACACCAGAAAGGTCTGGCCGTTCCCGCCTTTGGGCTGGACCAGCGATCCCATGAGCTGGCGCGTCGGAAGCGCGCTCCCATCCGCTTTACGAACCCCTAGGTTCTGCCATTCACTCATCGGTTTGGACACATCGAGGTTGACCAGGGACATATCGAAGCCGTCGGGCAGTTTCACCTCCCTGCCCCAGGTTTGGTCCCCCTGCCAGCCGGATTTCGAGAGATAGTTCGCGGCCGAGGCAAATACGTCGGCCTTGGTTGTCCAGATATCCCGCTTGCCGTCGGCATCATAATCAACCGCGAAATTGACGAAGCTGGAGGGCATGAACTGAGATTGCCCCATGGCTCCGGCCCAGGAGCCTTTCATATCCGAAGCGGCGATGTGATCTTCCTCGAGAATTCGAAGCGCGAGCAGCAGTTCCTTGCGGAAATAGTCGGCGCGGCGGTTGTCATAGGCGAGCGTCGTCAGGGCATCGATGACGCTGAATGTGCCACCGTATTTGCCATAGCGGGTCTCGACCCCCCAGAGCGCGACGATAAAGCGTGGCTGGACGCCGTATTTGCGCCCCACCTCCTCCAGCACTGCGCGGTTTTCGTGCAGCAGTGCCTTGCCGGAATCAATAAGGGACTGCGGCAGCCGCTGCGCCATATATTCCTGAAAGGTCTGGACGGTTTCGGGTTGCTTTCGATCAAGAGCGACGACCCGTTCGATCAACTGGACATTGGCGAATGCATCATCGAGTGTGGACTGGCTAATCCCTTTTGTAAGGGCTTCGGCCTTCAGTTTGGTGAGCCAGACATCGAAAGGTTCCTTCGCCGCAAAGCTGGGCGTGGACATAGCAAACAGGAAAATGCCGAACAAAGAGAATAGAATAATACGCGCAGATTTCTTTGCCATTGGGACTCCGATTTACTGATTTGTCCTTTTTGCCACAAATTCCGAGGATTCGCAACGGTTTCGGCAAGAAATCGCTTGATTTTTGATTGGATGCAGCAGAGTTCCGGAGCGCTCCGGTTTTGCCATCAAATATATTGACAGCTCAAAGCGGGAACTTTAAAGGGTCAGAACAGTTCGGTGATCCGTAAAGGCGCCGTTTGGCACGGGACCCGGTCCACTCCGGCCCGTCAGGTTTTTAGGAGGGTTGGCAGAGCGGTTGAATGCACTGGTCTTGAAAACCAGCAAGGGTGCAAGCCCTTCCGGGGTTCGAATCCCCGACCCTCCGCCATTTGTCCGTCTATCTATCTGATTTTTAATAATAAAAGAATATTAAATCCCCCATTTACTCCCTTTTCTTTTCACGATTAGCCAGTGGTGACATGTGGGAATTATTTCTCTTGCCAGAATTAAAAATATCGAATAATCAAGATATATGGATGAAAATATGACATTACGCGCCCTTGCCGCCTTGAGCCAGAAGACTCGACTTGACGTATTCCGGTTGCTTGTTCAGGCCGGACTTGAGGGAATGCTCGCGGGGGAAATCGGCGACAGGCTCGATGTCCGGCAGAACACAATGTCGACCAACCTGTCTATCCTGTTGAATGCCGGCCTGATCAAGAATGAACGTCAAGGCAGGACGGTTCGCTATTTTGCAGATTTTAGCGAGATGCGGGGCTTGCTTGCCTTCTTGATGGAGGATTGCTGTAACGGGCGCCCTGAAATCTGTGAAGGAGTATTCAATGAAATCAATTGTTCTTAAACATGGATGACTGTAATGGCTGACTCGACATATAACGTCCTATTCTTATGCACAGGAAATTCTACCCGGTCCATCATAGCAGAAGCAATTATGAACAGGGTTGGTCAAGGTAAATTCAAGGCTTATTCGGCGGGCTCCTCACCGTCAGGGAAAGTCAATCCCCGAGTAATCAGGCTTTTGAAGACGCTTAACTATGATACGAGTTTTGCGCGATCAAAACCCTGGGATGAATTCACCGGCCCTGACGCTCCATATCTGGATTTTGTTTTCACCGTTTGTGATAACGCTGCGGGAGAAGTTTGTCCGGTCTGGCCGGGGCAGCCCATGACGGCCCATTGGGGGGTCCCGGATCCATCGGCGGCGACCGGGACGGAGGCGGAAATTAATCTGGCCCTTATGGACACCTACAGAATGCTGAACAACAGAATTTCTATCTTTACCAGCTTACCGATTTCAAGCCTCGACAAGCTCTCCTTGCAAAAACATCTGGATGAAATCGGGTCGCAGCGTGATAAAGTTAAATCATAAGAAATTTCCGTATCTTTTATTCCAAGGATAAATTCGTTGACTGAAGAGCGATTGCAAAATCGTCGCGCCGTGAAAAAGCCGGTCGAGGCAGGGATTGGTTTTTTTGAAAAATGGCTTTCCCTTTGGGTCGCGCTCTGCATCTTCTGCGGCGTGGTTGCGGGAAACCTGTTCCCGTCCCTGTTCGAGACCATAGCCTCCTTTGAATATGCCTCGGTCAATCTCGTTGTCGCAGTTTTTATCTGGGCGATGGTCTATCCGATGATGGTCGCCGTTGATTTCGCGAGCCTCAGTCACATTGGCGACCGGCCGAAAGGCCTGATCCTGACCCTGGTGGTGAACTGGCTGGTCAAGCCCTTCACAATGGCGGCCCTCGGGGTGCTTTTCTTTGACTATATCTTCGCGGACCTGATCGCGCCCGCAGATGCGCAGCAATATATTGCGGGCCTGATCCTGCTGGGAGCGGCGCCCTGCACGGCCATGGTTTTTGTCTGGTCACAGCTCACAAAGGGGGATGCGACCTATACTCTCGTGCAGGTGTCGGTGAACGACGTGATCATGATTTTCGCCTTCGCGCCCATCGTCGCCTTTCTTCTTGGTATTACGGATATCATCGTGCCGTGGGAGACATTGCTGCTGTCCGTCGGGCTCTATGTGGTCATCCCGCTTGTCGCGGGCGCCTTCACACGCCACCTGCTGACGTCAAAAAGCAGCCAACATGCACCTGCCTCTGTTGACAGCTTCACTGCGGCGGTGAAACCGGTTTCCGTTATCGGCCTTCTCGCGACCGTCGTCCTGCTCTTTGGGTTTCAGGGCCAGGTCATCCTCGAACAACCGCTGCTAATCGCCCTCATTGCAGTTCCGTTGATCATCCAGTCCTACGGCATATTCGGCGTGACCTACGCCGCCGCCTGGGCCTGGCGGGTTCCGTTCAATGTCGCCGCGCCCTGCGCCCTGATCGGAACCTCCAATTTCTTTGAGCTCGCCGTTGCCGTCGCCATCAGCCTCTTCGGCCTGAATTCCGGGGCCGCATTGGCGACAGTCGTTGGCGTCTTGGTTGAGGTGCCGGTCATGCTGTCCCTCGTCGCCTTCGCCAACCGGACGCGCCATCATTTTCCGGCGGAAAAGGATTAGCGGATTGTTCTCACGCGGGACCGGAGAAATGTATTATCCGTGACGTATCCAGCGCACGAATGACCTGAGGAACGCCGGTATTTTGAATTTCCAGGGTGTAATGAAATAGGTGATTGAGTTACTCCGCTGGAGTATCTTGCGGGCGGGCTTTTGGGATAATTGTCTGTACTGCTCCGCAATCCACCTGGCGCCGATCTTCTCGCTTACCCTTGCAAGAAGCTCAACAGGGTTTGCGATATCATTCAATGGCCAAAGGGAAATTTTATTTGCCCGGATCGGACCTTTATCCTCGATAAAGTCTTCAAGCATATCAGCAACCCGCATCAGGATAACGCTTTTTTTTTCGGGAGAATATTCCTCAATATTTTCCGGCGACAATACCTGCGGCCAGTTTGCCTCATGATAGAGGTAAATATAGCGTTCGACTTCCGGGCCTGCACGGCGGGCAATCACCTTTCGTTTTTGCGCGAATGTCGGCGGAAAGATCCACCTGGCAAAGCGCCCGAAATCATAGGATGAATGCAGCAGCTCAGCACAAATTAATGAGATGTCTGAGGTTTCCCGTGCAATAATACTGGCGGCGCCGATTAGATGATTGTAAAACGGCCGGCCGGTTGCCCGATAGCCTCCGGCCGCCAACTCGCCCATGAAATCGCAGGCATCTGAAATTTTTTCGAGATCTTCCTGGAGAAAATTCTGGTTCTGCAACTGCTCAATTAACTGGATATTCGTTTGCGCAATAGACGAGTCACGCACTTTGGTTCTGTTTTCGTGTATAGGCTTGCCAGTTTCTGAAATCATCCTTTATTGCCCGGTTGACAACTAAGGGATCGATACGGGTGACGACCCTGTTGAGGAAAACGCTGGCGCCCTTCGGCCCGAATATTTTTGCGATAAATTTCCGGAGCTTTACATATTTGTGAAGACGGTGCCCTTTTACGAAGCCTTTTACAGCAATCAGATTACCATGCCGGGGACTAAGGTCATATTTTTCAACCAACCGGTTGATTGAGGTATCAACCCAGTCATCGCACCAGCGCAAATTGAAGAATCTGATGTCGTAATCCGTCGGTCTGGCAGGCGGAACGTAATTTATTCTTGAGGCGGGCTCAAGGAAAATCTTCCTGTTCATTTCCTTGGCCGCGATGCAAACGTCCCAATGCTCTGATACTGACAGCAACTGTTCGTCAAGGCGGCCCAGCTCAAGCAAAAACTCCCGGTTTATCAGGACGGTATGAAATTCAAATAATTCAGTTGGCTGCCGTTCGAAATCCGTCGGACTATTCACAAGGTCATGTTTGATGAAGGCATGTTTTTCATGGCAAATTCTGGTTCCGTCGTCTCCGAGCAGAACTTCTGCCTCCCCGCCTGCCATATGGATGAAACGCCACATTGGATAGCGTTCGAAAATCAGGGGCGTGACAATAGCCGCGTCTTCCTCTTCCGCGCATTGAACCATGGCTTCCAGCCAGTTTTCGGAGACAATGACGTCGTTATCCACGAAAGCAATATATTTATTCGTCGCTCTTTCAAGGATGAGATTTCTCGCCTGGTTGGGAGAAAGGAACGTATCACGGTAGATAATTTCCATAGGCCGCTTAGCGGAAATTTCTTCGATTTCTTCTATAACATCTGCAGGCATACCGGACGCGACGAAAATGATCGGCACGTTGTCCGGAGTATATTCCAGCACAGATTTAAGAGAGTTTATTGTCACTGAGACGGTTTCCCGCATCGAGATACCAATAACCACGTCCATGTTCATATTTGACCTCTTCTCGAAATTGCTTTGACCTTGGCGAATAAATTTAAATTAAGATACTCGTAAAATGAGAATTATCTGATATGTAAATTTTCATCCAAATGTTAGGAAATTTTAATTTTTGAAGCAATTTTACTTACAACTGGTATATTTCTGCCACATTCTACTAGATCGGCGGCGGCGTAGTGGTGTCGCAAGTAACATCGAGCCGATATAGTGGGGAAGTTACGCCAGTCTTGAGGTTACCTGAACGCCGATGGATAATTAACGGCAATCGGAGTGATGGGGAAATTGAGGGAAATCAGATTACATGTCAGTGCTGAGAATAGGGATTATTGTTGGAAGTATCCGTAAAAAATCGGAATCCGGACGCATTGGCGCCTATATCGAGAATTTACTTACCGAGATGGAGCTCCCCGTCATCATCGAGCTTTTTTCCCTGCGCGATATTGAGCTGCCGCTCTGGAATGAAGACAAATCGGAGAAAGACAGCGATCTTCAGGCTTTCTGGAAACCTCATTCGGATAAGCTGAAGGCCTGTGACGGCTTTGTGATTATCAGCCCGGAATGGGCCGGCATGGCACCGCCGCATTTGAAGAATTTCCTGCTGATGTGCGATGGCGGTGAACTCGCGCACAAGCCGGCGCAGCTGGTGGCGGTGAGTTCCGGCACGGGCGGCGCCTATCCCGTTGCCGAACTGCGCATGAGCGGCTACAAGAATAATTTCCTCTGGTGGATGCCGGACCATGTCATCCTGCGGCAGGTGAAGGACCTGTTCGCGTCCGATCCGCCGACGGATCTGGATGGGCGGTTGACCGCACGCCTGATCTACGCCCTCACCTTCCTCACGGAAACCGCCCGGGCGGTCGCCCCCGTCCGCAACCGGGTGCAGAACCTCACGCTTTATAAAAACGGGATGTAATCAGGCCGTCATTTTCAGTGTCTGCTTGTCGAACCCGGCAAGTTTCTTGTAGGCCGTCGCCACCTCTTCAAGAACCTCTTGCGGAATACAGGTATGCGTTTCACCGCAGGTGCCCGGGCATTGATCCTTCACCATCTGCATGACGAGTTCCGGTCCCGTCTGCCGGTTGGCGAGGGAAATCCGTGCCGTCACTTCCCTGCGGGCGTCGTCATAGTCGTTAAGCGCCGTTTCGATATTGTCGGCGTTCTCCAGAATATCGGCGACGGTCATCGCGTCCAGCACGCCCTGCGAGACGCCGTTGGAGCCGTTGGGATACATGGCATGCGCCGCATCCCCCATCAAGGTTACCCGCCCGAAGGACCATTTCGGCAGGGGATCGCGATCGACCATCGGGAATTTATGGATCGAGAGAGCATTGTCATAGAGGCGGTTGATGTCCAGCCAGCCGAGATCCCAGTCCTTGAAATAGGGCTTGAATTCATCCAACAGACCTGTCTCGTTCCAGTCGGCCTGCCGCTCCGCGAGATCGGAGGGGATGCGCCGCTCCGCGATCCAATTGATATAGGATTTGCCGCGTTTTGCACTTTCAGCACGGATCGGGTAGGCGACCAGCTTGAGGTCATTGTGGCCTGCCATGAACATTGAGCGGCCATCGAGATAGGGCTCCATCTCGGTCACCCCGCGCCAGAGCATCTGGCCAGAATAATGAGGCGGGCCTTCGTGCGGGTAGAAAATCTTGCGAAGGCTCGAATTGATGCCGTCGGCGCCGACCAGAAAATCCCCCCGCACGGTTGCGCGTCCCTCCCCTGTATCCCGGTCGGTGAAATGAGCGGTAACGCCGGTATCGTCCTGCTCGAAGCTTGAGAAATGATGACCGGTGAGAATATTCTCAGCGCCCAGCCTTTCACGGGCGGCATTGAGCAGGATCATATGGAAATCACCGCGGTGAATGGAGAATTGCGGCACGTCATAGCCCGCCTCGAGCCCGCGCGGTTCCCGCCAGATCAGTTTCCCGTCTTCAGCGTAATAGGTCAGGCTGGAGGTTTTGATGGCGACTTTCTCGATTTCTTCCAGCAGGCCGAGCTTCGCCAGATTCTGGATGGAATGGGGCAACAGATTGATCCCGACGCCAAGCGGCTTGATTTCCTTCACTGACTCATAGACGCGTGCCTTGATACCCTTGCGGTGCAGCGCGAGCGCCAGCGTCAGGCCGACAAGACCGCCGCCTGCAATTATCCCGTCTAATTCTGTCATCAGTCTCTCCTAAAATCCGGAAACGGTCAGGCCGTCATCGACCTCGAGGATGGAACCGGTCATGAAGTCCGAGCCGGATCCCGCCAGCAGCAGCAAGGCGCCGTCCAGATCATGCGGATCACCAATACGACGACCGGGCAGTTTGTCGATGAACCGCTTGCCGGGTTCAGTCTCCCAATAATCGCGGTTGAGCTCCGTGACGATATAGCCCGGATTGAGGCAGTTGACCTGGATCCTGTAACGCCCCCATTCATCGGCCAACGCCCGCGTCATATGCTGGACGGCGGCCTTCGACATACAATAGGCGATATTCTGCTTCAGGACCCGTTTCGCGGCGACGGAGGCGATATTGATGATCTTGCCCCCCTGCCCGTGTTTGATCATGCTCTGGCCGACGGCCTGGGCCACAAAGAAAGCCCCCTTTGCATTTGTGTCCATGACGAAGTCGAAATCCCCCTCGGAGATTTTCTCCGAGGGGCAGAGCGCACTGACACCGGAATTGTTGACAAGGATGTTGACCGGACCCAGTTCCGTTTCCGCGGCGCTGACCGCCTCATGAATACTGGCGATATCCGTCACGTCCATCCGTACCGGCAGCGCCCGGCCATCAAAGGCCGCGATCTCGCCCGCCAGTTCCTCCAGCCTGTCCGTTCGCCGGGCCGCCAGCGTGACCTTGGCCCCTGCCCGCGCCAAAGTCAGGGCGAATTGCCGACCGAGCCCCGACGAGGCTCCCGTGACCAGGGCATGCTTGCCGTCGAGGGAATAAGACGATGTCATTCATAATCTCCAGATCGGTTTTTGTTTTTTATCCTTAGGGCCATGACCCTAAAGTCCGACGCCATGATTTATTGTCTGCCCGGTAAAATCAAGGCTCCTTTTCCAGCATTTGCCCTCTCTTCAAGAAAACACAGGAAACTCACGTATTTTTAAGGTTTTTTATTTTAAATTGGCAGTTGAGCATAAGGAGAGACTTAATAATGCGCTTCGCTGCCAATCTTCTGGTTGTCTCTGACAGCCCGGAAAACAGGATTGAACCCTGCCTGACCGAGGCGGGATATCTTTGTACGCGCCTCTCGTTTCTTGAGATGTTCGAGCAGGATTTTGGCGATCAAACGTTCGATCTTATCCTGATTGACGGCGATCACAACTTCGCACATGTCGATGTGAAGAAAATTGCCGAGGTGGCGGCCGCCAATAAATTCGCGACACTCGTTGTTGGCCCGGCGGATATCAGGTGCAAGATACAGACTATTTCCCCCGGCTACTGCGATCTCGAACTTCTCTGCCGCGTCGGTTCCCTCGTCCGTCTTGAAAATATGGAACAGGAACTGGCGCGGCGGATCCGGACGATAGAAACCTATGGCGCCGATATTTCCACCGTCACGGCACCGGAGCCGGAAATCGGGGATGCCAACATCCTGATCGTCGGCAACAAGACCGTCGTGCTCGGCAATATCCTGCTACGGCTTGATACCAAGACCAACATCCATATCTGCAAGAACCCGGAAAACGCCCTTGAGGATCTGCGATCGAGAAATTTTGATGCCGTTATCCTCTCCGGCGTTGGTCACGGAGACAGCAATCTCCGGCTTAACTATGATATTCGCGCCGATACGCGCCTTTATAACCTTCCGGTGCTGATGGTTCTGGAAAACAGCGAGAACCGCGAAGCAGCCTATATTCACGGCGCCTCTGACATCATCATGCATGAGACGGAAATGGATGCGTTGGTCAACCGGATCGGCCTGCAGATCCAGCAATACCGCTATCGCTTCGCCATCCAGAGGCTGTTCAAGATCGCCAAGCTGCATCCGGTCGCGGATGGTCCGACCAATCTCTATTCCAGCGGCTTCATGCGGGCGCATCTGCCGGTGATGTTCGACGATCACGCCCGGCAAAGGAAAGTCCTGTCGGTCGCAAGCCTCAAAATCACCAATCTCGACGCCATTAACGAGACTTACGGCTTTCCGTCCGGAGACCAGCTGTTACGCCAGATTGGCTCGGCGGTCTCCAACCTTGTGCGCGGCGAGGATTTCTGTTGCCGTTACCAGACCGGCCATTTCCTGATTGCCCTCCCCGGAACGCGTGAGAAAGAAGCCCTGATTGCCTTGAACCGCATTCAGGGAGTAGTCCGGAATACAGATTTCTCGATTGCCAACCGCGAAATAGCCGTCCGGGCGAATACTGCCGTCGGTCTTGCCGAAGTACATTCCGAAGATTGTATTGAAGGAGTCATCGCTCGCGGCTTCCTGCGCGAGGACAGCGACGGAAAGGCTGCCTGAGGCTCGATATTCCAACCGATCGTTCCAGATAACCCTTGTCTAGGGATGCAGGTTTTCTTATATTCGGGATATGAAAATAGATATCGTCTCCGACACGGTTTGCCCCTGGTGCTTCATCGGCAAGCGCAAACTTGAAAAAGCACTCGCGGAGCGCCCTGATCTCGACGTCGAGATTACCTGGCATCCGTTCCAGCTTCATCCCGACATGCCGCGCGAAGGTGCGGACCGCAAGGAGTTCATCGCCCGCAAGTTCGGCAGTCATGAACGGGCGAAAGAACTCTATACGAATGTGAAAAGAGCCGGAGAAGAGATTGATATTCCTTTTAATTTCGAGGATATCAAGCGCTCTCCCAATACGCTCGACTCCCATCGCCTGATCCGCTGGTCACAATCCGCGGGCTGTCAGGACGAGCTGGTTGACATCCTGTTCCGCCGCTTTTTTATCGATGGCGAGGATATCGGCGATAAGGCCGTTTTGATTGCGGCGGCGGGCGAAGCCGGCATGGATACGGACCTGGTGGCCGACCTTCTTGACAAGGACGCCGACCGGGATCTGGTGAGCGAGGAAGACCTCCGCGCGCGCCAGATGGGAATTTCCGGCGTGCCGTTCTTCATTCTCGATAATAAATACGCGCTTTCCGGCGCGCAGGATCCGGCGGCCTTTCTTGCCGTCTTTGACAAGATCGCCGAGGAAGCCGGTCAAGCTTCCTAGATATCAGGCGGCTTTGGCGATTTTCGCGAGGTTCTGGGCGAGCCACAGAACGCCCTTCACCCTGTCTTCAGGATGTTTCCAGTCGCGGCTATGCACCAGTTTGTGATCGCCCCGCAGTTTCGTTGAGCCGGGCGCGCGGCTGATAAACTCGACCAGCCCGCCCGGATTATCGAACCTGTTGTCGCGGAAGGTGAGCACCGCCCCTTTCGCTCCCGCCTCGATCTTCTCGATATTCGCCGTGCGGCAGAAATGTTTGATGGTCATCACCTCGATTAGATGGGTGACCTCGTCGGGGAGCGGCCCGAAGCGGTCGACAAGCTCAACCGCGAACGCGTTGATCTCCCCGGCCGTTTCCTGCGCGGCGATACGCCGGTAAAGCTCCATGCGCAAGCCAAGATCGGCGACATAATGCTCCGGGATCAGGACGGAGGTTCCGATATTGATGCTGGGTGACCATTTATCCTCGGCCTCGATGGAATGGCCAAGCCCCGTCTCGCGCGCGTTGGCAACCGCCTCTTCCAGCATTTCCTGATAGAGCTCGAACCCGACTTCCTTGATATGGCCCGACTGCTCGTCGCCGAGGAGGTTCCCGGCCCCGCGAATATCAAGATCATGGCTCGCGAGCGTGAAGCCCGCCCCCAATGTATCCAGCGACTGCAGGACGCGAAGACGCTTCTCGGCGGCGTCGGTCAGGCGCTTGCGCGGCGGCAGCGTCAGATAGGCATAGGCGCGCGTCTTCGAGCGGCCGATGCGCCCCCGGATCTGGTACAGCTGCGCGAGACCGAACATATCCGCGCGGTAGGTGATTAGTGTGTTGGCGGAGGGAATATCAAGGCCCGATTCCACGATATTGGTCGCGACAAGCACGTCATAGGCGCCGTCGTAAAAAGCGTTCATGACCGTATCGAGCTCCTTCGCCGGAAGCTGGCCATGGGCGGTGACAAATTTTACCTCCGGCACATGCTCGCGGAGATATCTGCCAACCTCCGGCAGGTCGGCGAGGCGCGGAACGACGAAAAAGCTCTGGCCACCGCGGTAATGTTCGCGCAGCAGCGCTTCGCGAAGGACCACCGGATCAAAAGGTAAAACGAACGTGCGGATGGCGAGGCGGTCGACCGGCGGCGTCGCGATAATGGAAAGATCGCGGATGCCAGTCATGGCGAGTTGCAGCGTGCGCGGGATAGGCGTCGCCGTCAGGGTCAGCACATGCACGTCGGCGCGGAGCTCCTTCAGCCGCTCCTTATGGACAACGCCGAAATGCTGTTCTTCATCGACGATGACCAGCCCGAGATTCTTGAATTCAATTGATTTCGCCAGCAACGCATGGGTGCCGATGACGATATCGACCTGACCGGTGGCGAGATCCGCCTTTGTTTGCGTCGCCTCTTTCGGCGTGACCATGCGGGATAACTGCGCGACCTTGACCGGAAGATCGGCAAAGCGCGCCGTGAAGCCCTTGTAATGCTGCCGGGCCAGTAGCGTGGTCGGTGTGATGATGGCCACCTGTTGCCCAGCCATAGCAGCCGTGAAGGCTGCGCGTAAGGCGACTTCCGTCTTGCCGAAGCCGACATCGCCGCAGATCAGCCGGTCCATGGGACGGCCGCTGTTCATATCGTTGAGGGTGTCGTCAATCGCCCGGAGCTGGTCCTCCGTCTCTTCGAACGGGAATTCGGCGCAAAATTCGGCATAGAGCCCTTCGGGTGGCGCGAGCCGTGTTGCCTTGCGAAGCAGCCGCGCGGCGGCGATCCTGATCAACTGGTCGGCCATCTCCATGACCCGTTTCTTCAGCTTGGCTTTTCGCGCCTGCCAGCCCGACCCGCCGAGCTTGTCGAGCGCCGCTGTCATATCGCTGCCGCCATAGCGCGACAGCATTTCGATATTCTCGACGGGGAGGTAGATCTTGTCACCGCCCGCATAGAGTAGTGTTGCGCAGTCATGGGGCGCGCCGGAAATCTCGATGGTCGTCAGGCCCTCATACTGGGCGATTCCGTGATCGACATGGACGACATAATCGCCGATGGAGAGTTGGGAGGCCTCGGCAATGAAATTCTCGCTCCGGCGCGATGATTTTCTCGGCCGGACAAGCCGGTCGCCCAGCACGTCCTGCTCGCCGATGACGATGAAGTCCGGCGTCTCAAAACCCTTTTCGAGACCCAGTACCGCCAGCGCCGGGATATTCCGTCCCGTGAGCTCGGTGAAATCATTGATCTCCAGGACCGGTTCGATGCCATGATCGGCAAGCACGGTTTTGTTGCGCGCCCGTGAGCCGTTCGAAAAATGGGTCAGGATAACCCGCTTGTTTTCTTTCAGTTTACCCAGGATATGGTCTTTCAGATACTCATAGATATTCGCGTCATGACGTCCCCGCTCCGGCGCGAAATCCCGTCCTGCATGGCCTTTCGCATCAATCACATCCGCCCCGGCCGTGCCGCTTTGAAAGGGCGAGAAATGACAGACGGCGCGACCAGTGAGCGCCTCCTGCCATTCTTCGAGTTCAAGATAGAGCCGCTCCGGCGGCAGCGGCTTGTAGTCGGCGCCGCTTGATGGTGCGGTCTCAACGCGGCTCTGGTAATAGTCCTGCACCGTCTCGCGCCGCGAGTCCCACGCTTCCTCCACCATATGGTCGATGAAGATGGTCGCGTACGGCAGATAATCAAAAACCGTTGCCATTTTCTCATGAAAGAGCGGCAGCCAATGCTCCATCCCGGCATGACGGCGTTTCTCGCTGACGGCCTCGTAAAGCGGATCGTCCTGATTTATCGTCCCAAATTGCGCCCGATAGCCGGATCGGAACAGCGGCACCGAGGTGTCATTGAGTAGGAATTCGGACGCCGCCGTGAATTCGAGTCTTTCAAGCTTGCCGATGGAGCGTTGCGTGAGCGCATCAAACTCTCGGATCCCCTCGACCTTGTCGCCGAACAGATCGAGCCGGACAGGGTTCTGCGCACCGGGCGGAAAGATATCGATCAGGCCGCCGCGCACGGCAAACTCTCCGGGCTCCATCACCGTGCCGATGCGGGAAAATCCGTTGGCGACAAGATAGGCCGTAAGTTCCGAGCCATTGATACGATCGCCGGTTTTGACGGAAAGACGGCTGCCGGTCACCATCTCGATGGGCGGCACCCGCTGGGTCATGGCATTGATGGTGGTCAGGAATATCCGTGGCGCGGTCGCCGACTCCGTCATCCGGCCGAGGCTGGTCATGCGGTGGGCGACGATCTCGGGGTTGGGTGAGACCCGGTCGTACGGCAGGCAGTCCCAGGCGGGAAAGGAGATAATCTCGACGTCCGGATCGAAAAACGCGATCGCTGCCTCGGTCGCCGCCATGCGGAGGTCTTCCCGCAGGATATAGAGGATATCCTTGTCATAGGCGAGGGCAAGCTCTGCCAGCAGATAGGCATCATGGCCTTCGGGAACCGATTCTACCCTGAAGACGCGGTTCTGATGCGCCAGGCCGGAAATCCTGGTGCGAAGGAGCGAAGGCGAAGTCTTAATCATAGGGAATCAACGGAGCACGCGATGCTCGAATTTACTGAATTCCTGCAAAAGCGCCATGACGCCCGTTTGATATTCCGGCGGCACCTCTTCGCGCCCGACCGCCCAGACATAGATATTGGGATCGCCCGCTTGAAGCAGGGTCTCGTATATATCCAATTGCTCGCTTGAAAATCCCGCGACATATTTATTGGCGAAACCGCCGAGCAGAAGGTCCGTTTCCTTCATACCGGTATAGCGGGAACGGTGGATAAGCCGTTTGCGGCGGATGGTGATGTCTTCGGTCATGGTTACAGGCTCTTTTTTGGATGAGGAAGGATATAGCCTGTCTTGCACGCCCTGTCAGCAGGAAGTGACGCCTTGGGTGATTTTACGGTTTTGCGGCATTGACCTCATGGGCTTTCGCCCGTCACAATGCCGATGCAAAAACTTGTGAGGAAACCGGTGCGCCCAAAAATCCTGTTCAGCCTGTTCACGCCCGTCAGTAAACTCACCGGCATCGGACCGCGTCTGACGGGCCTGATCGAGAAACTGGCCGGGCCGAATATCATCGATCTTGCCTGGCATCTGCCGGTCGGCCTCGTCAAGCGCCATCAGGTGGCGGCGCTCATCCCCGGCCTTGTCGACCAGAATATCGTTGTCGTACTTCGTATTGATCAGCATATGCCGTCACGCAACCGCCGGACACCCTATCGTATTCATTGTATGGTGGGAAACGAGCCCCTCACCCTCGTCTTTTTCAATGGCCGCGAGGAGTATCTCCGGCGCCAGCTCCCTGAGGGGGGCATGCGGAAAATCAGCGGCAAGCTCGAAGACTATAACGGATCCTACCAGATCACCCATCCCGATCATATTGTAAAGCCGGACGAAACCGATAGCATCCCGATGTTCGAGCCTGTCTATCGCTTAACCGCCGGGCTGACCAACCAGACCTTTATCAAGGCAGCGAAACAGTTCCTCCCCACCCTGCCGGACCTGCCGGAATGGAATGACAAGACCCTGCTGGCGCGCGAGAAATGGGCAGGCTGGAAAGAGAGCCTGCGTGAAGCCCATGCCCCGAAAGAAGACGCCGATTTCGAGCGCGACACACCGGCGCGGGCGCGGCTCGCCTATGATGAGCTGCTGGCCAACCAACTGGCGCTGGAGCTGGTCCGGCGCAGCATGAAACGCAAGCCCGGACGGCCGCTTGTCGGCGACGGCAAGATCCGCCAGAAAATCCTGAATGCCCTGCCCTTCACCCTGACGAATGCGCAAATGAAAGCGCTGAAGGAAATAGAGGCCGATATCGAAGGGCCGCACCGCATGCTCCGGCTGCTGCAAGGAGATGTTGGCAGCGGCAAGACCGTTGTCGCGCTGCTTGCCATGGCGCAGGCTGTTGAGGCGGGCGCGCAGGCGACCATCATGGCGCCGACGGAAATCCTCGCGCGCCAGCATTTTAACGCCATTGAACCGCTGGCCAGCAAGGCGGGCCTTACATGCCTGCTGATTACCGGCCGCCTGAAGGGCAAGAAGCGGGACGCGGTGCTCGAGAAGCTCGCGAGCGGCACGGTTGATCTGGTGATCGGGACCCATGCGCTCTTTCAGGAAGATATCGCCTTTCACGACCTCGGCCTTGCCATCATCGACGAGCAGCACCGCTTCGGCGTGCATCAGCGGCTGGCGCTCAGCGCCAAGGGCCGCAAGGAAAACGGCGGCGTCGATGTGCTGGTGATGACGGCGACACCGATCCCGCGCACCCTCGCCCTCACCGCCTATGGCGATATGGATGTCTCCATCATTGACGAAAAACCGCCGGGCCGAAAGCCTGTCGATACCCGCGCCATTGATCTCGACCGCCTCGACGATGTTGCGCAAGGGCTGAAGCGTAAACTCGATGCCGGAGAGCGTATTTACTGGGTCTGCCCGCTGGTTGAGGAATCGCTGGTGCTGGATGTGGCGGCGGCGGAGGAAAGGTTCAGACATCTGCAACAGCTCTATGGCGATCAGGTGGGCCTCATCCACGGGCGGCTGAAGCCCGAGGTCAAGGACGAGACAATGCAACGCTTTATGACCGGCGAGATCAGCATTCTTGTCGCGACGACGGTGATCGAGGTTGGCGTCGATGTGCCCGAGGCGACGGTAATGATTATCGAGCATGCGGAGCGCTTCGGCCTCGCCCAGCTCCATCAGTTGCGTGGCCGCGTCGGGCGCGGTGGCCTGCCCGGTACCTGTCTCCTGATTTATGCATCGCCGCTCGGCGAAACACAGAAGGCCCGGCTTGGCATTTTACGCGAAACCGAGGACGGGTTCCGGATTGCGGAGGAGGATCTGCGACTGCGCGGCGCCGGGGAGTTGCTGGGAACCAGGCAAAGTGGTCTGCCTGAGTTCAGGCTCGCGGATTTACAGGCACATTCACGGCTTTTGGCCATTGCCCGCGATGATGCGCGGCTGATCCTGGAAAAGGATGAAAAGCTGACAAGCCCCCGCGGCGAAGCCCTTAGAACCCTGCTCTACCTGTTTGAGCGGGACAGCGCCATACGTTATCTCACGTCAGGCTGACACGCCGCCGGTTTTATCGGTGATCCTGGAAGTTTCCTTGGCTGGCTTGGCGGTTTTGTCGCCATTTTTCTTTTTAAACTCGTCCGGCCAGATCATCCCCGCCGAAATGACCAGCTTGACTCCCTCCTCGACCGTCATATCGAGATAAATCAGGTCATTTTTCGGGACGAACAGCAAAAAGCCGGAGGTCGGGTTCGGCGTCGTCGGCATGAAGATGCTGATCATGTCATCGTCGTGCAACGCGTTGACCTGCCCTTTTGCCTGACTGGTGACAAAGGCCATGGCCCAGATGCCTTTACGGGGATATTCAAGGAGTACGACGTCGCGGAAAGAGGTGCCGGACTGCGCCAGTACCGTTTCCATGATCTGCTTGAGCGCATTGTAGATCGAACGGACGACCGGCATCCGGCCGACGATGCGCTCGCCAAAGACAAGAAAGGCGCGGCCCAGATAGTTCGCTGTCAGAAATCCGATCAGGATCAGGCCGAAAATTGCAATGAACACGCCGAGACCCGGGATGCCAAACGGCAGATAGGTCTCCGGATTGTAGCGCACCGGAATGAGCGGCGTGATATTGGCATCAACGAAAGAGACGAAAACATAGGTCAAATATATCGTAATCGCGATTGGAGCCGTGACGACAATCCCGGTCAGGAAATAGGTCCTGAGGCGCGCAAAAACGCTGACCTTTGGCGC
>JAIOYL010000063.1 GCA_021741195.1 Sneathiella sp. | reverse complement strand
ATGCGGGGCGGGAGAGATTCTTCATGACCGGCAAACCGTCCTTCTCGCTGCCGGAAAAGGATCCGACCCTTTATTTCCTGCAGCGGCTACGCGATGAGGTGCATCACTTCGCAATAACGACCCACCGGGCAAAGCGCTCCCGCGCCATTGGCCGCTCCCCTCTCGATGAAATTCCCGGAATTGGGGGCAAACGCAAGAAAGCGCTCCTCAACCGTTTCGGTTCCGCCAAGGGTGTTGAGCAGGCCGCTCTCAGTGACCTGCAGGCAGTGGAGGGGATTTCCACGGCAACTGCACAAGCCATCTATAATTTTTTCCATGAAGAAAGCTGACATCTGCCCTTTAACTCGGGCGCGAGGGTCCTTATACTGTCTTTTTCACCGGACCTTCGAGGTCATTTAGCCTATGCTCTCTAGCTTACCAAATTTACTGACACTGTCCCGCATCGTTGTCATCCCGCTGCTGCTGGCGGCCCTGTATTTGCCGGGGGACCTGTCGAGCTGGGTGCCGCTCGGGCTATTTATCGCCGCCGGTATTACAGATTTTTTCGACGGATACTTCGCGCGGCGCTACCGTCAGACCTCCAACCTCGGGAAGTTCATGGACCCGGTTGCCGACAAGATCCTTGTCGCGTCCGTATTATTGTTCCTCGTCGGGATAGGACGCATCGGAGGTTGGGACCTGATCCCGGCCGTTATTATCCTCTGCCGCGAGATCATGGTCTCGGGCCTACGCGAATACCTGGCTGAGCTTCGCGTCGGCATGCCGGTCAGCAAGCTCGCAAAATGGAAAACGACAGCACAGATTTTTGCGCTTTGCTTTCTGCTTGGCGGCCCCGCGGTGGCGGATTATTTCGATGCGACCCTGATAGGCCAAATACTGCTCTGGCTAGCCGGCTCCCTGACGGTCTGGACAGGGTACGACTACCTGCGGCTCGGGCTGAAACATATGATGGAAGAGCAAAAGTAAGCCATGAATGTCATCGGAATTTCAGGTTGGAGCGGAAACGGCAAGACCACCTTGCTGACGAGACTCATTCCGGTGCTTCTCGAACGGGGATATACGGTTTCGAGCATCAAGCATGCGCATCATAAATTTGACATCGATACGCCGGGAAAGGATTCCTACCGGCACCGCGAGGCGGGCGCACAGGAAGTCCTGATATCCTCTTCCAGCCGCTGGGCGCTGATGCATGAAAACCGCGACGGCAAGGAAGCGAGCCTCGATGAACTCCTGCAAAAGATGGCGCCTGTGGATATCCTGCTGATTGAGGGGTTCAAGTCGGAGGATTTTCCAAAGATTGAGGTTTGGCGCGCTGAAAGCGGCACTTCTCCGAGAATGACGTCGGATCAAAGCGTCATCGCCATTGCCACGCCTGATCTTACACTGAAAGCCCCCGTCCCTGTTCTCAATTTGAATGATGAAAACAGCGTCGCGGACTTCATCGTTCAATATTTCAATCTTGAGGCTACGACCCATGAAACGGCTGGCTGACGACTGTTTCGCAAATGCGGCCGAAATGATCAGCGCCGCCGAAGCGTTCGATAAAATTGCAAAAGCAGCAACGCGGATCGTTAGCACGGAGCTTTGTCCGCTCAGCGATTGCGCGGGGCGAATTCTGGCCAAAGATATTTTTGCCCCCGTAAATGTCCCTCCTGCCGATAATTCCGCAGTGGATGGTTTTGCCTTTTCTTTTTCGGACTATGAAAATAATCCGGGACACCCGCGCGGGATTGCCGGTACCAGCGCCGCCGGACACCCCTTTTCCGGTAAGGCGAAAAAAGACCAGGTCATCAAAATACTGACCGGAGCGGTTATGCCAGCCGGATTTGATACAGTGGCGATGATCGAGGATGTGACCCTTGAGGACGGTAATATTCTTCTCCCGGTAAATCTCAAACCCGGCGCGAATTGCCGAAAAGCAGGAGAGGATATCAGGGAAGGCCAATTGTTGCTGTCGAAAGGCACCAAGCTCCGGCCGCAGGAAGTGGGTTATCTTGCTTCAATAGGAACAGTTTCGGTTTCGGTGTACAGGCGGACGAGAGTCGCTCTTTTTTCCACGGGCGACGAGTTGGTCAATCCGGGAGGCGACAGATTCCCCGGCAGCATTTATGACAGCAACCGCTTTATTCTGGCGCCGACACTTCGCGCCTTCGGCTGCGAGGTGACCGATCTTGGCATTTTAAGGGATGGGCTTGAGACGATCCGGAATGCCCTTGAAACCGCCGCAAAAAGTCATGATCTGGTGGTCACTTCCGGCGGCGTATCAATGGGCGATGAAGATCATGTGAAAACGGCGCTCGGTGAAATCGGCCATCTTCATTTCTGGCGCATCGCCATCAAGCCAGGCCGACCACTCGCGCTCGGTCAAATTGGCAATTCGGCTTTTGTTGGCCTACCCGGAAATCCCATCGCCGCCCTTGTCTGCAGCCTGAAATTCGTGAGGCCGCTCGTGGCAAAATTAGGCGGTCTGACGGACATGGAAATGCTCTCGTTCAAAGCAAAGGCGGGCTTTTCGCTAAATAAGAAGCCGGGCCGTACCGAATGGCTCCGCGGGCGCTACTCGTCCGGACCGCATGCCATCGGCACCGTGGAAAAATTTCATACTGACGGCTCCGGTGTGTTATCTTCCCTCGTCTGGGCCAATGGCCTGATCGAAATCGACGACGATGTTACCCATATTGAAAAGGGTGATCTGGTCACTTTTTTACCCTTTTCGGAGCTGCTCAAATGAAAATACTGTATTTCGCCTGGTTGAAAACCAAGCTTCAGATGTCAGCGGAAACCGTCGACTGGTCCGAGGAGAGGGCTGATATCGACAGCCTTGTGCGCTGGATGAAAGCGCGCGGGCCCGCTTTCGCCGAAATCTTCAGCGATCTTGAAGTTGTGCGGATTGCCGTCAATCAGGAATATGTCACTGAGAATATTCCCCTCGACGACGGGGACGAGATTGCTTTTTTCCCGCCCGTGACCGGAGGTTGACGTGATCCGGGTCGAGCGCGAAATTTTCGATATTGGCGCTGAAATCGAGGCGCTTACGGCAGGGCGGACCGATATTGGCGCCGTCGTCAGCTTTACCGGCCTCGTCCGTGATTTCAATGACGGATCGCCCGTGACTGGCCTCACCCTTGAGCATTACCCGGGTATGACGGAGCGGGAGCTTGAGAAAATCGAAAATGAGGCGCGCAACCGCTGGAACCTGCAGGTCAGCCTGATCATCCACCGTTATGGAGACATGGCGCTCGGAGAGCCCATCGTTCTGGTGGTTACTGCCTCACCGCATCGCCAGGACGCCTTTGACGCCGCGCTCTTTCTGATGGACTGGCTGAAAACCAAAGCCCCCTTCTGGAAACAGGAGACAAGCACGGAGGGAGAGACAACCTGGGTCAAGGAGCGGCAGAGCGATTTCAACGCCGCCCATCGCTGGAAATCCAATACATAAACCCAAACAGGTTCGTTTAAAGGTTTTTCTGCCGTTCAAGCAACCATTGACCGGCCAGCCTGTTGGCTTCCGCGATCTGAACCGGCGTCATTTTCGACATCAGAACCTTGTTCATTTTCGGCGCAGCCTTATCGCCCTTGGCGCCTGAGATCAATGACCATTTCAACGCTTCGATGCGAACCAGAGATTCTTCAATCTCGGCTTGCGCCGCGGCGGTATCAAGGTCGGCGAGCTTAGCGCTTTCGAATATTTCAACGACAGCATCCTCATTCAGGCCTTTCATGCTTTTAAGGCCGGGCACCGCCAACTCCTCTTTTGGCGGAATAGAAATTTTCTTCTGCGTGAGGCTGACGTCCTGAAGCGCAACATCCGATCCGCCGGGTTTAGGCGGCGGTGCAACCGAAAGCGCGGCCTGCTTGATCTCGCCGGCGGTCTCGGGTTCGACAGCCAGTTTCGGCACCGCAACAGGCTCTTCAACAGTTGTTTCAGCAGTTGCGACAGGGCGCGGCGCGGGCTTGCTCACCGCGTCGACTGTCTGGGCCGGAGCCGACACCTTAGCCGGTGCTGACTCGACGGCCGCCATGGTAACGGGTTTTATTTCCGCCCTTGGTTCCGGCGCCGGTGCCGCCTGAACGGGCGCGCCGCTTTGCTTCGCCATCAACGCTGCCAGACGGGCACGAGCGTCATCCTGCACTTGTGGATATTGTTGTGCTTCTTTCAAGGCCAACCGCCGCTTTTGTTCTTCTATTTCCTGCATACGCAAAGCAGCCTGACGCTTTGCTTCTTCCGCCTGTTGCTGGGCGGCGGTAATGGCCGCCTCGCGGCTCTCTTCCAGGGCCTTCGCCGCGGCTTCAGCCTCAGCTTTGCGCTGCGCAATCAGCGCCCGCTGGGTCTCGGCGCGCTGGTCTGCGGCATGCCGATCTTCCTGAGTCGGTTGCTGTTGTTCTTTTTGCGCCATTGCGGCAGCTTTTTCTTCCTGAAAAGCGGCCTCATCCTGCCCTGTAAACCGGCGATACCAAGCACCGAGCGTGGCTACTGATTTGGCTTTTCCTTCATCAATCTCATCTTGGGACATTTTGGCGTGGACACGTTCCAGCGCTTCCTTAGCATCGCCGAGGTTTTGCGCGGCGGCCAGCTTGAACCAGGCATACGCCTCTGTCAAATCTGCCTCAACGCCATCAGCGCCCTTTTCAAAAATCTGACCAAGACTGAATTGAGCTTTGGCATCTCCCTGTGTCGCATCATTCCGCCACTCCGCTACAGCAGCGGCCGCGTCATTCTGATCAAGAGCGTTTTGACCTTTCTGAAAATTAGCGCTCACCATCGGGGCACTGATTAAAACCAGTCCCAATGCCATTCCAAGTCGCTTGATAATCATTGCCACCCACATCCTCAAAATCTACACAAGTTCAGTGCTCTTATGCCCCCATATATACTATTTTAGCTGAAAATTCCTAAAAAACAAAATACCCGCCTCCGTCATGTGCGGGCGGGTATTCGTTAACCATCCATTTTTCAACTGTTTATGCGGCGACTTTCTGGCGAACGCAGCTTTCATAATCCTTGATTAGCTGCTGGCAAACGGCACCCGGCGTGAACTGAAAAGTATCGATACTGCTGACCGGCGTCACTTCTGCCGCTGTTCCCGTCAGGAAGCATTCCGTAAAATCGCCCATTTCTTCGGGCATGATCGCGCGCTCGATCACGTCAATCCCGCGCGCCTTGGCGAGATCAATAACTGTCCGGCGGGTAATGCCGTCAAGGAAGCAGTCCGGTGTCGGCGTATGCAACGCACCGTCACGCACGAAAAAAATATTGGCGCCGGTGGCTTCGGCAACACGGCCCCGGTAGTCAAGCATCAACGCATCATCGAAACCTTCCGATTCTGCCTGGTGTTTGCTCAGGGTGCAGATCATATATAACCCGGCGGCTTTCGACTTGGTGGGGATCGTTTCTGGCGACGGCCGCTTCCAGTGCGACAATTTCAGCCGGATGCCCTTCATCCGCGCTTCGGGTGTAAAATAGCTCGGCCAGACCCAGGCGGCGATTGCAAGATTGATCCGGTTGTTCTGGGCGGAAACACCCATCATTTCGGAACCGCGCCAGGCGACCGGACGAACATAGCCATCAACGATCTTGTTGGCGATCACGGTCTGACGCGAGGCCTCGTTGATTTCCCCGGCGGTCTGCTCAAGCTTGAAACCGAGAATGCGCGCGGATTCGATCAATCGGTTGGTATGCTCCTCTAGTTTGAAGATTTCGCCGTCATAGACCCGTTCCCCTTCGAAAACACTGCTGGCATAATGCAGGCCATGCGTTAGCACATGGATGTTTGCATCCCGCCATGGTACCAATTTACCATTAAACCATATGAAGCCGTCACGATCTGCAAAAGAGGAGGTATCCATAATAAAGCACCTTGAGTTATTATATATCGTATAATCCCATATAGGGTTCGATTATGTCGAATCGAGTAGTGATTTTGTAACATTATGAGAAATATATGTCAACATGACTGACGTAAAATCAGGAAACAACCCTCTTTTTCTGCGCGAAGAAGAGCTGAGACAGAGCATAGAACTGCTGTTTTTTGCCTATCGGGACTTCACGGCGGAGCCCGATCAGATATTAAAAGACTATAATTTTGGTCGCGCCCATCACCGGGTTATTCATTTTGTCGGGCGGAATGAAGGGATGACGGTATCGGAACTGCTGGACATCTTACGTATAACAAAACAAAGTCTGAACCGGGTTTTGAGCAGCCTGATCACGCGCGGCTTCATCGAACAGAGAACCGGTATCGAAGACCGGCGGCAACGTTGCCTTTATCTGACCGAGGAAGGCCGAAAGCTGGAGCAGAAACTTAGCCGCGTGCAGCGGGATCTCGTCGCCCGCGCCTTTCGAGAGGCTGGCGGCGATGCTGTTGCCGGCTATCGCAAGGTACTATCAGGGCTGATAAATGATACCAATCGGGATAAAATTCTGGATGGAATACTCAAGCCGTGAATATGAAATTCGTCGAGTGGTGAGACAATGATGGACAATGCGCCTCATATTCTTGTTGTTGACGATGACGCACGGCTGCTTTCCCTTCTCCGAAGGTACCTAATGGATAACAGCTTTCGGGTCTCGACGGCAACGAATGCAGAAATTGCTCGGAACAAGATGTCAGGATTCTCTTTCGATCTCGTTGTTCTCGACCGGATGATGCCGGGCGGCGACGGCCTCGATCTGGCGAAAAGACTGCGAGCTGTTGCTGGCGCGAGCCGCGAAATACCGATTTTGATGCTGACGGCGATGGGGGACGCAGAAGACCGGATTGCCGGATTGGAAGCCGGTGTCGACGATTATCTAAGTAAGCCGTTCGAACCACGGGAACTCCTGCTTCGAATTGACGCCATTTTGAGGCGCGCTAAAATTGAGAAATTGAAGGAACTGCATTTTGGCCGCTTTACCTTTGATATCGAGAGAGGTGAACTTCTCAAAGACGGGCAGATTATCAATCTGACATCAGGTGAGTCGCTTCTGTTGAAATCTCTTGCCGCGACGCCGGGGGTTCCGGTCAGCCGCGATGACCTGTCAGTCACCAGCGGTAACCAGGGCCGCGCTGTCGATGTCCAGATAACACGGCTCAGGCGCAAGATCGAAGACGATCCGAAACTTCCCCGTCATCTGCAAACCGTTCGCGGCGAGGGATATGTTCTATGGGCGGACTAGCCGTATTGAAGGAAATATATCAGTATATTACGGTGGAATTTCTCAAAAACGTTATGCCTCGGACGCTATTTGGACGGTCGATCCTGATTGTCGTCCTGCCCACTCTTCTTCTGCAGATCCTCGTAACCTACATATTTTATGAACGACACTGGGATGATGTCGCCCGTCGTCTCGCACAAGGTGTTGCCGGGGATGTTGCCACAGTGATCTCGCTTCGTGACCGGTTTCCTGGTGAAGCGTCAGAAGCCGATATCCTGAGCACGGCAAGAGGACACATGCGGCTTGCGATCAGTATCGATCCGGGCGCGAAATTGCCTGAAGGAAGCGAAAAGCCACAGGACTACGGATTTCTGGAAAGCCATTTGGCGCGTGCGCTACAGGAAAGTTTGCCCGCCCGCACCTTCACTATTTCAACCAACTCAAAGCTTGAATCGGTTATTATCCTGATCCAGCTTCCCGACGCCGTCCTTCAGGTGATTGTCCATGACAAACGGCTTTTCTCAACAACGACCTATATTTTTGTCATGTGGATGGTCGCCATTTCTCTCGTATTGCTGGGCATCGCCCTATTGTTTCTGCGCAATCAGATGCGTCCGATCCGGCAACTTGGCACCGCCGCGGAGCAATTCGGGAAAGGCCAGTTCGTCGAGGATTTCAAGCCGAGTGGCGCTCAGGAAATACGGCTGGCCTCACGCGCCTTCCATGTCATGAAGCACCGGATCTTACGGCAGATCACCCAGCGCACCGAAATGCTGGCTGGTGTCAGCCATGATCTGCGCACGCCGCTTACCCGTATGAAACTGCAATTGGCCATGATGCCTGACGACGAGAGCAAGGCAAGTCTCATTGGTGATGTCGCAGACATGGAAAAAATGGTCGAAGGCTATCTTGCCTTCGCCCGCGGACAAGAGGCGGAAGCGGTGGAGGACACCGATATCCCCGAGTTGTTCCATGATATTGTTATAAATGCCCGGCGGCAGGGGGCTGCGGTATCCCTCGAGGCGCCTGACGAGTTAAGGGCCTTCATCCGTCCGAACAGCTTCAAGCGTTGTATTACCAATCTGATCAACAACGCCGCGCGGTATGCGACGGAAATCTGGATCAGTATCAAGGCCAGCAAATCCGAAATCATTATCGTCATTGACGACGACGGGCCGGGCATTCCGAAAGAAAACCGTAAAGACGTCTTCCGGCCCTTCTACCGTCTTGATCCATCACGTAATTTGGAAACGGGCGGCAGCGGTCTTGGGATGACAATCGCAAGAGACGTCATCCACGGTCATGGCGGGCAGATTGCGCTCGGCACCTCGCCCGCAGACGGATTGAGGATTGAAATCCGCCTGCCGCGATAGATCGATCAACTGCTGAAGGGCGCGAATGCCTGCTGAATTTCCGCGGCCGTTTTCTGCTCCGTGACCGGGACGGAGGCAAACGCCGTATTGGCGAGGGCAAGACCCGGCGGAATTGTCGCCATGGCAAGCTGCGGGGTTTTGGCCGCCGCCGCCAACATAAAAATCTGATTAACTTCCGTTGTTAAACTTTGCGTGAGCGTCGCAACATCCTGATCACGGGCCTTGAAGACGGAAAATGCCTGGCTGGCCTTCTGACAAGCGTCATTTATCTGCTGTATCTGTTTCTGAAACAAGGAGGATAAATCCGGCGGCGCCGGCATCTCGGCATCCGCCCCAGTATCATCTCCCGTCTTCTCTTTCTCCTCGCCCATTCCAGGTCCCTCTTCAACAAGTTAATGAAGGCGCCCCCCGACCGGTACATCATGATCCGGCGCTATCAGGGAAATGGCGCCTGCTTTATCGCTGAAGCCAAGCACCAGAACTTCCGACATGAACGGTCCAATCTGCCGCGGCGGAAAATTAACGACGGCGGCAACCCGCCTGCCGACGAGTTCCTCAAGCTTATAGAGAGCCGTAATCTGGGCCGAGCTTTTCCGGATCCCGATTTCATCGCCGAAATCTATCTTCAGCTTGAACGCGGGTTTGCGCGCTTCGGGAAATTCTTCCGCCGCAATAATGACGCCTACACGGATATCAACCTTCAAAAAATCATCAAAATTTATTTCTTTTTCCATTTGCCTCACATCTCCTGAATGTACTTGAGATGCTAGGACAAACGCCTCTGAAAATCATCCTCCTTATCCGCCGGAAGAAAATTTTTGCGCGACCTGCTCTATCGAAGCCAGCGATTGCTCCATCGACTGATTGATGGCCTCAAACGACTTGTTCGTCGAGGCGGTCAGGGTTTCGGCCGACTTGTTCAGATTTTCAATAGTGGCGTTCAGGCTATCGATTTGCGACTGGACATCCGGAACCTGCCCAGGGCCCGCGCCGGACCCCGTCACGGAAGTGTTGAGGGACGTCTGCAGGCTGCCGATCGCCTTTTGCAGGGTGTCCTTCTGCATGGAAACAATGCTCTGCAAACCTTGTGACGCAGCCTGAACAGCCGCCGTCATTTTTTGCATATTGTCATTTTGCATGGTGGTGATGGCGCTGAGGTCCGGGATGATCAATCCACCCGCCACCGTCGGCGCGCCACCGCCACTCGCGGGCGCCCCGCCTCCGCCACCACTAGTAGTCGTGGAAGCGGTCGTATTGGCGTTGTCTGATGCCGGTTTATCGCTCATGTTCCTATCCTTGATAGAGTTCATGAATGCATATGGTATCTTAAAATACTACTTTAAAGGGTATTTGGAAGGAATTTTCAGATCATCCGAGCTCTTTTGAGCGTTTCGTCGCGGCGGCGACTGCTTTTTGCATAAGCGGTCCAAGCCCATCTTCGCCCATCAGGATTTCAAGCCCCGCCGCTGTAGTGCCATTCGGGCTGGTCACATTCCGGCGCAGCTGGGCCGCTGTCTCGCTCGAATGCAGCGCCAAGGCACCTGCCCCGGCGACGGTCCCTTCAGCAAGCTTCATCGCAAGATCTTCGGGCAACCCGACGCTCACGCCGGCCGCCGCCATCGCCTCAATCATGTAAAAAACATAGGCTGGGCCGGAACCTGACAGACCTGTTACCGCATCCATCAGATTTTCATCCGTAACCCAGGCAACCGTCCCAATGGCGCCCATCAGCATATTGCAGCATCGCTCCTGCTCAGGCAATACATTCGGGTTCGAGCAACAGACGATCATTCCCTGCCGAACCGCCGCCGGGGTATTCGGCATGGCCCGGATAATTGCCGCGCCAGTACCGAAAGCGTCTTCAAACCTGGCAATCCGCGTGCCCGCAGCAATGGAAAGGACAAGCGCTCCTTTTTCAGCAAAGAACCGGAAAGTCGGCAGCACTTCGGTCATCATCTGCGGCTTGACCGCAAGCACCATCACATCAGGCTGAAAATCGTCCGGGATCTGTGTGGCGGAGGAAAATCCACGGCACCCCATATCCAGGGCCACCGCCAAATTTTCGGGGTTCGGATCGATGGCAACGATACTGGCGGGCGCGATCCTGTCCTCGATCCATCCACCCAGCATCGCCTGTCCCATCTTGCCGGAGCCGACAAGCAGCACGGCGAGTGTCATTGATCAGGCCTCGCCCACGGTTTCAAACATTGCGGCGTCGATGGCTTCCTCTGGTGTTTTCCCACCCCAGAGACAGAACTGGATGGCCGGATAAAATTTCTCAAGTTCGCTCATCCCGATTTCCACGAGCGACTGAATCTGCTCGCTGGTCACGTCCGACGCCCCGCTCAACAGCAGCGAGTGACGAAAAAGAACCATCCCTTCCTCACGCCATGTATCGAAATGCCCGACCGGCATTCTCTCATTTACCCGTGCCAGTAATTCATAGATGGCCGGATACTGACGATCCGGTATCTTGATATCGTAGGCGCAGGAAAAATGAACGGCCCGAAGATCGGACCGCCAGGAGAACCAGAGATGATACTGGCACCAGCTTCCCTCCACCCCGACAGTCAGTTCGTTATTTCCCTGACGGTCAAAGGACCAGTCATTGTCAACGATAATGCTTTCAACGAGATCAAGGGGATTGGATTCTTCGCGTTCTTCGTGAGTGAGGTACAAGGACGTCATCGAGCCATTCCTTTCAGAACCATCCTCTCCGACTGCCGCTCTGTAACTTGGCCCAAACCGCAGCCAGCAAGGAAATCTACTACAGGCCATATATGGTGCCACAAATATTCCAGCGCCATAAATATAGCGTAATCCGCCTTGCGTGGCGGCGCAACAAAGAAAGTAGTCCTGACGCTTTTTTCCTGTGGATAAATAAATATGCTGCCCACCGTTTTCGGCAGGTATTGCCAAAAAAAGCTATTTGGCCGACGTTGCGGGTTTGGCCTTTCCGGCCACGGGCTTTCCCGACCGCGGAGCTTTGGACAGAACGGCCACCTGCTTTTCGAGCGAAGCTAAACGTGTCTTGAGAGCTTCATTTTCTTCGCGGGCGAGCACAGCCATGGCCTTTACAGCGTCAAATTCCTCGCGCGGGACCAGGTCCATTTCGCCGATGAACCGTTCCAGTCGCTGGTGGAACAGATTTTCCCATTCCGCCTTAACGCCCTGTGCCGTCCCGAGGGCGCCCGTCGCCAGGCGGGCCAGATCATCGAATAGGCGCGAATTTGTCTGCATAGCTCGAACTCCTCATACATTTGCCGCGCATAATGGCAAGAGAATTTGGTGAAAGCAACCGTTCCGGCTGCGATCTGCTTGCGTATGCCGCTTTTAGCTTTATATAGTATCCCGCATGACCTTATCGACACAATTTTTGGCAATCGCCTTTCCCGCCATGGACCCTGTCATTTTTCAGATCGGCCCCTTCGCCATCCGCTGGTATGCGCTTGCCTATGTCGCAGGTCTGATTATTGGCTGGCGTTTGATGATGCGCCTGGCCCGGAGCCCTGGATCGAAGGTGACGGACAAGCAGGTCGACGACTTTCTGGTCTGGGCAACGCTTGGCGTTATTCTTGGTGGCCGGCTCGGCTATATCCTATTTTACAAGCCGGAATTTTACTTCGCCAATCCGTCGGAGATTTTCATGGTCTGGCAGGGCGGCATGTCGTTTCACGGCGGCTTTTTAGGTGTCGTTACCGCAACGATCCTGTTTGCGCGGAAGCAGAAGATTTCCATACTGGCGTTTGCCGATCTGTTATCGATTGTCGCGCCGATCGGGCTGTTTTTCGGCCGCCTCGCCAATTTTATCAATGGTGAACTTTATGGCCGTGTAACGGACGTACCCTGGGGGGTGGTTTTTCCGGGCGGCGGCGATATCCCGCGCCATCCCAGCCAGATTTATGAGGCGTTGCTGGAGGGCGCATTGCTGTTCACGGTGATGCTGATCTTCAGGCGCACTCGCTTTGCCGAAAAGCCGGGCTTTCTGACGGGCCTGTTTATCGCCGGTTATGCCCTGGCCCGTAGCATTGTAGAGCTATTCCGTCAGCCCGACGCCTTTCTCGGTTTTTTGATCGGCGGCTTTACGATGGGCCAGCTTCTCTCGCTCCCGATGCTTGCCATTGGGCTTTACTTCCTGTTCCGGAAACCGCCTGCGACCGCATGAACGCGCTTGGCAAAATCCTGAAATCCCGGATCGATAATGAAGGCCCGTTGTCGCTTCACGACTATATGCAGATCGCGCTGACGCATCCGGAATATGGATATTATTCCGCGCAAGATCCCTTCGGAAAGACGGGTGACTTTATCACCGCCCCGGAGATCAGCCAGATGTTCGGCGAATTGATCGGTCTCTGGGCGGTGGATGTCTGGGCGAAACTGGGGGCACCAAAGAAATTCAATCTGGTGGAACTCGGTCCCGGCAACGGCACCCTGATGGCGGACGCGCTTCACAGTGCCAAGCTCGCGCCTGAATTCATCGACGCTATGCAACTCCATCTTGTCGAAACCAGCACAAGGCTCAAAACGAAACAGGCAGAAAAGCTGAAGAAATTCGATGCCCATTGGCATGACGAAATGCCGGATTTGAGAGATGCCGCGCTTATTCTCATTGCCAACGAGTTTTTCGACGCACTCCCCATTCACCAGTATATGTATAAATCCGGCGATTGGTATGAGCGGCTGGTGAGCTGCAAGGATAACCGCTTTGACTATGCACTCTCATCAAAGCCCACTCCCGTAAATGCCGAAGTCGAGTTGGTAAAAGACGGCGATATTTTCGAAACCTGTCCGGAGGCCGACAACCTCGTCGGCAAAATCAGCAATATCCTCGCCCGTGCGGGCGGCGCGGCGCTGATCATTGATTACGGAGCCATGACCGGTCAAATCGGCGACAGTTTTCAGGCAATGCGGCGGCACGGTTTCTCGGATCCGCTGACGGCACCGGGAGAGGCGGACCTCACTGCCCATGTCAAATTCGGGCATTTCGTCAAAATCGCCAAGACTGCCAATATCCGCATAGACGGCCCGACGACGCAGGGACGGTTTCTGGAGCGGCTCGGGATTGAGGCGCGCTGTCATCTCCTCGTCCGCAATGCGTCAAAGGCCCAGCGCCGCAAACTAATGGCTGATCTGAGACGCCTGACCAGCGCCGAAGAAATGGGAACCCTTTTCAAAACACTGGCCTTGTCTCATAATATGCTTGCGCCGCCGGAAGGTTTTGGAAATTAGGGACAGGGCCAAAGATGTTAAAAAGTCGGCTTTTGGAGAGGAATGGTATCGCGCACGGCTTCTTTACGCGCGAAGGCGGTGTTTCCACGGGCATTTATCGCGGCCTGAATTGCGGGCCCGGCTCCCATGACAGTCCTGAAAATGTCGCCGAAAACCGCGCACGGGCAATGGCCGTGATCGGGCATCGAGTAGCAGATTTAAGGACGCTCTATCAGGTTCACAGCGGAGATGTCATCGTCCTTCGCAATGATACCGAGATAAAACCGAGGCCCAAGGCCGATGCGATGGTCACCAATGTCCCGGGCCTCTCGCTTGGTATTCTGACGGCTGACTGCGTGCCCATTCTGTTTGCCGATGAGACGAACGGGGTAATCGCCGCGGCCCATTCCGGCTGGAAAGGTGCCGTTGTGGATATCGGCGGGAACGTGGTTCAAAAAATGATTGAACTTGGCGCAAGGCGATCCATGATTAGAGCGGCGATCGGACCGGCGATTGCGCAAAAGTCTTATGAAGTTGGACCAGCATTCCCGGAGCCGTTTCTGGCCCTCGACCCTCGGTCAAAGAAATTTTTCATTCCTTCGGTCCGCCCTGGTCATCACATGTTTGATTTAAAGGGGTTCGTCCGGGATCGTCTGGAAATGCTAGAGATCGACGCAGTGGATATGCTCGAAAATGACACATGTGCGGAGGAAGATCTTTTTTACAGCTACCGGCGCATGATAAAACGCGGCGAACCTGACTACGGGCGGCAGTTATCCGCGATCGCCTTGAAGGCGTAACACAGCCCTTTAAAACCGCAGCCCCCTTGTACTTGAGGAACTAAATGCCGTATATGGTAATTTTTATTATAATTTGTCTGCTGGGGATGCTTGCGACCTGTGCCATGTAAATTTTGCATAAAGTATCTACTGGTCTTGTCTCTGGCCTTCGTCGCCGCATGCCAACCGCTGCAAAGGCCGTTCCAGCCGGAGGTAAAATCCTCCTGGCGAGCGGCGCCTGGTCCCCGCGCCTCGCTCTATGTCGAGGCGGTCAAGAACGGCCCTCCTGACCTTAATACAGCCATTGCGGCGAAACTACAGAACCTTGGCATTCCGGCCTTTACTGGCGATGCCATTCCTGACCGCTACTATGTACAGGGTGAGATCATTGAAAAACCGGATGGCCGGTATCTGAGCTGGACAATTTATGATCCACAAAACCGGGATACCGGGCTCTATACGGCGGAAAAACTTCCTGATGCAGTTGAACCATTGGACATGTCTGCAAAAAGCATTGACGTAATTGCCCTCAAATCCGCCAGTAATATTGATCGACTCCTCGGCGGCGATGGCGTCAATTTCGCAACGCTCGACAAGCCTGTAATATTTGTTCCGATCGTCAAGGGCGCGCCAGGGGATGGCGCCGAGAGCCTCGCCGCCGCCATTCAGGAAGAATTGGTGAAGCTCGGGCTTGATGTGCTGCCGACAGAAAAAGGAGCCAACTTCATTGTCCGGGGAAAGGCGGACCTGTCACCCCCGAAATTTGAAACCCAGATCATACAATTAACTTGGAGCCTGGAGCGGCGAAACGGCGAACAGGTCGGCAAAGTCCAGCAACGCAACAGAATCAAAGCCGGCTCTCTTAATGGCGCCTGGGGCGCTACGGCATTTATGGCGGCCAAAGGCGGCGCCGACGGCGTTTACAACTTGCTCAAAAAAAGCGAACCCAAGTATTTTAAATCGAAATCATGATGTTTATTTGCCGAAACCCTCAAAAAACGGCGTTTATACCGTTTACAGGGCGCGAGGCCCTTGGTAAGTTCCGCCCGCTGTCGCCGCTATGTCGCTTTCGAGCTAGGGACAGTTTGTGTTTTTGATTGGACAGAGCCCTTAAATTGGCTGAAGGACCGTTCCTATGAAAGTGCTTGCGGGAAATGGCAACCGACCATTGGCTGAAGCCGTTACGAGCTACCTGAAACTCCCTTTGACTGATGCAGATGTCCGGCGCTTCTCGGATATGGAGGTTTTTGTTGAAATCCACGAGAACGTGCGCGGTGAAGATCTTTTCATTATTCAGCCGACCTCGTTTCCCGCCAACGACCATTTAATGGAACTGCTGGTATGTATTGATGCCCTTAAACGGGCGTCTGCAGCCCGAATCACGGCAGTGCTCCCCTATTTCGGTTATGCCCGCCAAGACCGGAAACCAGGCCCGAGAACGCCGATCTCGGCAAAGCTGGTCGCCAACCTGATCACCACGGCAGGCGCGGACCGGGTTTTGACCATGGATCTTCACGCTGGGCAGATCCAGGGGTTCTTCGATATTCCAACAGACAATCTCTTTTCCGCCCCGGTAATTGTCCCAGACATTGAAAAACATTACGGTCGCGGCGGAGATATCACCATTGTATCGCCTGATGTTGGCGGTGTTGTCCGCGCACGAGCCTATGCTAAAAGGCTTGACGCCGACCTTGCAATCGTGGATAAGCGCCGTGAAAAAGCTGGTGTTTCAGAAGTCATGAATATTATCGGCACCGTTAAGGATCAGCGCTGCATTCTGGTCGATGATATTGTCGATAGTGCCGGAACCCTGTGCAACGCTGCAGCGGCGCTGATGGAAAAAGGCGCGAAAAGCGTGTCTGGCTACGTGACCCATGGCGTATTGTCGGGCGGCGCGATTGCAAGGATCAATTCATCTGCGCTCGATGAAATGGTGACGACAGACAGTATCATGGCGACGGAGGCCTTCCGGGTCTCCAAGAAAATGCGGCAGATATCCATTGCCCCGCTAATTGGCGAGGCAATGTACAGAATTTCCAAGGAAACTTCGGTTTCCAGCCTGTTCGATTAACCGGACAGGTATTCCGCGGCGCTGGCACCCCTGGAGGCACGCGCCATTTTGGCACCGGGTTCGTCCCGGTGTTGCTCGTTACTTAGGAGAAATATAATGAGCGAAAATGCAGTTTTAATTGCAGAAACGCGTGATCGGGCAGGAAAGGGGACCTCCCGTGCATTGCGTCGTGACGGACGGACACCCGCCGTCATCTATGGTGACAAAAAAGACCCCATTTGCGTTTCTTTGGAAACAAAGGAACTTGTGAAGACAATCCACCGGGATGCCTTCCTGTCAACCGTCTATACGGTGCAGGTCGGATCGGCCAAGCACAATGTCCTTCCCCGGGATATGCAGCTTCACCCGATTTACGACACGCCCGTGCATGTGGATTTCCTGCGTGTTTCCGCGAAATCGCAGATTGCCGTCATGGTTGCCGTTCGCTTCCTGAATGAGGAAGAATGCATCGGCCTGAAACGCGGCGGTGTGTTGAATATCGTGCGTCATGAAGTCGAGATGATGGTACCCGCGGGGAACATTCCGGAAGCCCTCGAGATTGACCTTCTCAATCACGACATCGGCGACAGCGTCCATATCTCCGAGGTAAAATTGCCTGAAGGCACCCATCCGACAATTACGGACCGTGACTTCACGATCGCGACAATCGCGGCACCGACAGTTGAGCCGGCGACCGACGAGGAAGAAGGGGCAGTTGAAGATACGGATCGCGAAACCGGCGAAGAAGAAACTGAAGAAGCCGACGACTAAATCGGGGTTTAGCGATGATTTTGCTGGTT
>JAIOYL010000062.1 GCA_021741195.1 Sneathiella sp. | reverse complement strand
AGGCAGCGGCAAGTGACTGACCGTCAACGGGTGGAAAAGTCACGATTTCAGGCGTTGCGTTCCGTGCCATCCCCCGCTCCCTCCTACTGACCTGCCGCCGGAAAGGGGGTCGGCGGCATTTCATAGAGCGTCGAGACCGCCTTCGCATCGCTTTGCGCGGAGGGTGGGGCCAACCGCCTGCCCTGCCGCCAGTCCGAGGGACGGGCGAGGCTCAGCATCAGGTTCCGTTCGACCGCGCAGCCGAAACCCGGCGATGAGAGCGCCACGTGATCCAGTTTCCGCTGATCGAGATAATCACGGCAGACAGCGAGCTTATAAAGATAGAAGGTGGCCTCGAGCCGCAAACCCGGTGTTGTTTTTTGGGAAGTATCAACCGGTAGAATCGCAATTTCACTTAGCCGGTAGATGCCGGATTTTTCGAGCGTTTCCATCAGCTCGCGCGCGTCGATCTCCGGACCGGCGGGCCGGAGCTCGATCAATCCGGGCGGATCAGTCGCGAGATTGCCGAGAAACGCCTGCAGCGGCAGGCCGTCCTCGGAGATCAGGGTATGCTTTTCCGCATCAAGCGTAAACTGCATCGCATAGGTCCGGCTGAGAATTTCATTCGCTTGCCGGGCCGCGACGGCGGAGGTTGGCAAAGGTTCCTCAGCGCAGCCATAAAGTATCGCGGCGGCCGCCGCCAGCATCACGATCCTTATGGATTTTCTCTGCATTTTCCTGTCTCCCAACCCGTTAATAGATGTAGCCCGCCGGGCCCTTCAGGGTGAGGCCGCCCTGCCCCTGGCTTTGCGGAATTTCCGGCGGCAACCCAGGCCGCGCGACCTTGCCGGTGGTCATTTTCTCGAACGTATCCGCCGGCCGGTAACCATCCGTCGGTGTGGCGTAGCTGTAGTTCTGCTGCGGCTCGACGATATTCGCCGTCGCAATGATCACCAGTTCAGTCTCCATGTTGCGGTACTTGGTGGAGCGGAACAGCGGTCCGAGGACGGCGAGATCAGCGAGCCAGGGCACTTCATTGACCAGGTTGCGGGTCTGGTTCTGGAGCAATCCGGCGACGGCGAAGCTCTGGCCGCTGGCAAGCTCGATCGTCGCCTCGGTGCGGCGGACAGAAATGCCGGGAATGCGGAAATTATTGACGACCACCGCGCCGGCGTCCGAAATTTCGCTGACCTCCGGGCGGATATGAATGCTGATCTTGTTATCCGAGAGAACCGTCGGCGTGATATCGAGGATGACGCCGAATTTCTTGAAGGCGATAGTCACCTGATCGTTGTTTGCGGAGACCGGGATCGGAAACTCGCCGCCTGCAAAGAAGCTCGCGGTCTCGCCCGAGCGCGAGGTCAGGTTTGGCTCCGCGAGGACCGTGAGCAAATCCTCCGCCGCCAAAGCGTCGATCACCGCTGTAGCCGAGCCGTTACCGCCCTTGTATCCGATAAATCCGCTGCTTCCGAGGCCCTGATCCGCGGGATTGGGAACAAAGCTATTGCCAGAGGCGGCTGGCCAGCGGTTGGTGATCAGGCCAATGGCGAGCGCCCCCGGATTGAGCAGGACGTCCCAGTTGATACCGAGATCCTTGGTCGCCTCGCGGTTCATCTCGACAATGCGGACGCGGATATTGACCTGCGAGGGTGAGAGCATATCCATCCGGTTGACGATCTTCTCGCCCTCGCCAAGAAATCCCTGCACCACGGAGACAATCTGCTCGGCCTGCGCTGGCGATTGCGCGAGCCCACTGAGCACGATCCGCCCAGGCGTCGCTTGCACGGCAAGATTGCTCGTGGGAAACTCCTGCCCGAGAAGGTTGGAGAGAACGGTGACGTCCCGCGTCACGGTAACGGTTTCGTCAAAAACGACCTTCCCCTCCCTCGTGAGCGCCATGATCTGTGTCCGTCCCGGCTTTTTCCCGAAAACGAACAGACCGTTGGAGGAGGTGATCTGGATATCTGCGATCTCCGGATTGGTGACGAGCACTTCCGTGACCGGTTTTTGTATCGGATAGAGCCGCCCCTGATTGACGTCGAGTGAAATTGCCTTGTCAGCCGGTGCACTCGCGGCGGAAGCAGGGACGGCAGGCCCAATAATGAGTGCGATCCCGATGGCAAGGGCGATAAGGAAACTCCGCTTCATGCTCACCATTGCCCCCTCCCTTATTTCTGAACGACCGAACCCGGATTCAGGCTCTCCTGCGAAAGCGTCATGACCGAGATGTCGCCGCCGCGCATGATGCGGATGTCCCGGGATGCCGCCTTCGCAAACACGGTTCCGCCTTGCGATTTTCGATCCGGAATCACGTCACTTTCCCGGAGAATGGAGGGGAAGAGTTCCGCCATATTTCCATCGTCAGGGTCGTTCAATGCTCGGAGGGCAATGCTTAAGGATCCCACCTTTTCCGCAACGGCGATAATTTCGACATCCTTCGCCAGAAGCGCCAGGGTCAGGTTTGTCCCGGCCTTTCCAGCCGAAGTTGGCCGCGGCTCTGGCGCTGCCTTTTCCTCTCCCACGGCAAGGATGCGGATATTCCCAAGGAGGGTCTTGACGGCAACCTCCATCCCTTTTCCCGCCGGTGCCGGCGTGGTATAGGTCAGGATCACGTCGACATGATCGCCCGGCCGCAGCACTCCGAAATCGCTTAAATTACTCACCCGGACCGGTTTTGCACGCATTCCCTTGCCAACAAGCGCCGCCAGATAACCGGCGTCTTTTGGCCGCAGGATATGCTGCGCTTCTAGAAAGGTGCCGCCAGCAAGGGAGGTGGTCAGTACCGCGCCGCTCAAGTCCGCAAGCTTCAACTCGCTTTCAAGCAAGTACCGTCTGTCGCGGTTGCCCGCCTCAAGCCGCCGCCATTCAATCATGTCATTTCCAAGCATTTCACCGGCTTCGGCATCGCGGCTGAGACGGAGCGCATAGACGGGCGATATTGGCACGGCGGATTGGACGCCGGGCGCGGCGCTTACCTTCTGACCGAACAGGTACATATTGCCAAGATACGCGGCGGACCCCAGGAAAATGGCGCAAAGCATTATGAAAATAAGGCTTCTCATCTCATCCCACCCCCTTCGCCAGGTAACCGCCATAAAGCGCGACGGTCCCACCGATGGCAATGGCAACCCCATAGGGAACCGATTGCCGCGCTGCACCGGTTGGTATCGGAATGTGCCTCGCTAACTGGACCAGCGTCCATTCACGGATCACCTGCGCCGCCGGCAGCACAAGGGTCAATGCCAGAACGCCGCCGCTGACCGCCATGACGAGCAGGAACTGTAGTCCCATATCCGGTCCCGCCCAGAGCATCGTGACCGTCGCCAGCTTGACGTCGCCGCCGCCAACCTTGCCAAGCGCGAAACCTGCAAAAAACACGGCGAATACGGCAAGCGCCCATATCAGGTGGCCCGGCAGGTCTGTCATTTGATTGCTGAAGGAGGCATAAGGCACGAATAGCAGAAAAATGCCTATCGAGATCCAGTTGCGAATGATGCGTCCGGTCAAATCGGTGCAGGCGGCAACCCATAGCAATAAAATTGCGAATGCAGGGAATAAATTTGTCATTGCAAGCCGTCCTTCCCGGTTAGCGCTTTCGAAATAACCGGGAAGTCAAGACATGTTGTTTGTTTTAGTTGGTGCTGGTGCTGCTACCCGACCCGGTCAGATTAATGCTCGTAAGCGCCGTCTGCAGTTTTGTATAAAATGCCGTCCCGGCAACGCCGACCACGGCCGCCGCGGCCGCCGCCATCAAGGCATACTCCACCGCTGTAACGCCGCTTTCATCAGCCCAAAGATTTTGAAGTAATTTGGTCATTTTGTCCCCCAATCGTTCTGTCAGAATTTTGAAAGAAGTGAACCCGGCAACCAAGCGGTTTACACTCCTATAACTTGTTATTCTTATTTTACTCAGAGAATGGCACAGGTTCTTCCGGTCCTTAAAAATTCAGGTCCTTAAAAATTCCATTCCCGCATCTTAAAAAATACCTGTTACGCAACTATCGAATTAATTTTCATAGAAGTTTTTTTATGTTTTTTACAATCCCATATATTAATTGGTTTTTTCCGTATCTGAATTAATTTTTGTATAAAAATAATTTATAAAAATGTCATTAAAAATTTATCTTATTATAGTTAATGCAACCATTTTATTACTTTTAGGATATATTATTTTATTGTAATACACGTATTAGGTATTTTTTTCAAAAAAATTAACCCTCTTTTAGATAGTATTGCAAGAATCAGAAAGACAGCAGCATAACTGCATGAAGCGATCCGCGATGCCCCGGCCGGATGCCTTGAATTTGGTTAACTCATGCTATTCTTCGTGCAAATGCCGTTTATCGCAGATATAACGTTGAACATCGTAAGAATACTTCGTATATGCGGAGCGGGTAAAGCGGAGGCCGTAATATGAACAGGATCGAAAGCGCTCGGCGCATACTGATCTATAGCCATGATTCATTTGGCCTTGGCCATCTCAGGCGATGCATGGTGATGGCCAACTCGCTGGTGGAGCAGAACCAGAATTTGTCGGTCCTCATCCTGTCCGGCTCCCCGATCATCGGCAGCTTCGATTTCAAGTCCCGCGTTGATTTTGTCCGCATCCCGGGGATCATCAAGCTGAGAAACGGGGAATATACCTCCCTCAGCCTGCATATCGATACGGAACAGACGCTGGCCATGCGCGCCTCGATCATCCAGCACACGGCGGAAACATTCGATCCGGACATCTTCATTGTCGACAAGGAGCCCTACGGCCTCAAGGGCGAGGTTACGGAAACCCTGGAAATGCTGAAAGCAAGCGGCACACATCTAGTCCTGGGCCTGCGCGACGTTCTCGATGATCCGGCGCTTCTCGGTCCTGAATGGAAACGCAAGAATGTGATGCCGGCGCTGGAGGATATCTATGACGATATCTGGATTTTCGGCGTCAAGCAGATTTACAATCCCCTTACCGGCCTCGATATCCCGGCGAATATAAAACGCAAGATCACCTATACAGGTTATCTTCCGCGCAGCGTCACCTCGGTCTCGGACCCTGCCATTTTAAGTGAAATGACGGAGCCCTACGTATTGGTCACCGTCGGCGGCGGCGGTGACGGCGAAGTCCTGACCGACTGGGTGCTGCGCGCCTATGAAGGGAACCGGCAACCGCCCCTCAACGCGCTATTCGTGCTAGGACCGTTTATGCCGCCCGAAACACGCGCGAGTTTCCGCGACCGCATCCAGAAACTGCCCCGCGTCCGCGCCGTCACCTTTGACAGCCATCTGGAAACCTTGATGGAGGAAGCCTCGGCCGTTGTCGCCATGGGCGGCTACAACACCTTCTGCGAAGTCCTGTCGATGAACAAGCGCGCGCTGATCATCCCCCGTACGATCCCGCGGCTGGAACAGTATATCCGGGCAACCCGCGCGGCAGAGGCTGGCCTGATCGGAGTTCTCGCCGATGACGGCGAGCGTTCAAGCGATACGATGTTGACCGCCCTTCGCCATTTATCGCAGCAGAAAAAGCCGTCGGAGACTGTTATTCCGGGCCTGCTCGATGGCTTGACCAATCTGAACCGGCTGGTCCGCCTGCGCTTCAAGGCCGTCGACAAAAGAAAGGCCGCGATGACCCCGTCCATTGCCGCCGCCTCGGACTGACGCCGTCATTCATCCAGACGTATAAAAACCGTCTCTCCGTCGGCAAGACGGACATGATCGAGCGGCGGCAGCGAATTGCTTTCCATGATTTCCTCAAGGATTTTGACATAGGCTTCCCGCCGTTCGGAATAGTCAATCAGGGTTCCGACCAGTTCAGGCCCGGTGATCGGCTTTCCCTTCGCCCGGAGTTCCGCCCGGAGTTTTCGAAAACCCGCATAGGCCTCATGGGTATTGAGGTTGGCCATATAGGCGCGGATCGAGGCGAGCGGCGTCTTGAAGGCTTTGATGCGATAGTCGCCCTTGCCCGAGCGCTGGTCTTCCGGCTTGATGCCGCCCGTATAGCTCCACTGCCCGAACAGGGCGTTTCCTTCCGCCGCAAATCTAGACGTGCCCCAGCCACTTTCCTCGGCCATTTGCGCAATCATGAGGGACGGGGGAATGATATCGATGCGCTCCTCCAACAGCACGAAGATTTCCTTATCAATTTCCCCAACTTTCACCGCATATTCTGCCGCCTTTTCGTTTAGCCATTCAACATCCTCAGGGTCCAGACGGCCCGTGGTATTCAATTTGTTTTTGAGGCTACTTAACTTCTTCTGCTCCAGTGCGATACCGTGGTTGGCGACGAAGGCAAGCGGAATGGTGAGCCGGAAAAAAGTCCTCTTTTTCTCAGGCACCGGTAATTCCGGCGCAATCCGTTTGCGCCATTCCTCCGGGATATCCATAATGACAAGGCGCGGCACGTCCTGCTCGCCTTCTTTCCATTTCTGGATCGAATAGCCGCGATCATCAAAAAATGTGGAAAAATCCTCGAAGCTTCTGATGCTGACCGTCTCGGCGTCAGCTGTCGTCTTGTCCTTGAGTAGGGTCGCGTAACTCCCGTAGGCGCCGCTGGCAACGGCGAGCCCGGTAAGGAGAAGAACAAGAACCGGCTTTTTCATCCGTGCGGTACCCCCTTAAGCACATATACAGAACCGGATTATGGCATGAAATGATGCGGGGTGGGAGAGCAATGATCACTGTTTATTTTGCGACTCTGTCGGATGAGTGGAAATACAGTAGCAGATTCCACTAAATTCGGCCCCTGCGGCAAAAATCAAATACTCCCCTGCCGACCCGCTTTTATATGAAAGCGACATGGTTTTTGGATTTCTTTATCCCGCATCGCTGTTCGCCCAGTTTCTTCTTGCAACCGTTCTCGCGCCGGTGAAATAGTTTATGAAATACTGGACATCCGCAGGGAGGGTTTGTCGATGAGCGACAAGTATGATGCCATCATTATCGGCGCGGGCGTTATCGGCGCCTGCATCGCCTTTGAATTGTCCAAGGCGGGACGCAAGGTGATTTCAATCGACAGGCTTCCCGCGTCCGGTTACGGCTCAACCGCCGCGTCCTGCGCCATTATCCGCACCTACTATTCCGCCCTGGATACCTGCGCGCTCGCCTATGAGGGCTGGTTCTACTGGAAGAACTGGGCAAACTATATCGGCGTTTCGGATGAAAAGAGCCTGATCAAGTACCATGATACCGGCGCGCTCATCGTCAAGATCCCGCATAACGACTTTATGCGCAAAATCTGCTCTCTCATGGACCAGATCGGCTGCCCCTATGAGCATCTGACGCCGGAGCAGATGCATGAAAGACTGCCAATTATCGATACACACCAGTTCGCACCGGTAAAACGTCCCGAGGACCCCGCCTTTGGCGAACCGACGGGCGACAGTATCCCGGGTGGCGTCTTTTTTCCGCGTGGTGGTTATGTGAGCGATCCGCAGCTTGCCGCCCATAATGCGCAACGCGCGGCGGAAGCCCATGGCGCGACCTTCAAGTTCAACGCCGAGGTTGTCGATATCCGAAAAGCGGGCGGACGGGTCACTGGCGTGACCCTGAAGGACGGCACCGAGATCGACGCGCCGGTCGTCGTCAATGTCGCCGGTCCGCATTCCTCGAAGATCAACGACATCGCCGGGGTATCGGCGGATATGAAGATGACCACCCGCGCCCTCCGCCACGAGGTTGCCCATGTCCCCTCTCCCGCCGGGTTCAACTATGAAAATGATGGCGTCGTGCTCTCGGACAGTGACGCCGGGATCTATTGCCGCCCGGAGCTGGGCAATCATATCCTGATCGGTTCCGAGGATCCCAAATGCGATACTCAGGAATGGGTCGATCCCGACAATTTCAACGAGGATTTCACCGAGCAATGGAACGCGCAGGTTCTCCGCCTCGCACAGCGCTTTCCCTCCATGGGCGTGCCGCGCCAGACCAAGGGCGTTGTCTCGCTCTATGACGTGACAAAGGACTGGGTGCCGATCTACGACAAGTCGAGCCTTGAGGGCTTCTATCTCGCCATCGGCACCAGCGGTAACCAGTTCAAGAACGCGCCGGTCGCCGGGCGGATGATGGAGAAGCTGATCCGCGAATGCGAGGGCGGGCGCGACCACGACCACGACCCGGTGCATTTCCATCTCGAGAATATCGCTTACGACCTGTCCATGGGCACCTTTTCGCGTAACCGCGAAGTCAGCAAGGACAGCAGTTTCACCGTGCTTGGATAAAGAGACGCAATAAAATATAATGAAGGGGGAGAAGTCATGAAATCCCATGTCAAAGTCGCCGTTATCGGAGGAGGCGTTGTCGGCTGCTCCGTTCTCTATCACCTGGCCAAACTCGGATGGACCGATATCGCCCTGATCGAGCGCTCGGAACTGACGTCCGGTTCCACCTGGCATGCGGCGGGCGGGTTTCACACCATCAATTCCGATACCAATATCTCGGCGCTGCAGGGCTATACCATCAAGCTTTACAAGGAGCTGGAGGAGCTTTCCGGGCAGTCCTGCGGCCTTCATCACGTCGGCGGCATCACGCTTGCGGGCACACCGGACCGCATGGACTACCTCACAGCCGAGCGCGCCAAGCACCGTTACATGGGGCTTGATACCCATCTCGTCGGGCCCGATGAAATCAGGAAACTCTCACCGATCACCAATGTCGAGGGCGTCATCGGCGGTCTCTATGATCCGCTTGACGGCCATCTCGATCCCTCCGGCACCACCCATGCCTATGCCATGTGCGCCCGCAAGCTCGGCGCGGAGATTTACCTGCGCAATCCCGTTCTGGAGCTCAAGGCGCAAAAGGATGGCAGCTGGCAGGTGGTGACCAAAGACGGTACGATCCACGCCGAATATGTAGTGAATGCGGGCGGCCTCTGGGCGCGCGAGCTTGGCGAGATGGTCGGGATTTTCCTGCCGCTGCATCCGATGGAGCATCAGTATCTGATCACCGAGGATATTCCCGATATCTATGAGTTGGGCCGCGAGCATCCGCATGTGATGGACCCCGAAGGCGAGAGCTATCTCCGTCAGGAAGGGCGCGGGCTCTGCATCGGCTTCTATGAGCAGGACTGCGACCCCTGGGCGGTCAACGGAACGCCGCTCGACTTCGGCCATGAACTGCTGCCCAACAAGCTTGACCGTATCGGCGACAGCATGGAATTCGCCTTCAACCGTTTCCCGGTCCTGCAAAAGGCGGGCATCAAGAATGTCATCAACGGCCCCTTCACCTTCGCACCCGACGGCAATCCGCTGGTCGGGCCGGTGCCGGGACTGAAGAACTACTGGTCGGCTTGCGCCGTCATGGCCGGGTTCAGCCAGGGCGGCGGCGTCGGGCTGACGCTCGCGGAATGGATGATCGAGGGGGAGCCGTCCCGCGATGTCTTCGCCATGGATGTGGCGCGCTACGGCGACTATTCATCGCGGCCCTATGCGCGCAAAAAAGTGACCGAGAACTATCAGCGCCGCTTCACCATCACCTATCCCAATGAGGAACTGCCCGCCGCCCGGCCGTTCCAGACGACACCCGCCTACCCGATCTGGAAAGCGCAGCGCGCCGTGTTCGGGCAGGGATATGGCATGGAGGCAGTGAATTATTTTGCGCCGGAGGGCGAGCCGCTTTTGGAGACGCCAAGTTTCCGCCGCTCCAACGCGTTCGACGCCGTCGCCGCCGAATGCAACGCGGTCCGCACCAAGGTCGGGATCACGGAAATCCATAATTTCGGCAAATATAAAATTACAGGCCCGAAGGCCGCCGACTGGATCGATGTCATCATGGCCGGGCGGGTTCCAAAAGTCGGGCGCATGAGCCTGAGCCCGATGCTGAGCCCGAAAGGCAAGCTGATCGGCGATTTCACCATTGCCCGGCTCGGCGACGAGGAATTCCAGCTCACGGCCTCTTTCGGGGCGCAGGCCTATCACCTCCGCTGGTTCTGGCAGCATCAACCGGAAGAGGGCGTCGAGATCGAGAATGTCAGCCTCAAACGGATCGGCTTCCAGATCGCCGGTCCGCTGGCGCGCGACCTGCTCGCGAAAGTCACCTATGAAGACGTCTCGACGGAGGCCTTCCCCTTCATGGCGGTGAAGCGTATGGGCGTTGGCCTCTCCGACGCCATCGTCCAGCGGGTCACCTATACGGGTGATCTCGGCTATGAGATTTATGTCCCGGCGAGCGAGCAGATCAGCCTTTACGAGACGCTTGCCGAGGCGGGCAAGGAATTCGGCCTCAAGCCCTTCGGCATGCGGGCGATGATGAGCCTCCGCCTGGAAAAATCCTTCGGCTCCTGGCTCCGCGAGTTCAAGCCCGATTATACGCCCGAGGAAACCGGCCTCGACCGCTTCGTTGCCTATAACAAGCCCGCCGACTTCATCGGCAAGGCGGCCGTATTGGCGGAAAAGGCGGCGGGCGTCAAGCGCAGGCTCTCGACCTTCGTCGTCGATGCGAAGGATGCCGATGTGTTCGGCGACGAGCCGATCTGGAAGGACGGCAAGGTCGTCGGGTTCGTGACCTCCGGCGGCTATGCCCATTATGTGAAGAAATCCGTGGCGATCGGTTTTACGCCGCCTGAAATGATTGAGGATGGCGGCGAATTCGAGATTGAAATCCTCGGCGAGATGAGACCTGCGAAAATGGTGCTTGAGCCCCTGCTCGATCCAACGGCCTCGCGCATGCGCGGGTAGGACAACAATTCCTGAAAGGAAATTGCTATGTCAGAATCTAATGAACGGACTCACGGTCGCCGGTCACGACGTGGACAAAGGGTCAAGGCAAGCTTTACGCAGCTTCCGCGCCAGAAGGTCGTCAATACCTTCAAGCCGATGGAAATCATTTCCGCGGACCAGGTCGAGGCGATCCATAATGCCTCCATGGATATCCTCGAGAATATCGGCATCATGGTGCGGCTGCCACGGGCGCGCGAGATCCTCAAAAAAGCGGGTCTCAAAGTCGATGAAAACACGCATATCGTCTATTTCGACCGCGCGTTCGTCATGGAGGCAATCTCCCATGCGCCGTCCGAATTCACCCTGCATGCACCCAATCCCGACTGCAACCTCGAGATCGGCGGCAGGAATATCGTCTTTTCCATGGTCGCCAGCACCCCCAACGCCATGGATATGGATGGCGGCAGGCGGACCGGGAACCAGAAAGACTACCGGAACTTTCTCAAGCTTACGCAAAGCCTGAATATTCTCGGCACCAGCGGCGGCTATCCGGTGGAGCCGGTCGATATCCATGCCTCGATCCGGCATCTGGAATGCGGCCGCGACTTTGCGACGCTCACGGAAAAAGTGCCTTATATCTATTCGCTGGGACGCGACCGCAATCTCGACGGCATCGAAATTGCCCGTATCGCCCGCGGCATCAGCCATGAACAGATGCTCAATGAGCCAAGCCTGTTCACGATCATAAATTCCAATTCGCCGCTGATGCTGGATTCGCCGATGCTGGAAGGGATTATCGAGATGGCCGCCCATGGCCAGGTTGTGGCCCTGACGCCCTTCACGCTCGCGGGCGCGATGGCCCCGGTCACGATCGCCGGCGCCATTGCCCAGCAAAACGCGGAGGCGCTGGCCGGCATCAGCCTCGCCCAGACCGTGCGCCCGGGTGCGCCAGTGATGTATGGCAGTTTCACCTCCAATGTCGATATGAAATCGGGCGCGCCCGCCTTCGGGACGCCGGAATATGCGAAGGCGACCATCGCCAGCGGGCAATTGATCCGGCGCTATAATATCCCCTTCCGCTCGTCGAATGTAAATGCCTCGAACGCGCCGGATGCGCAAGCCGCGTATGAATCGGAAATGTCGCTCTGGTCGGTTTTTCTCGGCGGCGCCAATTTCATCAAGCATGCCGCCGGATGGCTCGAGGGCGGCCTCAGCGCCTCGTTCGAGAAGGTGATCATGGATGTCGAGATGATCCAGATGATGATCGAAATGATGAAACCCATTGATACGTCACCGGAATCCTTGGGGTTAGATGCCATGCGCGAAGCCGGGCACGGCGGTCATTTCTTCGGCACCCAGCATACGCAAGCGCGCTATGAGACCGCCTTCTACACGCCGATCCTGTCGGACTGGCGCAATTTCGAGAGCTGGGTTGAGGCCGGATCGCCCGACGCCATGAAGCGGGCCAATACCATCTATAAATCCATTCTCGCCGAATATGAAAAACCGGCGCTTGATCCGGCACGTCTTGATGAACTCAATGAATTCGTCGATAAACGCATCGCAGAAGGCGGGGTCAAGACGGATTTTTAAGCCGCTGGTGATTGTAGTCGCGGATTTAAGTCCTAGGTGAGTAGAGATACCGATTTATTATGGAGCCACCGATGCGCCGCATTCTCTCCTCCGTCATGACATCTCTATTCCTCTTGCCGCTCCTGTCGCTGCCAACCCCCGCCGCCGCCTATTTTGACGACCTCTGCAAGACGGAAATCGATGCGGAAATAACGCGACTCGCCATTCCGCCGGAACGGATCGAGAGAACCTATACGGTCAATGTCTACAACGGCAATGGCCAGACTGGCGGCGGCCGCATCGACCGGATTGAGGGATGGGTAGTCTTCAAGGACTGCAAGGGCAACCTGGTGATCAAGGTCGATCGCGTCTGCCGCCCGCTCGGCAATTACACCACCTACGAATGCCAGGTGCCGGGGGTCAGGAACTACTGATCTTCATGCGTCATAATCGACGATGACGTCATCGGTGAGCGGGTGCGACTGGCAGGTCAGCACGAAGCCTTCCGCGATCTCGCTATCCTCGAGCGCATAGTTGAGGTCCATCCGCACATCCCCCTGGACGACTTTCGCGCGGCAGGTCGCGCAGACGCCGCCCTTGCAGGCGTATGGAAGATCGAGCCCTTCCTGCAACGCGCGGTCAAGGATGGAGACGCCGTCCTCGGCCACGTCAACCTCAGACTGGCGACCGCCGAGAATAATTTTGACATGACGTTTCGGTCCCGCCTCTTTCGTGGACTTTACCGGTTTGTTTCCCGCTTTGATGGCGGCGTCGGTGATGAACAGCTCGAAATGGATATGTTCCTTCTCCATACCGTGGGTCAGCAGGAAATCCTTCACATCTGTGATCATCTGCTCCGGTCCGCAGAGGAAAACCTCATCAACCTTGTTGACGTCGATGACGCCACCAAACAGCTGGCGGCATTTATCGGCATCGATGCGCCCGTTGAAAAGCTCCGCGTCCTGATGCTCCCCGCTCAGGATATGCATGAGGTTGAACCGGTCCGGATAGATATTCTTCAGATCCTCGAGCTCCTCGAGAAAGAGGATGCCCGAAACCGATCGGTTGCCGTAGATCAGCGTCACGCCGGATTGCGGCTCGGTTTTCAGGATGGTCTTGATGATCGATATAATCGGCGTAATGCCGCTGCCCGCCGCGAAGGCGACATAGCTCTTGTGATTATCAGGCGCAAGCTGTGTAAAAAACCGTCCTTGCGGCACCATCACCTCAATCACCTCGCCGGGTTTCAGGTTCTGGTTGGCGTGGCTTGAGAATTTCCCGCCGTCGATGCGCTTGACGGCAACGCGTAAATCCGTATCCCCAACCGCGCTACAAATGGAGTAGGACCGGCGCACTTCCTCGCCGTCCAGGACCTGCTTCAGGGTCAGGTGCTGGCCCTGCGTGAAGCGGTAGGAATCCTTCAAATTCTCCGGCACCGAGAATGAAATGGAGACCGCATCCTTTGTCTCGCGCACCACATCCTTAACCGTCAAGGGATGAAATATCGTCATTCTTTAGTCCTACACGCATTTGAAATAGTCGAAGGGTTCAAGGCAGTCATTGCATTTATACTGGGCCTTGCAGGCGGTCGAGCCGAACTGGCTCACAACGCGGGTGTCGGTGGACTTGCACTGCGGACATGTCACGGTCTCGAAGCCCAGCAACGCGCCCTTGCTTTTCCGTTCGGGCGGAGCAATCCCGTATTCCTCGAGCTTCCTGCGGCCGTCCGCTGTAATCCAGTCCGTCGTCCAGGCGGGAGAGATTTCCGTCACCACGTCAAAATCCGTGATCCCATGCAGCTTCAGCATGGTCGCGATATCCGTCTCGATCACCTCCGTCGCCGGGCAGCCCGAATAGGTTGGCGTGATGACGACCTGCAATCTGTCCCCTGCATATTCGATGCGGCGGATAATGCCCAAATCAGCAACGCTCAGGACGGGTATTTCCGGATCCTTCACCAGTTCCAGAACATGCCTCACATCATCGACGTTGAGAAGCGTCACCATTTCGCATCCGGATAGGCATGTTGCAGGAACTGCATTTCGGCAAGGATATAGCCAAGATGCTCAGAATGCTTACCGTCCCGGCTACCGCGCACGGACCAGCTGACGTCAGGCCGCTTGAGTGTCGCTTCGGCCAGCACCGCATTCACTTGCGCGTCCCAGGCTGGCCGGAGGCTCGCAACATCGACCCCGATCCCGTCCGCGACCATCGCCTCGTCCACCGCATCCATGTCAAACATTTCGGGTACGAACCCCCAAAGCTCGTTGAGGGCTGTCTGCATCTTCTCATGGCTCTCTTCGGTGCCGTCGCCCAGCCGGATCACCCAGTCGGAACTATGCCGCCGGTGATAGGTGATTTCTTTCAGGGATTTTGCCGCAATCCCGGCGACCCGTTCGTCTTTTGATGAGCTGAGCGCTTCATATTGCAGATACTGGAAGACATCGAAGAAGAACTGCCGCGCCATGGTTTTCGCGAAATCGCCGTTGGGCTGTTCCAGCAGCAACAGGTTCCGCCAGGCCTGCGTATCACGGTGGAAGGCGAGCCTGTCCTCATCGCGGCCCTTCCCCTCAACCTCGCCCGCATAGGAGAGCAGCATCCGCGACTGACCGATCAGGTCAAGGCCGATATTGGTGAGCGCCAGATCCTCTTCAAGAATGGGCGCATGGCCGCACCATTCTGCAAGGCGCTGACCGAGAATAAGGCTGTTATCGCCAAGGCGCAGAAGATATTCAAAAAGCATTTCCTGATTTGTCATCCCGCGCCTCACATATGGCCGACTTCGTCGGGCAGATTAAAAAAGGTCGGATGGCGATAAAGCTTGTCGTCGCTCGGTTCATAGAAATTGCCCTTGTCCTCGGGCGACGAGGCCACGATATCCGTCGATTTCACGACCCAGATACTGACCCCCTCACCGCGCCGGGTATAAACGTCGCGGGCGTTGGTAAGCGCCATCTCGGCATCCGACGCATGCAGGCTGCCAACATGTTTATGGTCGAGGCCGTTCTTGCTGCGGATGAAAACCTCATAGAGCGGGAGTTCATCATGTGTGTCTTTCGTCATTTCATTCTCTCCGTTCAGGCGGCTTCGGCTTTGCGGGCCGCTTTCTTGGCGGCATAGGCCAGCGCGGCATCGCGCACCCATTTACCGCCGTCATGGGCATCAACGCGCGCCTTCAACCGTTCGCGGTTGCAAAGCCCGTTACCACTGACAACATTCTTGAACTCATTCCAGTCGATATCGCCGAAATCATAATGGCCCCGCTCCTCGTTCCAGACGAGCTTGTCATCGGGAATGCGAAGCTTGAGATATTCCGCCTGCGGCACCGTCGCGTCGATGAATTTCTGGCGGAGTTCGTCATTGCTCTGGCGCTTGATCTTCCATTTCATGGACTGGGCGGAGTTGGCGGAATTGGTGTCATTTGGGCCGAACATCATCAGGGTTGGCCACCACCAGCGGTTCAGCGCATCCTGCGCCATCTCCCGTTGTTCCTTGGTCCCTTGCGCCATGGTCATCATGATCTCGTATCCCTGACGCTGATGGAAGCTTTCTTCCTTGCAGATCCGGATCATCGCGCGCGCATAAGGCCCGTAAGAGCAGCGGCAAAGCGCAATCTGGTTGACGATCGCCGCACCATCGACCAGCCAGCCGATCGCACCGATATCCGCCCAGGTGAGAGTGGGGTAATTGAAGATGGTGGAATATTTCGCCTTGCCCGTATGCAATTGATCGAACATCTCGTCGCGGGAAATGCCGAGGGTCTCCGTCGCGCTGTAAAGATATAGGCCATGCCCACCCTCATCCTGGATTTTCGCCATCAGGATGGCCTTGCGCTTCAGGGTCGGGGCTCTCGTCAGCCAGTTGCCTTCCGGCAGCATCCCGACAACTTCCGAATGCGCGTGCTGGGACATCTGGCGGATAAGGGTCTGTCGATACTTGTCCGGCATCCATTCCTTGGGCTCGATACGCTTTTCAGCATCGATTTTTGCCTGAAAAGCCTCTTCCAGATCGTTAAAATCTGTTTTCGCTACGTCCATGTCCGCGCCCTGCTTCCCGATCCCTGAATTGATTTGCCTTAATATGATACAATATCGATATTTTTTCAACATAATTTGTATCGTAAAATTTGACCCGCAGCCGCTGTTCAAACGGCTGCGGAACTGTATAATTCCAGACGGCACCTGAAATAATAAAAAACAAAATACAGTTTGGGGACGAACATATGCCTGAATCATCGGCGAAGCAGGACAGATATCAAGCTGTCGCAACGCTCTATCATGCCTTTTTCACAGGGCTTTTCCTGACGCTGACCACGCGAAAGGACCGGTTCGCGGCGGGTGAGCTTTGTTTTCGCGTGTTCCGCCGCCAGCATCACGAGAAATTCCTCTCAAGCTTCGAGAAGCTTGGGCTTAGCGGCCTGCCCGATGCCGTGGCCTGCGCGCAGTATCATTATCTGTCAAACTCCGTCGGCGGCGTTCCCGTTGAATATATGTATGAGAGCGACGAGAAGGCCTGGGTGCATTTCTGCCATCCGCGCTGGATGTATGAGGGTGCGGCGCTCTGCGGCATGCCACTCGAGGTCAGCCATGGTTTCCTGAAGGGCTGGTACGGGCAGAACGGAGTGTCGCTCAAGAATCCGCGGCTCGGGTTCATCTGCACCTCGCAGGATATGGACGGCCAGTATGGCATGGCGGGTTATTTCAAGGTGTTCGACCATGATCTCACGCCCGAGGAAAGATTGCAGTTTTCGCCGGGCGAAATCGCGCCCCCATTCGATCCGCTGGCCGCGCCGAAGCTTGAAACCTCGACCTGGCCAGAAGAGAGGCTGCAGAAGGCCAACCGCAATTACGCCATGGAATATGCCAAGAACGCTCTGGTTGAACTGGCCGTCCTTTTCGGCCCCATGGACGCCGCCTATTTCGGCGGCATCACCGCGCAGCTGATCGGCAAGCAGTTCTACCAGCAGACGGCGGATATCCTCGGCATTACCGGCGACAGCGCCGCTGCCTTTTCCCTCTATTTCGCAGGACTGATCGACGGTCATGACGATCAGGTTGAGGTCGAGACCATCGGCGATGCCGTTCATATCCGCCAGACCGGCTGGCGCCTCATGCGCGGGACCGGCCCGCACCCGACATCCGTTTTCGACGCCTGGAACCAGCTCTGGCAGGGCGCGCTTTCCGTTCATAACCGTTTCCTTGTGCTCGAAGTGCTGCAGCGGCAGGATTATGGCGACGATTGTTTTGAATGGCGGA
>JAIOYL010000061.1 GCA_021741195.1 Sneathiella sp. | reverse complement strand
CAGGCCGCCCATCGCCTCGAATATGCGTGCAAATCCCGGCTGGTCGATATAGGGGCCGGTTTGCCCGAAGGCGGTCGTGCGGAGAATGACGAGTTTCGGATTGGCTTTCCAGAGCGTCTCGATATCGAGGCCCCAGCGATCCAGGGTGCCCGGCTTGAAATTCTCGATCAGCACGTCAAATTCCGGCAGCATCTTAAGAAGGAGCGCGGCGCCTTCGGGTTTACGAAGATCGAGAGTGCCGAATTGCTTTCCCCGGTTCGCAGCTTTCCACCAGAGCGACTTTCCGTCCTTGAAGGGCGGAAACCCCCTCATGCCATCACCCGCGCCCGGCAGTTCGAGCTTAACCACGTCCGCGCCGAAATCGGCCAGCAGCGTCCCGGCGAACGGGGCCGCGATAATCGTCGCAATATCAAGGATGCGGAGGCCGGAAAGGGGGCCGTTTGCGCTCTTTTCTTCCATGAAGGTTCCCAAATTTTGTTTCTTACGAATGCGCTCTAGTTTTTATAAATGCGCCTATTGACACGATTTGTTACTATATATAAAACAAAATAGTCAAATATAAAAATAATTAAAATATCAGGGACTATGAATTTCAATTTTGACAAAGACAACGAAGAGATTGTGCTTCGTGCGGAAGAGTTTTTTGCGACAGAAATGCTGCCGCGGCACCGCGAATGGGTAGAGACGGTTTGCCATGACCGCAAGCCGCCGCTGTTCATAAAGGACATCCAGGAAAAGGCGAAAGGACTGGGTCTTTGGAACTTGGCGCTGCCGGAACTGGCGAAGGATGAACCGGGTACCCGGCTCTCCAATCTTGCATTCGCGCCGATTGCGGAAATTCTTGGCCGGCTGCCCTGGGGATCAATGGCGTTTAACTGCCATGCGCCGGAAGTGCCGAACATGGCGATGCTGCAGGCCCTCGCGACGCCGGACCAAAAAGAAAAATGGCTGAACCCGCTTCTGAATGCTGAAACCCGATCTTCCTTTGCAATGACGGAACCGGACGTCGCTTCCTCGGATGCAACGAATATACGCACGCGCATAGAGGTGGACGGAGACGAACTTGTCCTCAATGGCCGGAAATGGTTTGCGACCGGCGGCGCCCATCCAGAATGCTCTTTCCTGATCGTCATGGGCGTTACTGACCCGGAAGCGGGGCGTACGGCGCAGCACAGCATGGTCATCGTCCCGATTGGAACGCCGGGCCTCACACTTGTAAGAGAGCTTCGTTTCATGGGCTGGGCCGATTTCGTCGCGCCGATCGGCGAGTTTCGGCTGGAGAATGTCCGGGTGCCGGCGACAAATCTTCTCGGTGTCCGGGGGCAGGGGTTCAAGGGCGCGCAGGTTCGTCTGGGCCCGGCGCGGATCCATCATGCCATGCGCTGCATCGGCATGGCGGAAATGGTGCTCGCACAGATGGTCGCGCGGGCGCATGAGCGGAAGACCTTCGGCCGCAGCATTGTTGAATATGATACAGTGCAGAAATGGATCGCCGAGGCCCGTATCGATATCGACCTCAACCGTCTCTTCATTCAAAAGGCGGCCTGGATGCTGGATAACAGTCCGGACAAGAATACCTGGCGTGTCGTCTCGCAGGTGAAGGTTTCGACGCCGCGGATGTTGCAGAAGGTAACCGACCGTGCCGTCCAGCTTTTCGGCGCCATGGGCGGGACGGATGATACGCTCATCCATCATGCCCATACCTATGCCCGCTGGTTCCGCATCGGCGACGGCCCTGACGAAGTACATCTTCGCCAGATCTTCAAGACGGAGCCGGTGCCGGAATGGACCATCGCCGACTGCCCCTATATTGCGCCTCCCGGTTTCTAGCAAAGAGGAATGTTCCGGTGACCATCAGCATTAAATCGCTCGCAACCTGGATTTCGGCCCTTGTCGGCACAATTATTGCGCTACAGGCGATCTACGTCGCTGTCTCCGGCGGATGGGACATTACTTTCGGGCGGTCATGGATCCTCTGCGGCGCAATTGTCGTCACGCTGCTGAGCAATCCCCTCGCGGATCGCGTTGAGAAAGGCCGCATTCCAATCGGATTACTCTGGGCCATTGATCTGGTACTGATTGCCATCTTTATTTTCGGGACATTAAAATTTATTGAAATTCAGCAGTTGCTTGAGGAAACGATGTTTCAGTATGGCACGCTGGATATCGCGGCGGCCTTCGCGGCGGTGATCGTTCTTCTGGAGGCGACCCGGCGGCTGTTCGGCCTGCCGATCGTTATCATTGCGTCACTTGGGATTTTGTACTGCCTCTATGGCCAGTTTTTACCGGGTTTCCTCAATCATTCGGGTTTCACCTTGAACCGCTCTATGCAGACCATCTGGTATAGTTTCCAGGGGGTCTACGGCATGCCGATGGGGGTCGTGCTGCAGGTTGTCCTGATCTTCGTCGTCTTCGGGGTGATTCTCGAGGGGACCGGCGCAAGCGATGCGCTGATTCGTGCTTCTGTCGCGCTGACGGGGAAAACCCGCGGCGGGCCCGCCCATTCCGCAGTTGTTGCGAGCGCGATTTTCGGCAGCATGTCGGGCAGCGTGACGGCAAATGTGGTCGGCACCGGGTCCTTCACCATCCCGATGATCAAGCGGCGCGGATTTTCCGCGCCCATGGCCGGTGGTATCGAGGCCGCCGCTTCGACCGGTGGGCAGATCGTTCCGCCGGTAATGGGCGCCGCCGCGTTCCTGATGGCCGATCTTACCGGGGAGGCCTACACCACGATCTGTATCGCCGCCCTGATCCCAGCCTTGTTCTATTATGGCTCCCTGTTTGCCGCGATCTCGATCCAGGCGGGCGCCGATAACATTCAGCCGGTCCCTGAAGCGGAACGGCCGCCCCTGAATAAGCAGGATCTGATTGCCTGTCTTTTGTTCATCATCCCGATTGCCGTGATTGTCTTCGTTCTGGTGATCGGCCGCTCGCCAGCCCTGGCCGGTTTCTGGGCCATCGTTGCGGCGGTCATTCTGGGCGCCTTCAACAGGAAAAACCGCGAAAATCCGCTGATCATATGGGAATCGATCAAAAAGGCAGGGCGTTCCTGCGCCTGGATCATTGTTGCAGTTGCCTGTATCGGCGTGATCCTCGGGGTCTTGAACCTGACGGGGCTTGGAATATCCTTCGCCTCCGTCGTCGCGGAATTCAGTGAATTCTCGCTCCTCGCCGCGCTTCTGACGACGGCGTTGGCCGCATTGGTGCTTGGGATGGGAATGCCGACCCTGCCAGCCTATCTGATTATTATTCTGGTGCTCGGTCCGGTGATGCAGAAACTGGGAGCGGAACTTCTCCCGACCCACATGTTCGTCTTTTATTTCGGCGTCCTGTCAGCCATCACGCCACCGGTCGCCATCGGCGCTTTCGCTGCCGCCCCAATTGCAAATGCGCATCCGTTCTCGACAGCCGTGGTTGCCGTGCGGCTGGCGCTGGTCGGCTTTATCATTCCGTTTATATTTGTCTATGAACCGTCGCTGTTACTTGTCGGAACCTTTGATCTGTTCAGTTTCCTGCGGGTAACCGTTTGCCTTGCAATCGCGATCTGGCTGATCAATACGGCATTGATCGGCTATGAACGTCAGCCGCTCGGCGGTTTTGAGCGACTGATCAGGATAATCGCCGGTGCCGGACTGCTGGTCCAGGTGCCTTCGGTGCAGTTGGTAGCCCTTGCCGCCGCCGTTTCACTGATCGGATATGGCGCCGTCCGGTTTCGCCGCACTAAACTCGTTAGCCAGGAAGAAAAAAATTATCTTTGACCAAGTCGAAAGGGAGAGAATTATGAAAATAAAAAATATGTTCAAGTATGCGGGGGCCACCGTTGCCGGGCTGGCGGCAATGCTGGCGGTAACATCGACCGCGATATCCGCCGACAGCTTTAAAATGGCGTCGCTCGGGGCGGCATCGCCGACCACGACATTCTCGATCGCCACAATCGAGATCCTGAAAAAGGAATATGGCTACAAGATCCAGCTCTCGACCGGCGCTCCGGCGACACGGCAGGCGATCGACGCTGCAAAGAAGGATCTCGATCTCTATGTGACCGCCGTCTCTATAAATAATTTCATGAAAAACGGCACGAAAATGTATGCCAAGATGGCGGATGCGAAGGAATTGTTTGGCAATCTCCGCGGCATCATGAATTATCCGCTGGGCGCCTATCAGGGCATTGTCTGGGAAGATTCCGGCATCAAGACTCTGGCCGACGTGAAGGGAAAGCGTATTTTCACGGGCCCACCTTCGGGGGCAGCGCGGGTGACCGTTGAGCAGATCCTCAAAGGGGCAACCGGCTATGAGCCGAAAAAGGATTTTGAAGCCATCAATCTCGATTGGAGCTCCGCCCTTCAGGCTTTCCAGGACAAGCAGGTAGACGTCTATTTCGTGCCGACGTCAGTCCCCAGCCCGCAGATTGCGCAGCTTGCGACCATCGGCAAAATCCGCATCCTCGGTATTCCCGATGAAGCGCTGGAAACGGAAGCCATGAAAGCGGCTGCCAGCCTGCCGGGACGGGAATATACCATGCTGCCCAAGGGCCTTTATCCCAACCTTGTCAATGAAACCGACGTACGGGTGATCAATTCCGTTGTCGGGCTTGGCACCAACAAATGGATGAGTGAGGAAGACGCCTATAATATCACCAAGGCGATTTTCACCCATAACGCGGAGCTCACCCAGGCAGCAAGCTGGATGAAGGTTATCACGCCGGAAACCGGTCTGAACCAGATGAATATGCCGCTGCATATCGGCGCCTACAAATACTATAAAGAGGTTGGCATCGAGGTTCCGGCTGGCATTATCCCGCCTGAAGCAAAATAAGACGTTCCCCCGGATGCCGTCGCGCACCAACCCGCGGCGGCATTTACTTTTTTATCCCCAATGTTGTTTTGGCGAATAGGGAAGCCTGTCATGCGTGCTTTGATCTGCAAGGAATTTGCGGGACCAGATTCACTTTTGGTCGCTGATGTCGAAATGCCGGCACCAGCTGAGGGAGAAATCCTGATAAAGGTCATGGCGGCGGGGATATCCTTTGTCGATGTCATGATGAGCCAGAACAAGCACCAGAACAAGCACGAGCTGCCTTTTTCCACCGGGATGGAGGTTGCCGGCACGATTGCAGGGCTTGGGCGCAACGTCGAAGGATTTAAGACAGGCGATAAAGTTGCCGCACTGGTCTATGACGGCGGTCATGCCGAATATGTCGTCGCCAGAACGACGGAAGTTTTCCCGCTGCCCGATAAATGTGACCCGCTGCAAACAGCTGCGCTTCTCTCCGTCGCCCTGACGTCAGAGGTAGCCTTAAGCGAAAAAGGCCAGATCAAGCCCGGTAAAACCGTTTTGATCGGCGGCGCGGCGGGCGGGGTAGGCATCACCGGCATCCAGCTCGCCAAATTTCATGGCGCCCGCGTCATTGCGGCAGTGAGTAATGAAGAGCGGGCCTTCGCCTGCCGCCAGGCGGGGGCGGACGCGACACTGATTTACGGGCCGGATCTGCGCGACCAGGTACGGGCAGCGAATGAAGGGCGGGACGTGGATATCATTCTCGATCCGGTCGGCGGAGAGTTCGCAGAGCAGGCCGCCAATTGCCTCGACTGGGACGGCCGCTACCTGATTATCGGCTTTGCCGGTGGTGGCGTCCCCAATTTTGCCGCAAACCGGCTGCTCGTGAAAAACCGCTCTGTTCATGGTGTGATTCTCGGCTATTACCGCTGGCAAAAGCCCGATCGGCTGGCCGAAGCCGCGAAGGTTGTTCTCGGCGCCATCGAAACAGGAAAAATGGCCGCGCCAACCCTCCGTCTCGATAGTCTGGACGCCGTTCCGGATGCCCTGAAACAGATTGAAAACCGGCAAATGATCGGCAAGGCAGTCGTGCAAATTGGCCCCTGACAGGCCCCCGGGATTTCCTGAAGGACGGCCGCGATCTAGGCGCGCGTGACTTCGGGCAAAAGTGCGACGGGTTTATGGACGTCCTGTCCCGCGAGTTCGTATCCGCGTTTGAAATCAACGATATGTTTTTTCATCCAGATGCGGGCCGTTTCCGGATCGCGGTTACGAATGGCGTCAAAAATGAAACGATGGGCGTCGAACAGGCGCTTGCCGGCGGCGGCGTTTAGCATGCTGGCCTTATAGGCCGGGTAAAACAGCCGGGCGACTGCTTCGCGCGCCATCAGCAGCACGTTGTTCCCGGCGGCCTTCGCAATCAGGGCGTGAAATTCAATATCGATAGCCACGACGTCTTGATTCGTTGCAAGCGCCTCTTTCATCGCCTCCAAATTGGTCTCGAGCTGGTCGACGAGGCTGTCTGTTATTTTTGCGGCGGCGAGTTCCGCGGCGAGTGGTTCCAGGCTCATCTTCACTTCCCATAATTCCTGAAACGTCACGTCCTGCAATGCCAATACCTGGCTCATCTGGCCCCCGACCAGATCATTGGACGGTTGCGAGACGATCAGCTTTTTCCCCTGCCGCCGGACAAATCCGGTTTGCTCCATATGGCGGATGCCTTCGCGGACTGTCGAGCGGTTGACGCCAAAATGATCGGCGAGATTTTCCTCTGTCGGTAGGGCGTCGCCGATTTTGATGTGACGCTGGACAATCGCATTCTGGAGCACATTGGATACGGCTTTATAGGCCGGTGCTTTATCAAGCTGATTGAACAGGGGTATCGTGCCGGAAACCGGGCTCATATTCTTGGGCATAATTGCATTCCTACGAATTTAAGTGGTCAATCAATAAATTCAAATGTTCCAGCGTCGCCACTTGACAGGCCTTTTGGATAAATATAGCGTTAATTGTCCGACAATTGGTCTAATCGAACTTCGGCTCGTTGTCAAACATCTGCGTATAATGAAAAAACATGCTTTCTTGCAAATCAAGAAAGCCAAAAAATGACAAGAAAATTGTCATAGTCTCTGGGGAGGGATGGCTTTGGCGGTGCAACGCAGCGATCAGAACAGTGTGGCCGGTTCGCGTATCAAGCAGTTTATCAAGAGTCTGAATGCCGCCTGGTTTACCCAGGAAAGAATTGTGTTTGCGATCGCATTTATTCTCTTCGCGGCCTTCTCGGTTTCCCTGAACGGCTTTTTTTCTGTCGATAACCTGATCAACCTGATGCGCAATGTGTCAGTGCTGGGCATTCTTGGCATTGGCATGGCGATTGTCGTGATCGGGCGCGGCATTGACCTCTCGATGATCGCCGTCATGGCGGTTTCATCGGCCTGGACGTTGCAGCTGATGCAGAACGGCCATAGCCTGGGTCTGGCGCTGCTGGGCGGACTCGTCTGTGCCCTCAGTATTGGCGTGATAAACGGATTGCTGATCGCCTTTGTTGAAATCCCGGCGCTGTTTGCGACGTTGGCAACAGGGATTTTCCTCTACGGCGTCGGAAAATCCACGTTGCTTGACCTTGATGTCATCTATCTTCCGGAAAATCTCGGCTGGTTCGAGGAAATCGGCAAGGGCCGGATCGGACCGGTACCGATGGCAATTATCCTTTGCGGCGTGGCAATGCTTGCGGCCTATCTGTTCCTTTCTAAAACCCGGTTCGGACGGTTTATATACGGCACCGGCGATAATCCGCTGGCGGCACGAATTACCGGCATCCCGGTCCGCGTGATCATTACCGCGCAATATACACTGGCGTCCTTCATTGGTTTTTTTGCCGGAATTATTGTCTCGACAGCCGTCTCGGCAATGAACACCCGGATATTCCATTCGACGATGATTTATGACGTTATTCTGGTCGTCGTTCTTGGCGGTATCGGGTTGAGTGGCGGCAAGGGAAGCATCCGCAACGTGATCGTCGGAACCTTGCTGATCGGAACCCTGCTCAACGGAATGACGATCATGGATATGCAATATACGATGCAGAATCTCATCAAAAGCCTGATCCTGCTCGGCGCTATCATTCTCGATAGTTTTTTACATCCGCGTAATGAAGAAACAGCTCAACAGGGCGACATATAACAAAGGGAGTCATTATTATGTTTAAAAGAAATACGATTAAGAAAATGGTCCTCGGGATCGCGATGGCCGCGACGCTCGGGATGACAGCGAATGTTGCGGTTGCTGAAATCAAGGATGAACTCCGTGATCCCTATCTCGCATCCTTCAAGGGCAAGAAAGTGGCCTTTCTGCCAATCGCCATGGGATTCGACCTGACGGAAGGCTGGGCGGAAGGCATTCGCGCCGCCGCCGATAAATACGGCTTCGAGTTTATCATTCGCGATCCCAACTGGAATACCAACGCCGGAACGCAGGCCCTCACGTCGCTGATTGCCGAGAAGCCCGACATTATTGTTGTGCATAACCCGGATGTTCAGTCCTATGCCCGCCTGCTGAAAAAGGCAGAGAAGGCTGGTATCAATATTATCCAGGTCAACATGAAATCAAGCTATTCGACCAATGTCTATGTGGGAGCGGACTGGGTCGAAATGGGTGAAGCCGGTGCGAACGAAATGGTTAAGCGGTGTGGGGAGGGTTCCGGTACCTCAGGTAAGGTAGCGATCATCCAGGGCGTTCTGACAGGCGCGGCAAGCGTCTACCAGATTGAAGGCGTCATGAACGTTCTTGATAAGCACCCTGAAATCAAAATCGTTGCAAATCAGGCTGCCGACTGGGACGCATCGAAAGCCAAGGCGGTTGCCCAGACCGTGCTGCAGCAGCATCCTGATCTCTGCGCGATTTTCGGCTTCTGGGATGTCATGACGCTGGGCGCGGGCGCTGCCGTCAAGGAAGCGGGAATGCAGGGTAAGGTTGCGGTTTTGACCAACGGCGGTGGCAACCAGATGGCTTGCGAGAACGTCAAGTCCGGCGTTTTCGACAAGGTCTGGAGCTATGACGTGCCGGGACAGGCGCGGGACATGGTCGACATGATCAAGGTTCTGTTTCAGTCGGATTCGAAACCGGGTGACATGCGGGTGGCTCTCTACACGCCGCTGAAAGTCATCAGCAAGGAGAACTATGATCCATCGATCTGCTGGTCGTTGAAGAAATAGGCTGACCCAGGTCCGGGCCGGAACTCCAGATTGCGGCGTTCCGGCCCTCAACATCTTGTTTCACTGCTTCGTTGCTTAAGGAGACAGACGTGGCTTCTTCGAACGCTTTCATGCGGGCCCGCTACAAGTATTTTCCCGATCATCTGGTTGGCGAACTGTTGTCAAAGCGGTGGATGGAATCGGCCGTCCCGACAGTTATTCTGGTGGCGGTTTTCCTGTACCTTGTCGGGACACTTCCGAACTACCTGACACCCGTCAATCTCATGGATATGGGACGGCTCTACGCGGAATTCGGGCTTGTCGTGCTGGCCATGGCGCTGGTCATGATTGGCGGCGGGGTGGACCTTTCCATCGGTTCGATGTTCGCGCTGTGTAACGTTGCCATGCTGTCGCTGATCAATATGCTGGGATGGCCGCTGTGGGTTGCCATTCCGTCGGTTCTGGTATTCGGGGCGGCACTTGGCGCGATCAACGGCTTTCTGATCGGCTATCTCAAGCTCCGCGCCTTTCTGACGACGCTGGTGACGCTTATTATTTACCGGGCACTGTTCGATATTGTCCTGCAAAATTTTGCTGTCGAGATTTCCGGCGGTTTCCTCGATTCAGAAGTCTGGGACTTTATCGGGGACGGGGATGTCTTCGGCGTTCCCTCCAGCCTGATCGCCTTCCTGATCGTTGCGATCGGCGGACATCTTGTTATCAGCCGGACCCGTCCGGGCTGGCATGTCATGGCTATTGGCGGCGCGCGGCGGTCCGCCTATAACGCCGGTGTGGCGGTCAACCGCACGATCTTCATGACCTATGTCGTTTCCGGCATCCTGACCGCCCTGTCGGCGATATTCTTTGCCGCGCGTCTCGGCAGCGCCGGTTCTGACGTCGGCGTCGGTATGGAAGTCGGGGTCCTGACAGCGGCGGTACTTGGCGGCATCAGCCTCGGTGGCGGTCGCGGGTCTGTCGCCAAGGCAACCATGGGCAGCGCCATCGTCCTTCTGATCACCAACGGTATGCTGCGCATGGGAATGGAAGGAGGCTCGAGTTCCGTCGCGCTCGGCGTCATTCTGCTGATTGCGGTCGGCATCGACGTTAAATGGCTCAAGAACCGGCACAAGATTATCAGTAAGGTCTATGTCAGCCCGGCCTATCTCGATCTGCCTTCGGCACCCTCGGCCGAGGAGAATTCCGGTACGCCCTATGAAGTCAATAACCGGCTCAAAACTGTGACTGCGATCGGGCTCGGCAAGCTCGAAGGACCCGAGGACGTCATCCTCGATCATAACGATAATCTGTTCACCGGCACGCGGCACGGCGATATCATGAAGTTCTCCGGGCCCAATTTCGAAAAGCAGGAAGTCTTCGCGCATATCGGCGGGCATCCGCTCGGCATGGCGTTCGACCCGGATGGCAATCTGCTGGTCTGCGTCGGCGGTATGGGCCTCTATGGGATCAAGCCGGGCGGAGAAGTCTATCGTCTGACAGACCAGACGAACCGCACCTGGTATTCGGTGAATGACGACTCCCGGCTGCGGCTCGCGGATGATCTCGACATTACGCCGGACGGCGAGGTCTATTTCAGTGAGGCGACCATTCGCTATGAAATGCATAGCTGGTCTCTCGACAGCCTGGAAGGGCGCGGCAACGGGCGCATTATCTGCTATGATCTGAATACAGGTAAAACTCGAACAGTTATTCGTAATCTGTTGTTTCCAAATGGTATTTGTACATCTTTTGACGGCATGTCCATTCTTTTCGCGCAAAGCTGGAACTGCAGCATCTCCCGTTACTGGATTGACGGACCGAAGCGCGGACAGGTCGAGCCGGTCATCCCGAATTTGCCGGGATATCCCGACAACATCAACCGCGCGTCCGACGGCAATTACTGGCTGGCGCTTGTCGGCATGCGCACGCCGACCTTCGATCTTGCTCTGAAAATGCCGGGTTTCCGACGCCGCATGGCGCGGCGTGTTGCGCCGGACGAATGGCTGTTTCCGAACATCAACTCCGGCTGCGTTCTCAAGTTCAACGAAGCGGGCGAGATTCTCGATGTGCTCTGGGATCTGGGCGGTGAAAACCATCCGATGATCACCTCGATGCGCGAGCATAAAGGGCATTTGTATCTGGGAGGGATTTCCAATAACCGTGTCGGCCGCTACAAGCTCGAAAATGCGGATCCGGACTGGGTGGGCATTGATACTTATTGGGGGAAACCGAAATGAAGCTGTTTGATTTCGGACCCATCGCCACTTTTCTTGGACGCGGCAGCGCAAGTATCACGGTTCCAACCATGGACGGAGCGTTCCGGCCCAATGACTTTCTCGAGAAGGCGCCGGTTATCGCCAGCCATCCCGGCGCCGATGCCCTCGCGGCCGCCAATGGACGGCTCTATCTCTCGGCGGGAGACAGTGTCTATGAGATTGGCGAAAACGCCTCTGGTCCCGCCGCCCGTTTCGACGATACCGTGACGGCGCTCGCAGTGAGCGGGGACATGATGGCGGTCGGGCTGGCAAATGGCGGTGTTTGCGTCACCGGTGGTCAGCCTGACAAACGGATTATTGCGGAAATTGCGGGACGGCGCATCAATTGCCCGACAGCGCTCTATTTCCAGGGGAGGCGCCTCATTGTCGCCAATGGGTCCGACCGAAATCAGGCCAATGACTGGTCGCGCGATCTGCTGGAGCGCAATAGTTGTGGTGAGGTGCTGTCGATCGATCTGCAGGGGGGTGAAGAGAAAATTCTCGCCTCCCGCCTCGCCTACGCCAATGGTCTCGCGGAAACCTCGAGTGGACAGATTGCCGTATCGCAAAGCTGGCGCCATTGCATTTCAGTTCTGGATAAGGAGAAGGATACTGTCAGCGCCTGCCAGAATTTGCCGGGATACCCCTCACGTATTTCAAGGGCGCCGGACGGCGGGTACTGGCTGGCGATCTTCGGCATGCGCACCCAGCTGATCGAGTTTATCCTGCGCGAGGACAGTTACCGCCAGCAAATGCTGGAAACAGTCCGACCCGAATATTGGGTCGCCCCCTCCCTTACATCGCGGGAGCATTTTATGGATCCGCTGCAGCAGGGCGGCGTCAAGCAACTTGGCATCAAGAAACCCTGGGCGCCGCCAAGGTCCTATGGCCTTGCCGTGAAGCTTGACGCGGACTTTAACCCGAAATTCAGCGTTCACAGCCGCGCGGGCGGACAGTGCCACGGTGTCACCTCCGCTGTCGAGATCGATGGAACGCTCTATGTCGCAAGCAGGGGCGCGGGGCAGGTGCGGGCCGTAGACCTTGCCGCCGTTGAACAGGAAACCGTAAGATGAGTGATACAAACCAACCCGTCATCGAACTCGAGCATGCGTCGAAGATCTATCAGAGCGTTTATGCCATTGAGGATATCAATTTTGATCTCTTTCCGGGCGAAGTGCATGCCATTGTCGGCGAGAACGGCGCCGGAAAATCGACATTGACCAAGGCGCTGGCGGGCGTGGTGCCCCTGACTGAAGGCCGCTTGATCCTCGAGGGGAGGGAATGTAACTTCAATAACCCTCGCGAGGCACTTGAAGCCGGTATTGCCATGGTTTTTCAGGAAACCAGCCTGGTGCCGACGATGACCGTTGCGCAGAACCTCTTTCTTGGCGAAGAGAAGTTTTTCAACCGCCTGCGCGAGCTTTATATCTCCGCCCAGCAATTCCTGCAGGGGCTCAACTTTGGCGTCGATCCGACGGTCAATGTCGCCATGCTGGGGGCCGCACAAAAGCAGATGGTCGAGATCGCCCGCGCCGTTTTGCATAACGCCAAGGTTATTATTTTCGACGAACCGACAGCGACCCTGACGCCTGAGGAAAAGCAGCATTTCTTCAAGCTTCTCAATGACTTGAAGGAGAAAGGCGTGGGCGTTATTTTTATCTCGCATGCGCTGGAAGAGGCCCTTGATCATGCGGACCGCATCACCATTTTGCGCGATGGCCGACATATTGTGACGGATGTCGCGAAGAACTTCAACCGGGACAAGGTCGTGCAGGCCATGGTTGGGCGCGAGCTGTCGGGAAAGCTCTATTCGAAGCATGCCAGTACCAAGCGCCGTCCCCGCGGCAAGAAAATACTGAGCGTTGAAAACCTGTCGATGCAGAATATCGTCAAGAATAATTCCTTCTCAATTTATGCTGGACAGATCACGGGTATTTTCGGACTGATCGGCTCGGGCCGGACGGAAACGGCGAAGATTATTTCGGGCGTCGTCAAGCGCGATTTCTTCCATGGCGGAGAGGTGTATCTGGAAGGCAAGCCGATCCGCTATCGCGTGCCGCAGCAGGCTATGCGGGACGGCATTGCCTATGTTACGGAAGACCGGAAGATTGAGGGGTTTTTCGAAACCATGTCCATTGCCGATAATATTTATATGGGACATCTTGCCATCGCCGGAGCCGGGGAAGCGATCCTGTCGGGCAAGACCCATGACAGTCTCGCAAAAAAATGGATCAATATCCTCAATGTCAAAACCCTGAATGCTGACGCGCGTGTTGTCGAGCTTTCGGGCGGTAATCAGCAGAAGGTGGTGATCGGCAAATCTCTCTGTCAGTCGCCGAAGCTGGTATTCTTCGATGAACCGACCCGTGGCGTCGATGTCGGTGCGATCCAGGAGATTCACGACCAGCTCAACGCCCTTGCGGATCAGGGGCTCGCCGTCGTCGTGATTTCCTCGTACCTCCCGGAAATCCTGAACCTGTCGGACCGCATCCTTGTCGCGCGCGCTGGAAAGATCATCGAGGAGTTCAGCACCGACGAAGCAACCGAGGAAAAAATCATGTACGCGGCCGTGCATTAATCCTCGCTCGATTGATATTCGCTCCCATGACGAGGGCCGTTTTCTGTCCAAAATAATTGTCTCTGACCGGACCTATCGCATTGACAGGCTTTTCGCGCCGCAGTAATCTAACAATTGTTAGAAACAAGCCTGTTTTTCGCCCTGAAAAGGAATAGTGATGTCGCCAGCAAGTGATAATCTTCCACCCGAGGCTTTGGAATTCCTGTCGCCGGCGGAGTTCGTGGACAGTAACTCGCCAGAGGTGCAACAGTTTGCCGCAGAAGCCCTGAAGGGTATGCCGGAAGATGCCTCGAATACGGAAAAGACGATCTGCCTGTTCAATGCGGTGCGTGACGGCCTACGCTACGATCCTTACAATCTCCCCATGACGCCGGAGGGGTACCGAGCGAGTGTCATTGCCACATGCGAAGCCGGATTTTGCGTTCCCAAGGCCGTGCTGCTTGCGGCCTGTCTGAGGGCGGCCGGTATTCCCGCGGCGCTCGGCTTTGCGGATGTCCGCAACCACCTGAACACGCCGAAGCTGACGGAGATGATGGGCACGGATCTCTTTATTTACCACGGATATGTCCAGGTTTGGCTGGAAGGCAGGACCTTTAAGATTACGCCTGCCTTCAATTCCGAGATGTGCGAGCGCTTCGGCGTCAAGCCCCTGATCTTCGACGGGACGTCTGATGCGCTTTTCCACGAATTCAACCAGCAGGACCAACGCCATATGGAATATGTCAATGATCGCGGCCTGTTCAGGGACATGCCAATCGACCAATTCCTGCGCGATTTCAAGGCGACCTATCCGGGTCTCGTAGCCTTTAACCGCGATGCCGCCGCTGCGGCGGCTGCCTCTCAAATAGACGACGAATTCACCGCATCTGAAACAGAATAATAATCTTAACAAGGAGTCCCAGAATGACCGACCGCTATGCAGCCTATACTAAACTGAAATTCGACTATCCGGCCGAGCGTGTTTTGCGCATTACCTTCAACCGGCCCGAAACATTCAATTCCGTTGATGCCGAAACCCATACGCAGATTACTGACATCTGGCGTGACATTGATCGCGATCCGGATATTAACGCCGTTATCGTAACGGGCGCTGGCAAGGCCTTTTCCTCAGGCGGGGATTTTGAACTGATCGAGAAGATGACCGGCAACATGGACGAGATCATGAAGACCTGGAAGGAAGCGAAAGACCTCGTCTACAACATCATCAATTGCAACAAGCCTATCATTTCCGCCATCAATGGCCCGGCGGCGGGTGCGGGGCTTGTTGTCGGCATTCTCGCGGATATCTCGATAGCGGGTAAACGGGCGAAAATCGTCGACGGGCATCCACGTCTTGGTGTTGCGGCGGGCGACGTTGCCGCGATCATCTGGCCGCTGCTCTGCGGCATGGCCAAGGCGAAATATTATCTGCTGACCTGCAAACCGGTTTCCGGTGAGGAAGCAGACCGGATCGGCCTTGTATCCATGTGCGTCGAGGATGATGAACTTCAGGATATTGCTCTTGGCATCGCCACCGATCTCGCCAACGGCGCGCAAAGCGCAATCCGCTGGACCAAATATTCCCTCAACAACTGGCTGCGTCAGGCCGGCCCGATTTTCGATACCTCAACAGCGATGGAAATGCTCGGCTTCATGGGTGAGGACGTGAAGGAAGGCGTTGCCTCTCATCGCGAGAAGCGGAAGCCGAATTTCCGCAAAGACTGCCCGATCTAGGCATCCTTCGAACAGCGGTATATACAACGACCCCGGATCCGGTTTCGCCGAGTCCGGGGTTTCTTTCTGTTCCGGGCGAAGCATGAAGAGGTCAGGCGTCCGCTGTCCCGATTTCAGCAATTTCGACAATCGGCTGGCCCCGGTCAACCATGACGCCTTCCGAAATGGAAATGTTCCGTGCCAATCCGGCGGTTGTGGCCTTGATGGATATTTCAAGTTTCATGGATTCAAGGATGGCAACCGTATCCCCGGGCTTGACCGCGTCGCCGTCCGAGACCAGGACCTTGATAATCATGCCTGTCAAGGGAGAGGTCAGGACCCGGTCGGCGCTGGCGTCGCCTGTCACGAAGGCGAGGGGCGGCGCAGCTTCAAACAGGTGGCATTCCTCGGCCGTCGTGATCTCGACAAACGGCCCCAGCAATTTGGCGGTGACGATCAGTGTTTCCGATCCATGCGCAATCTGCCATCGTTCCGGACCGATTTCCACGGCTGATAAGGGAAGCGGTTTGTCGTCGGGATCAAAGACGGTAAAGCTTCCTCCCGGCCGGACGGGCGTGACGCGAAGTTCGACACCTGCCTGCCCCGGCTGCGCGAGCGAGACGCGCTGCCCGGCTTGCGCAATGTCATCTCCGACGCCTAATCGCCAGCCGGTGAAGACATCGCGGTTTTGCCAGGAGTCACTTCCGTTTTCCGACCGGCCCTGCATCACATACAGCACGGCGGCAATCGTTTCCCAGAGACGAGCGTGAGGGTCAATGGGGGATGTGACAAGTTCGTCAATATGCTGATCGATCCAGCGGGTATGCACCTTCATCCGGCCAAATTCCTCGTTATCGACAAGCGCTGAGAGGAAATTCCGGTTGGTTTCAACGCCAGCAATGGCCGTACGCTGGAGCGTCCGGTCAAGGTCGGCAAGCGCCGTGTCCCGGTCTTTTGCATGAACGATGAGCTTTGCGATCATCGGATCGTAATAGGGGCTGATGCTGTCGCCTTCCTCCACCCCGCTATCGGCGCGGATATTCCGGGGCAGGGAGAGGAACGCTATCTTTCCCGTGGACGGCGCGAAATCCGCGCCGGGGTCCTCGGCATAAAGCCGCGCCTCGATGGCATGGCCGGTGCGGGTAATATCCTGCTGCGAAAGTGTAAGCCCGGCGCCTTCCGCAATCCTGAGGTGGAGCGCGACCAGATCTAGGCCGGTAATCGCTTCCGTCACCGGATGTTCTACCTGAAGGCGGGGATTGACCTCGAGGAAGAAATACTCATTCCCGGCCACAAGAAATTCGACGGTGCCAAGCCCCCGGTAACTGAGGCTTTCGCCAAGCCTGACTGCATCGGCAGTCATTTTACTCACAAGTCCGGCCGGAAGTCCCCAAGCCGGCGCCTCCTCGATAACTTTCTGGTGGCGGCGCTGCAAGGTGCAGTCGCGCTCAAAAAGATGCAGGACCTTGCCGGTTCCGTCGCCGATGATCTGGACTTCCACATGGCGGGCGTTTTCGAGAAATCGTTCGAGGATCAACCCCTCGGAGCCGAAGGTCGAGCGCGCCTCGCGAAGCGCACCTTCGATATCCGCCGTGAGGGTGTCTCTGTTCTGGACGAGGCGCTGGCCACGCCCGCCGCCGCCGCCGACCGCCTTCAGCAACACGGGAAGCCCCATTTCGAGAACTGCCGCGTGAATGGCTTCAGGATCCGACTGGACACCCCGGCTTCCCGAAATGACGGGAATACCGGTGGCGATGGCGGCCTCCTTGGCGCTCGCCTTGTCGCCGAAGCGCATCAATGTCTCTGGCGTTGGACCGACGAAAATCATCCCGGCGGCTTCCACGGCACGGGCAAAGTCCGGATTTTCCGAAAGAAATCCGTATCCCGGATGGATCGCGTCGGCGCCGCTGCGCTTTGCGGCGTCTAGCACGGAGGTGATATTGAGGTAGCTCTCACTTGCCGGGCCCTTGCCGATGAGGATGGAGCGGCCGATCTCG
>JAIOYL010000060.1 GCA_021741195.1 Sneathiella sp. | reverse complement strand
GCCATTATCGATCGCGCCAAGGATTGCGTGACCTTCATGGCGTCTACCGAAGGTGGTATGGAAATTGAGGAAGTGGCGGCGAAGACGCCTGAAAAAATTCTCATGGTCAGCATTGATCCGGCGACCGGTATCATGCCCTTTCATGCGCGGAAAATCGCATTTGGCCTCGGCCTTGAGGGCAAGCAGGTCGGCGCGGCGGTCAAGTTCATCGTTGCGCTCTATAAAGCGATCATCGACACGGATGCCAGCCTCGTGGAAATCAATCCGCTGGTCGTGACGGGAAGCGGCAATATCATCGCTTTGGATGCAAAAATGAATTTCGATGATAATGCATTGTTCCGGCATAAGGACATCGCGGAGTTGCGCGATCCGGACGAAGAGGATCCTGCCGAGCTTGAAGCCGCGCAATATGACCTGAATTATATCAAGCTTGACGGTAATATCGGCTGTATGGTCAATGGCGCCGGCCTTGCCATGGCGACCATGGACATCATTCAGCTGAACGGTGGAACACCGGCCAACTTCCTCGATGTTGGTGGCGGAGCGACCAAGGAAAAAGTCACGGAAGCCTTCAAGATCATCCTGAAGGATGAGAATGTCGAGGGGATCCTTGTCAATATCTTTGGTGGTATCATGCGGTGCGATGTGATTGCTGAAGGAGTCATCGTGGCGGCGCGCGAAGTCGCTCTGAGTGTTCCTCTGGTGGTTCGTCTTGAGGGTACGAATGTTGATCTTGGTAAGAAAATTCTGGCCGAATCCGGTCTGCCGATCCTGTCAGCGGACGATCTGGGTGATGCGGCGGAGAAAATTGTTAAAGCAGTGAAGGAGGCAGCGTAATGGCCGTTCTCGTAAATAAGGACACAAAGGTCATCTGTCAGGGTTTCACAGGCTCCCAGGGGACATTCCATTCTGAACAGGCGATCGCCTATGGCACCAAGATGGTTGGCGGTGTCACTCCCGGGAAGGGCGGCGAGAAACATCTGGATCTGCCGATTTTCAATACTGTTGAGGAAGCTGCACATGTGACCGGCGCGAATGCGAGTGTTATTTATGTGCCGCCGCCCTTCGCAGCGGATGCCATACTTGAGGCTGTTGACGCGAAGATTGAGCTTATTGTCTGTATCACCGAGGGAATTCCGGTACTCGATATGGTGCGGGTCAAGCGAGCCCTGAAAGACAGCGGTTCCCGTCTCATCGGCCCGAACTGTCCCGGCATTATTACGCCGGACGAATGCAAGATCGGCATCATGCCCGGTCACATTCACCGCCGTGGTAACGTCGGTATTGTATCCCGCTCCGGCACGCTAACCTATGAAGCCGTGGCGCAGACGACGGCGGCGGGGCTCGGCCAAAGTACCTGTATCGGTATTGGGGGGGATCCGGTCAACGGTACCAATTTTATCGACTGTCTGGAATTGTTCCTCGAGGACAATGAAACAGAATCAATTATCATGATTGGTGAGATCGGCGGCTCTGCCGAGGAAGAAGCAGCGGAGTTTCTGAAATCGTCCAAGATCAAGAAGCCGGTGGTCGGATTTATTGCCGGCGTTACGGCGCCTCCGGGTCGACGCATGGGACATGCCGGCGCCATTATCTCGGGCGGCAAAGGCGGCGCTGAAGACAAGATGGATGCAATGCGGAGCGCCGGAATTACCGTTTCAGACAGCCCCTCAGCATTGGGATCAACATTGGTAAGGGTTTTGAAAGGTTGACATAATATAGTTAGCCTCAAATTTTACATATGTTCTGAAGGAGGCGGGGGGAAAGCCCCGCCCTATGACTGAAAATGGTTCAACAATTGGATAACTCTTCTTTCCTCTTTGGATCCAACGCCGGATTTATGGAGAACCTTTACGCACGCTATCTCGATGACCCTGCTTCCGTTGATGCAAGCTGGCAGCAGTATTTTCAATCCCTTGGTGATGACGCAGAAACGGTTGTCGCGGAAACCCGCGGGGCTCCCTGGACACCGACAAACGGGTTTGATCCGGAAGATGAGTACGAAATTCTTGGCGATGCCGCCAACCGCGCCACTGAAAAGGCCTTGGAAACCGGTTCCTCGCAAGAAGAAGTGCGCTCTGCGGCCGTGGATACCATTCGCGCCTTGATGCTGATCCGATCATACCGCGTGCGCGGCCATTTGAAAGCCAACCTGGACCCGCTAGGGCTGGAAATCCCGAAAGAGCATCCGGAGCTAAATCCGGCGACCTATGGCTTTACGGAAAAGGACTGGGATCGGCAGATATTTCTCGATAATGTTCTCGGCCTTGAGACAGGCAGCATTCGCGAAATTCTCGCCATCGTCAAACGGACCTATTGCTCGACTATTGGTGTTGAGTTCATGCATATTCAGGAACCGGACCAGAAAGCCTGGATACAGGAACGCATAGAAGGCCGTCATAAAGAAGTCTCGTTCACTACAGAGGGTAAAATCGCGATTCTGCGCAAGCTGATCGAAACAGAAGGTTTCGAGCACTTTCTCAATGTTAAATATACGGGTACCAAGCGTTTTGGACTTGATGGTGGCGAATCGCTTATTCCGGCCATGGAAGGGATCATCAAGCGGGGCGGCCAGCTTGGCGTACAGGAAATTGTTCTTGGCATGCCCCATCGCGGACGTCTGAACGTACTTACGAACGTCATGGCCAAGCCGTTTCGGGCGGTCTTTTCGGAATTCCAGGGCACGCCTGCCAATCCGGAAGATGTTGAAGGCTCTGGCGACGTGAAATACCATCTTGGCACCTCGTCGGACCGGGAGTTTGACGGGAACAAGGTTCATCTATCGCTCACCGCCAATCCGTCGCATCTGGAAGCGGTTAATCCGGTAGTGCTCGGCAAGGCAAGGGCCAAGCAGTCGCAAATTGGCCAGGGTGTGGGTGCCAAGGTGATGCCGCTCTTGATGCATGGCGATGCCGCTTTCGCGGGACAGGGTATTGTCGCCGAATGTTTTGGCCTATCCGAGTTGAAAGGCTATCGCACGGGGGGCACCATCCATTTTGTCGTCAACAACCAGATTGGCTTTACGACCAGTCCAAAATACTCGCGTTCCAGCCCCTATCCGTCGGATGTCGGGAAAATGGTCCAGGCGCCAATTTTTCACGTCAATGGGGATGACCCTGAGGCTGTTTGCCACGTCGCAAAAATTGCGACAGAGTTTCGCCAGCTATTCCAGATCGACGTCGTAATCGACATGTTCTGTTATCGCCGCCATGGCCATAACGAAGGGGATGAACCGGCCTTCACCCAGCCGTTGATGTATCGCACTATTGCCCAGCATCCGACGACAATGCAGATTTATGCAACGAAACTGATTGCGGAAGGTGTGGTAACGGAAAATGACGTTGAGGGCTGGATCGCTGAATTCAAGGATTATCTTGAAAAGCAGTTCGAGACCGCGAATAGCTTCAAGCCCAACAAGGCCGATTGGTTCGAAGGCCGCTGGCAGGGCTTTGAGCGCGCAGATGAAGGTGCCCGCCGCGGAACAACCGCAGTACCGATCGAAGAACTGAAAGCGATTGGGGCGAAGCTCACGGATATCCCGGCGAACCTCAATGTTCACCGGACGCTTCAGCGAGTTCTGACGGCCAAGAAAAAGATGATCGACACCGGCAAGGATATTGACTGGGCGACCGCCGAGGCGTTAGCTTTCGGGTCACTGCTGAAAGAAAATTTTCCGGTCCGGCTATCTGGTCAGGATTGTGGCCGTGGCACATTTTCGCAACGCCATTCGGTCATCGTCGATCAAGTGACGGAGGACCGTTATGTCCCACTCGATAATCTGGGCGGCGAACAGTCGCGTTTTGAAGTCATTGACAGTCTTCTCTCCGAAGCGGCCGTTCTGGGTTATGAATATGGCTATACGCTCGCTGAGCCGAACGCTTTGGTCCTCTGGGAAGCGCAGTTTGGCGATTTCGCCAATGGTGCTCAGGTGATCATCGACCAGTTTATTTCCAGTGGCGAATCCAAATGGCTCCGGATGAGCGGCTTGGTCATGCTTTTGCCTCATGGGTACGAAGGGCAGGGGCCGGAACATTCCTCCGCCCGGCTGGAACGGTATCTGCAGCAATCCGCAGAGGATAACTGGCAGGTTGTCAATTGTACGACACCGGCCAATTACTTCCATGTGCTCCGCCGTCAGATCCACCGAAAATTCCGTAAACCTCTTGTAATCATGACCCCTAAATCTCTACTGCGCCATAAACTGGCGGTTTCAACTTTGGAGGATATGGGGCCAGGCTCGACCTTCCATCGCGTCCTGTATGACAATGAAAAACTCTGCGCGGATAAGGATGTCAAACGCGTCGTCCTTTGCTCCGGGAAGGTCTATTATGATCTTCATGCGCGTCGGGAAGAACTGGGGCAGAAAGACACATATTTCCTGCGCCTCGAGCAGCTTTACCCCTTCCCCTATCAGGCACTCGAGCAGGAAATGCAGAATTTCCGGCATGTCGAGGAAGTTGTCTGGTGCCAGGAAGAGCCAAAGAATATGGGCGCCTGGACGTTTGTCGAGCCGCATTTACAAAAAACTTTCGAGAATCTGAAAATGAAGAAGGTGAAAAGGGCCCGCTATGCCGGACGCGCAGAATCCGCGTCGACGGCGACGGGACTTCTGAAAAAGCATGTCCTGCAACAAATTGCACTTGTAGATGACGCGCTCGGCGTCAAATCTGAATAGGAAAGTCAAGATGACGGTTGAAATTCGTGTGCCCATACTCGGGGAATCTGTAACTGAAGCGACAGTCGGGAAATGGTTCAAGAATGTCGGCGACGCGGTTGCCAAGGACGAGCCACTTCTCGAGTTGGAGACCGACAAGGTTACGCTGGAAGTGAATGCGACGGAAGCGGGGCGGCTTGACGAGATTTTGGTCGCCGAAGGGGAAGATGTTGAAGTGGGCGCATTGCTTGGACATCTGGCCGAAGGCGCGGCAGGAGCCGCAGCACCCAAGGCAGCACAGAAAGAAAAGGTCATGGAAGCGCCTGCTGCTGCACCTGCACCCGCAGCAAAGGCGGCACCGGCACCTGCCTCCACTCCGGCGCCTGCGGCTTCCATGGTTGAGGTGCTCCCGGCGGCGCAAAAGCTGATCGACGAAAATAATATAGACGCCGCCAATATCAAGGGGACAGGCAAGGACGGCCGGATTACCAAGGGTGATGTGCTGGAAGCGCTTGAAAACGGAGGTAGCTCTCCGGCCGCCGCTGCGGCTCCGGCATCCGCTGTCCCGGCGCCGCCAGCTGTATCTGCTACACCCTCCGGTCCGCGGCCTGAGGCGGAGCGGGAAGAACGGGTGAAGATGACCCGCCTTCGCAAGAGCATCGCGACGCGCCTGAAAGATGCCCAGAACACTGCCGCCATGCTAACCACCTATAACGAGGTGGATATGGGCGCCATGCTTGATCTTCGGGCCGAGTACAAGGACCTTTTCCTGAAAAAGCACGGCGTGAAACTTGGCTTTATGTCGTTTTTCACCAAGGCCTGTATTGCGGCGCTGAAGGAATTGCCTGCCGTCAACGCCGAGATCGACGGCGATGATCTGGTGTACAAGAATTACTACAACATGGGTATCGCCGTCGGAACGCCGTCCGGTCTTGTCGTTCCGGTCCTGCGCGATGCCGACCAGCTCAGCTTTGCGGAAGTCGAAAAGGGCATTGGTGAACTCGGTAAAAAAGCCCGTGATGGCAAGCTCAGCATGGCGGAACTTCAGGGTGGTACATTCACGATCACCAACGGGGGCGTTTATGGATCACTCATGTCCTCGCCCATTCTCAACCCGCCGCAAGCTGCGGTACTTGGCATGCACAAGATCCAGGAGCGGCCGATGGTCGTGAAGGGTGAAATCAAAATCCGCCCGATGATGTATCTGGCCCTGACCTACGATCATCGGATCATTGATGGCAAGGAAGCGGTGACATTCCTGGTCCGGGTGAAGGATGCACTTGAAGATCCCCAGCGCCTGTTGTTGGACCTCTAGATATCAGTTTCCGAAACGAGGAATAAGATGAGCGACAATACTTTCGATCTGGTCGTAGTGGGCGGCGGTCCCGGCGGCTATACCGCCGCTATTCGAGCCGCGCAGTTGGGCATGAAAACCGCCTGCGTTGAAAAGCGCGGCACATTGGGTGGGGTTTGCCTGAATATTGGCTGTATTCCGTCAAAGGCATTGCTGCAGTCATCTGAACTGTTCGAAGAAGCGCAGCACAGTTTTGCTGAGCGCGGGATATCTGTCGGCTCCGTCAAACTTGATTTGAAAAAGATGATGGGACAGAAGGAGACAACAGTCGCCGGCTTGACACAGGGTATCGAGTTTCTGTTCAAGAAAAACAAGGTTACCTATGTCAAAGGGACAGGTGTCTTGCAAGGCGGTGGTCGTGTCGAGGTTTCCGGCGAGCAGACACAAACGCTGAAAGCAAAAAATATCCTGATAGCGACAGGCTCAGAGGTCATGCCGCTTCCGAATGTGGAAATCGACGAAAAGCAGATCGTTTCCTCGACTGGTGCGCTGGACTTGCCGAAGGTCCCGAAAAAACTTGTGGTTATCGGCGCGGGCGTTATCGGTCTTGAGCTCGGTACCGTCTGGCGGCGGCTCGGCGCTGAAGTAACGGTTGTGGAATTTCTCGACCGTATCCTTCCCGGCACCGATAATGAGGTTGCCAAGGCCACCCAGCGGATCATGAAAAAGCAGGGCATCGAATTCCTGCTTGGCAAAAAGGTTACCGGAGCCAAGGCCGCAAAGACAGGCGTTACCCTGACCATGGAGCCCGCCAAGGGTGGCGATGCGGAAACCCTAAAAGCCGATGTTGTCCTCGTGGCAATTGGCCGTCGGCCCTATACCGAAGGGCTTGGGCTGGAAGACCTTGGCGTCGAAAAAGATCATGCCGGGCGGATTGTGGTTGACAAGAATTTCAAATCCAGTGTTGACGGCGTCTATGCCGTTGGTGATGTCATTGAGGGTCCGATGCTGGCCCATAAGGCCGAAGATGAAGGGGTTGTCTGTGTCGAGATGCTCGCAGGACAGAAGCCGCATATCAATTACGATACCATCCCGGGCGTGATCTACACTTGGCCGGAAGTGGCGACCGTCGGCAAGACGGAAGAACAGCTGAAAGAGGCTGGCGTTGAGTATAATGTCGGAAAAGTACCCTTCATGGCCAACGCCCGTGCGCGCGCCAATGGTTTTACCGAGGGCTTCGTCAAGATACTGGCCGACAAGAAAACGGACAAGGTGCTGGGCGTCCATATCATCGGGCCTGATGCCGGGACAATCATTCACGAATGCGTTCTCGCGATGGAATTTGGCGCTTCCTCCGAAGATATTGCCCGTACCTGCCATGCTCATCCGACTTTGAACGAGACTGTAAAGGAAGCGGCCCTTGCAGTTGCCGGGCGCACATTAAACAGTTGACGTTTCTGATAGAAAGTCACCACAATACAAGGGTCGGTTCATCTGGATCGGCCCTTTTTTTGACTTCGAATTCCCAAAGGAGACGTTATGAAGCTCTGTTATAGTGCGCTCTCACCCTTCGTGCGCAGGGTCAGGATAACCGCCATCGAGCATAATCTTCTCGACAAGATAGAAATCGTGGACTCCGATCATAGCGACATGTTCAAGGGCATTAATCCCGCGACACCATTGGGAAAGGTGCCGAGCCTGACGCTGGAGAATGGTGAGGTACTGTTCGACTCCCTTGTTATCTGCGAATATCTCAACAGTATCGGGAGTGGGCCATCTCTGTTTCCGGCGAGCGGACCGGAACGCTGGCGTGTCCTCACGCTTCATGCCATGGCGGACGGAATGACGGATGCCGCCTATCAGCGCCGGGTCGATAGTATATTGCCTGAAGGTGAAGGTTCACCAAGTTGGAGCGCCCGGCTTAAACTTTCCATGGAAAGCTGTCTCGACGTTATGGAGCAGCAGGTGGAAAGCTATGCGGACGATCTCAATATAGGGACAATCGCTGTCAGTTGCGCGCTGGGGTATCACGATTTCCGGTTTGGCCCTGAACAATGGCGCAACGGCCGTCCGAAACTGGCCGCCTGGTATGAGCGTTTCGCGGCACGGCCGTCTATAGCACAGACAGCCCCGGCATAACGCGTGGGCGCGGCCATTACCGGGCCACGGTTGACGCTGGCAATCTGTATCGCGGAAATCGTGGCAATGTCATCCTTTGCCACCTTTCCGGCGTTGACGCCGTTCTTTTTTGATCATTGGGATCTTTCCGGGGAAGATGCGGGCTGGATCAACGGTGCCTTTTTCTTCGGATTCACGCTGGTGGGACCTCTGACCACATCTTTGACGGACCGGATTGACGCGCGCCGGGTTTTCCTGATGGGATGCGTGCTTGCTCTTGTCGGGGCCTATGGGTTTGCTTTTCTGGCAGATGATTTTTTCTCGGCGCTCCCCTGGCGCTTTGTTTCAGGCGCCGGGCTCGGTTGTACTTATATGCCGGGATTGAAGTTGCTTACCGACCGGCTTCCGTCCGGAGATCAGTCGCGGGCCATCGCATTTTATACGGCAAGCTTTTCAACCGGTTCGGCTGTTTCCTTCCTGCTGGTCGGTCAGGTCAATCTTTGGCTTGGCTGGGAGGCGGCACTGGTTTCCGTAGTTGTCGGGCCGCCAATAGCCATTGCGTTCATACTGGTTGCGACTTCGCCGAAACCAGTTGCGATGCCCCGGCCCTGGTCGCAGATATTCAACTATGTGCCAGTGGTCACCAACCGTTTCAGCATGGGTTATATCCTGGCCTATATCTGTCATACCTGGGAACTGGTGGCGATGCGTTCCTTCATGCTCGCGTTTCTCGCCTTCTCCCAGACGCTGACCGATGCACCGCGATGGATGGACGTATCAGTGATTACGGCGGCGGCCGTATTTCTGGGACTTCCCTCCAGTGTGCTTGGAAATGAGCTCTCTCTCAAGATCGGCCGGCAACGCTCTATCACACTGGTCATGATCTGCTGTCTTTTCTTTTCCTTCACTATCGGATTTATGGCTGATATGCCCTTTGCCTTTGTTGTCGTGATGGCGGCCCTGTATGGCGTGATGATCACGGCGGATTCCTCTTCGATTACCGCAGGCGCGGTCGGCAGCGCCCCCCCTGATCTTCGCGGCGCCACGATGGCGGTGCATAGTTTTCTTGGGTTTGGGGGCGGAATGATCGGACCAGTTGTCGCAGGTATGGTGCTTGACCGGGCAGGCGGCCCTGAGTCGATTAAGGGTTGGGGGGTGATGTTTATCTCTATGGGAGCGATCACCATTTTTGGCCCCTTCGCCCTTCGCTTGACCCGGAAGCGCGCTTGAGCCGACGTCAGGATTTTGGATGCGCCAGGTCGTATACCTCGAGAAGCTTTTCCGTATCCAGATCTGTGTAGCGCTGTGTGGACGACAGGGACGCATGACCCAGCAGCTCCTGAATAGACCTCAGATCGCTCCCGCCCGCAAGCAGATGACTTGCGAAACTGTGCCGGAGGGCATGCGGTGTCGCGGTTTCGGGAAGACCCATATTGCGGCGGAGCATCTGCATTTTTAGCTGGATGGCCCGGGCATTCAGCCGCTTGCCTTGACGTCCGATAAAGAGAGGGCTGTCGGCCTTAAGTTCAAAAGGACATTCCCGGATATAAAGCTCCAATGCGTCGCGGACGGCCGGGAGAACGGGGACCATGCGCTCCTTGTTGCCTTTACCGATGAGGGTCATTGTATTGGAGGTCGGGCGGTTGCCATAGTCCAGCGACAAAGCCTCGCCGATCCGCAAACCGCAGCCATAAAGCAAGGTCAGAACCGCGAGATCTCTGTGACGAACCCAGTTCGGTTCCAGCGTTGTCACGTCTTCCAGTAGCTTTTTCGCATCGGGGCCAGCGAGGGGGCGCGGCAATCGCGTCCCGGCTTTTGGTGTCCGGAGAGTTTTGAGATAGGGATTATGAAGATGGCCGTCCCGTTCCTGACGCTTGAAAAAACTACGGATGGAGGACAGCACGCGCCGGAGTGACGTCGCCGCGAGTCCCTCTTGTCGGCGATGGGCGAGATAGGCCCGAAAATCCGCCGCGCGCAAATCCTCAAGATCCTTGAGTGTCGGTTCGCCGCCAATATGCCCTGCCAAGAACGCGAGAAAATCCCGGACATCCCGTTCATACGCTGCGAGGGTGTGCGGGCTTGCTTTTTTTTCATGGAGCAGCCAGTTTCGCCAGTTCTCATACGCCTCGGCGAGTGTGGGCCGGCCAGCCATGGTCAAGCCGGTTTCAACTCCAGCCACATCTGCAGGCATGACTGAATTGCGATGCCAAGAAACTGGAGCAAATCGGTTGCCTGATCATCATGAAAGTGACCGGGATCTCGACTGCCAAAGGCGACCATCGCCTGGGCATGGAGTGAGGGGACGTCGAGCTTGATAAGAGCGTCCGAATGCACGAGATCTTTCGCCGGGCCGAAAATAGCCTTGGATTTTGGTGCCATGGGACGGAGAATGATAGTCTGCTTGCGCCAGTTCGCACGTTTGATGCTTCCCGCCTTTAGCCGTTGCAGTCCTGTCATATCCGGAAGTGGAATCGGACCGTCCTCGACGCATAGGGTGATGACGTCAATCTCTAGAAGTTCCGGCAGGTCCTGCGTCATGATATGAACGAAATGGCCGAGGTTCGTCGCGGACAGGATCGCCTGAATAGAGGCATGAACCATTTCCTGCGTATGTAAATTGGTCCGCGCCGCCTCGACAAAATCATCCTGCAACACGGTGAGATTCATAACCTCTTTTTGCAGGCGACTGACCAGAAAGGACTGCATATCGATAACGCCATCGCCGGAGACACGCTCTGGCGGAATAATCGTCGTGAGCAGGTCAGCATTTCTGGTCAAAAAATCGGGATTGGAGATCAGCCAGTTACGCACGTCCTCTTCACTTAACTCCAGATGCACGCGTTTCCTGCTGCTGACCTGATTGTCTGATCTATCACTCACCTGACATACTCACTATCTGAACTCTCACCCGAGAATAGTTTGTCCTGTTTTTTCCCAATCTGCAAGAAAAGCCGCCAGACCCTTGTCCGTCAGCGGATGGGATACAAGCTGCTTCAAGACAGAAGGCGGGATGGTGCAGACGTCGGCGCCCATAAGGGCAGCATCAACGATATGGGTGGGATTTCTGATCGATGCGACAAGAACCTCTGTCTTCAAATCCGGATAGTTATCGTAGATCTGGACGATATCGGCAATCAGATCCATCCCGGTTTGCCCAATATCATCAAGGCGTCCAACGAACGGTGAGACGAAGGTCGCGCCCGCTTTCGCTGCCAGAATGGCCTGTGCCGCGGAAAAGCAGAGGGTGACATTCACTTGTGTCCCGGCCTTGCTGAGTTGGGAGCAGGTTTTGAGTCCGGCCATAGTCATCGGAACCTTGACGGCGACATTTTTTGCTATCCCGGCCAGCTTTTTGCCTTCTTCGAGCATCGTGGCATAATCGGTCGCGGCCACTTCCGCGCTGACCGGGCCATCGATAAGACTGCAGATTTCCTTGATAACCTCGAAAAAATCCCGGCCCGTCTTGGCGACCAGAGACGGGTTGGTTGTCACACCATCGAGGAGGCCGGTGTCGGCGAGTTCACGGATTTCCTCGGTATCGGCCGTATCAACAAAAAATTTCATGGGTTTTTCTTGAATCCTTACGCTATCGACTGGTTCCATTTGTCGGAATAGTCTATCGCATAGATATGAGCAGCACAATTAAACATCGCCGCGTTCGCGTTCTTCTCCCGCTTTCAATCGGAGATGTTTATGACTACCGGGCGCCTGAGGCATTTGGCGTGGAAATAGGCCATTTCGTCACGGTGCCGCTCGGCAAGAGGGAAGTCGTCGGCGTTGTCTGGGAGGAGGCTTCGGATTCTGATCTCGCAGAGGAGCGGATGAAGGACATCGTGAATATTCTACCCTGCCCGAAACTACCCGGCGAAAGCCGCGAGTTTGTCGACTGGGTTGCCACCTACACGATGCAGCGCAAGGGGCGGGTGTTACGGATGGCGATGAGCGTGCCCGACGCGCTTTATCCGAAATCGCCGCGCATTGGCTATCGACATACCGGCAAGACGCTGGACAAAATGACAGCTGCGCGAAATCGCCTTCTCGAGGTGGTTATGGCGGGTCCGGCGCAGACGGCGGCCGAGCTCGCAGAGATTGCCGGCGTAAGTACGTCTGTTGTCAAAGGCCTGACGGAAAAGGGGGTGCTTGAAATCGTCGACTTACCCGCAGAAAAGCCAATTGCGAAACCGGACTGGCGCCATATGACGTTTGAGTTGTCAGACGATCAGCTTCAGGCGGCGTCGAGCTTTTCCCCCGCTGTGGCCTGCCCGGTTTTCGAAGTTTCCCTGCTCGAAGGGGTGACAGGATCAGGCAAGACCGAAGTCTATTTTGAAGCGATCTCCGCCTGCCTCGAACAGGGCAGGCAAGCGCTCGTCCTGCTTCCGGAAATTGCTCTTACGGCGCAATGGCTGTCACGTTTTGAGGCCCGGTTCGGAGTCAGACCGGTGGAATGGCATTCAGATTTGAGCCAGTCCGAACGCCGTCGCAGCTGGCGATCGGTTATTGAGAGGAGGGCCGATGTTGTCGTTGGCGCACGCTCAGCCTTGTTTCTCCCCTTCAGGGATCTCGGCCTGATCGTCGTCGATGAGGAGCATGAAGCCTCTTACAAGCAGGATGAAGGGGTGCCCTACAATGCTCGCGATATGGCTGTGGTACGCGGCAAAATTGGAAATTTTCCGGTAATCCTGGCCTCGGCAACTCCCTCTCTTGAAAGTCTCATCAACGCGCAAGGCGGAAAATACAAGCATTTAAAATTGCCGTCCCGCTTTGGCGGCGCGGCTTTGCCGGATGTCGAGATTGTGGATCTGAAGGTCCATCGACCCGGCGCACAACGTTGGATTTCAGAGCCTCTCCGGTTGGCGATGGAAGAAACGCTGGAGGCAGGTCAACAGGTGATGCTGTTCCTTAATCGTCGGGGCTACGCGCCGCTCACTCTTTGTGACGCCTGCGGTCATCGGCTGCAATGCCCCCATTGCAGCGCCTGGCTGGTCGAGCATCGTCATTCCAGACGGTTGCAATGTCATCATTGCGGCTTTAGCGCAAAGTCGCCCAAGGCTTGCCCTGAATGCGATGCGGAGGATAGTTTCAAAGCCTGCGGGCCCGGGATCGAGCGCCTTACGGAGGAAACGGAGATTTTATTTCCGGGCCGTAAAATAGCGATGATGGCCAGCGATACCGTGACAAGCCCGCGCGCGGCCGCGGTATTCGTCGCCGCCATGGAGCGGGGTGATATCGAGATACTTATTGGTACGCAGATCGTTGCCAAGGGCTATCATTTCCCGAACTTGACGCTTGTTGGCATAATTGCCGCAGATCTTGGCCTCGCTGGGGGAGATCTGCGCGCGTCCGAAAGGACATATCAATTGCTGTCGCAGGTCACAGGCAGGGCGGGGCGCGAATCCATGCGCGGCAAGGTGATTCTGCAGTCCCATCTTCCGGAGCATCCGGTGATAGAGGCCATTGTCCGGCAGGAAGGCGATACCTTTTTTGCGATGGAGGCGGCCGGCCGGGAAAGCGCCGGAATGCCGCCTTTCGGGCGGTTGGCGGCTCTCATTTTGTCGAGCGCAAACGCCGAATCAGTGGCCGGATTCGCGACTCTGCTCGCAAGGCGCGCGCCGATGGCCAGCAATTTCTCGATTCTGGGTCCCGCCCCGGCGCCGCTTTCGATGATACGGGGACGCCATCGCCACCGTTTTCTGGTCAAATGTGCGAAAGAGGCTAGCATTCAGTCTATTATTGGTAAATGGTTGCAGGGCTGCAAAGTACCCGGTGATATAAGGCTTCAAATCGATATCGATCCCTATAATTTTATGTGAACATCGCTTTTTTTGCGGGACACATTGTGTAAATACGGTTTTTTGGTGAATAAACTGGTGTACAGCATATTGCCACCCGGATTTCACTGTGCTAATAACCCGGTGCCTTGATGACAGGAGCCCGAAGCGGCACTTTGTCTAGAGGGGGATTTTAGTTTTCGTTTGGCGTGTTTCACGTCTTTTTTTAGGCCTTGGAGATCGATCCTTGTCAGCTGAGAACATAACAGTTTCCGGTATTGCTGGTCGTTATGCCACAGCCCTGTTTGATTTGGCTGTTTCGACGAAACAGCTTGACGCAGTGGCGGCAGACCTGGCCGTGATCAAATCAATGATGCAGGAGAGTGCAGATCTTGCCCGTCTGGTGCGAAGCCCGATTATCAGTCGGAATGATCAAGCCAAGGCAATGACCGCTGTCCTTGAAAAAATGGGTGTCGGAGATCTGGTGCGCCGGTTCATTGGAACAGTCGCGCATAACCGCCGTCTCGCTGCCCTGTCGGATATGATTGCAGCCTTCGGCAAGCTTTTGGCGGCGGAGCGGGGCGAAGTCGTCGCGAAGGTCACGTCGGCCAAAAAATTAAGTGATAGTCAAATCGAGGCTGTGTCAGCGGCCCTCAAATCAGCGATCGGCAGCAATGTCAATCTCGAATCGGATGTCGATGAGAGCCTGATCGGGGGTCTGGTAATAAAGGTTGGTTCACGTATGGTCGATAGTTCGATCCGGACTAAGCTTCAGAATCTTAAGTTTGCGATGAAAGGGGTTGGGTGATGGACATCCGCGCCGCAGAAATTTCCGAAATTCTTAAACAACAGATTGCGGGTTTTGATACGCAAGCTGAGGTCTCCGAAGTGGGTCAGGTGCTCTCCGTAGGTGACGGTGTGGCCCGCGTTTATGGCCTCGACAATATTCAGGCCGGTGAGATGGTCGAATTCCCGGGCGGTATCAAGGGACTTGCCTTGAACCTGGAAACTGACAACGTCGGTGTGGTTATCTTCGGTTCCGACCGGGACATTCGCGAAGGCGATACGGTTAAGCGGACGGGCGCCATTGTCGAAACAGGTGTTGGCAAGGGGCTTCTGGGCCGCGTTGTCGATGGACTGGGTAACCCGATTGACGGCAAGGGACCAATTGATGCGACGGAAACCCGCCGCGTCGACGTTAAGGCCCCTGGCATCATGCCGCGTAAATCGGTGCATGAACCGATGATGACCGGCCTCAAGGCCATTGATAGTCTGGTTCCAGTTGGACGGGGTCAGCGCGAGCTGATCATCGGTGACCGTCAGACAGGTAAAACCGCCGTCGCCGTTGACGCGATCCTTAATCAGAAATCTGTCAATGCCAGCGGCGATGAAAGCAAGAAGCTTTACTGCGTCTATGTCGTGATCGGTCAGAAGCGCTCCACTGTTGCACAGGTGGTGAAAACTCTGGAAGAAAACGGCGCGCTCGAATATACGATCGTCGTTGCTGCCACCGCTTCGGACCCAGCCCCGCTGCAGTATCTTGCACCCTTTACAGGATGCGCCATGGCTGAGTATTTCCGTGACAACGGTATGCATGCGCTGATCATCTATGATGATTTGTCCAAACAGGCTGTGGCCTATCGTCAGATGTCCCTGTTGCTGCGTCGTCCGCCGGGACGTGAAGCCTATCCGGGCGACGTTTTCTATCTTCATTCACGCCTGCTCGAACGCTCAGCCAAGCTGAACGAGGCTAACGGCTCTGGCTCTATGACGGCTTTGCCGGTTATTGAGACACAGGCTGGTGACGTGTCGGCCTATATTCCGACCAACGTGATCTCCATTACCGACGGTCAGATCTTCCTGGAAACAGAACTTTTCTATCAGGGTATCCGACCAGCCATTAACGTCGGTCTATCGGTTTCCCGTGTGGGTTCTTCCGCGCAGACAAAAGCCATGAAGCAGGTTGCGGGCTCTATCAAGCTTGAACTGGCCCAATACCGTGAAATGGCAGCCTTTGCCCAGTTTGGCTCCGACCTTGATGCCGCAACTCAGCAACTGCTAGCCCGTGGCGCTCGCCTGACCGAGCTTCTGAAGCAACCGCAATACAGCCCGCTGACCATGGACGAGCAGGTTGTCGTGATTTTCTCTGGCGTGCGGGGTTACCTCGATCGTATCGAGGTTGCACGGATCGGCGATTTTGAAAAGCAGTTGCTCTCGGAAATGCATGCCAAGCATCAGGAGATTTTGGACACCATCCTGAAAGAAGGCGCGTTATCCAAGGAAACCGAATCAAAGCTGAATGAAATTCTCGACAGCTTCTCGAAGACATTTGCGTGAGTGTTGAGCGTAGGAAAGGGGCAGCCTGACAATGGCGAACCTTAAGGAACTCAAAAACCGGATCAGCAGCGTCAAGTCGACGCAGAAGATCACCAAAGCCATGAAAATGGTGGCAGCTGCGAAACTGCGTCACGCAGAGGAAGCGGCGAATGCCGCGCGTCCTTATGCAGAACGCATGGACAGCATGATGGCTTCCCTTGCGAGCGGCATGGTGGGACGCGACGATGCGCCGAGGCTTCTGGCCGGAACCGGGTCCGATCAGCGTCAGCTTATCATCGCTGCGACCGGTGAACGTGGACTATGCGGCGGGTTTAACAACTCAATCGCCAAGGCCGTTGCGCAAAAAGTTGACCGCCTTACAGCTGCAGGCAATGATGTTAAAATCCTCTGTGTCGGCAAGAAGGGCCGCGATGCGCTGAAACGGAAATATGGCCACCTGATTCTTGGGATGATCGATCTTTCTGGATCGAAGCGGATCGGCTTTCATGATGCGCAGCCGATTGCCCAGCGAGTTCTCGGGATGTTCGATGCGGATGAGTTCGACGTCTGCACGATTTTTTATGCTAAGTTTGTCTCGGTCATGACGCAAGAAGTACAGGGGCTGCAGATTATTCCTGCTTCCGTGCCGGATGGTGCAGCGCCTGAGACGAATGACATTGTCTATGAGTATGAGCCGGACGAAGAGGAAATTCTCGCCGAATTACTGCCTCGAAATCTCTCGGTGCAGGTGTTCCGGGCACTTCTCGAAAATTCTGCCTCTGAACAAGGAGCGCGGATGACGGCAATGGAAAACGCAACGCGTAACGCAGGCGACATGATCGATAAATTGACCCTGCAATATAACCGTGAGCGCCAGGCGGCGATTACGAGTGAATTGATTGAAATTATCTCTGGTGCGGAAGCCCTCTAGGTTTTCTCACCGCTTTTTAAGAACTGAAGGGACCCTGTAGGGAGCATGAAAATGGCAAAGAGTGTCGGCAAAATTACCCAGGTATTGGGCGCCGTCGTGGACGTACAATTTGATGGCGAGCTGCCATATATTTTGAACGCTCTGCATTGTGAAAATAATGGCCAGCGGCTGGTTTTGGAAGTGGCGCAGCATCTCGGTGAAAACACAGTCCGTACGATTGCCATGGATGCGACCGAAGGTCTGGTCCGGGGACAGGCTGTGACGGACACCGGAGACGCGATCCGGATGCCTGTTGGACCGGAAACGCTGGGCCGCATCATGAATGTGGTTGGTGAGCCGGTTGATGAACGCGGACCGATCAAGACAAAAACGACGGCTCCCATTCATGCCAATGCCCCTGATTTCGCGGACCAGTCAACGGAAGCTGAAATTCTG
>JAIOYL010000059.1 GCA_021741195.1 Sneathiella sp. | reverse complement strand
ACGAGATCGGCATGACCGCGCCGCTCTATATCGCGCTCAATGACGGGACGGTGACGAATGCGGAAACGACCCGGAAATTCCCGGTCTACTGCTTTGCCTCCGGCGCCACCAACAGCATGCGCGGAGCGGCGTTTCTCTCCAGGATCGAGAATGCCATTGTCTGTGACGTCGGCGGAACGACGACGGATATCGGCTGCCTCGTCAACGGCTTCCCGCGCGAGGCCAACAGCACCGTCACGGTCGGCGGGGTCCGGACGCTTTTCCGCATGCCCGACCTTATCTCCATCGGCATCGGCGGCGGCACTCGGGTGCATGATGATCCGCTCGGCGTCGGACCGGACAGCGTCGGCTTCCGCCTGACAGAGGAGGCGCGCGTCTTCGGCGGGGCGCAACTGACGCTTACCGATATCGCGGTGGCGAAAAACCTGATGGAGGCGGGCGATGCGTCGAAAATCGCCGGTCTTGATCCTGAATATGTCGCGAAGGTCCTGGCCATCGTTCACGAGCGGATCGCCAGCAATGTCGACCGCATCAAAACGGAAGCGGCGGACGTGCCGCTCATCGCCGTCGGCGGCGGCGCGCCGCTGATCCCGACGAAAATTCCCGGCATCTCCCGCGTTCATCATGTCGAGAATTTTGCCGTTGCCAACGCAGTCGGCGCGGCCATAGCCCAGATCAGCGGAGAGGCGGATCAGGTGTTCCAGGGTCTCAGCCGTGACGAGGCTCTGGCGGCGGCGCTTAAAATCGCGGAGGAGAGGGCCGTGCAGTCCGGCGCCGCAGTGGGCACGCTCAAGACCATCGAGATGGAGGACCTCCCCATAGCCTATCTGCCGGGCCATGCCATTCGTGCGCGGGTCCGGGTGATCGGCGACATCGCTGCACTCTCGGGCGGGTAAGCCGGAAAACCGCGCCGGGCAGGGGAGGATATACATTGGGTTTTTGATGCGGGCCGGGGCCTGCAGACAATTTTGCTGTTGCACTGCAGCACAATTGCTCTACTGTATTCACATGGATAAAGGACAAACCATCTTTGATGAAATGGCCGGAGACGGAGGTCTCATTCGTCATCCATATAAGGAATACCATAAATGGTTTGAGACCGAAGCGCCGGCGCGGCTCCATAAGAAATCGGCGGATTCGGAGACGTTCTTCCGGCGCACCGGCATCACCTTCAATGTCTATGGCCGCGAAGAGGCGGCGGAGCGGCTGATCCCGTTCGACATCATTCCACGGGTTATATCGGCGCGCGAATGGGCGCGCCTCGAACGGGGCATCGAGCAGCGTGTCCGGGCGATCAACGCGTTTCTCCATGATATCTATCACCGTCAGGAAATTATCCGCGCGGGGCGCATCCCGATGGAGCTTATCGCCAATAATGAGGCCTTCCTGCCGCAGATGATCGGCGTTTCGCCGCCCGGCAATGTCTATACCCATATTGTCGGCACGGATCTTGTGCGCACCGGGGAGGATGAATTTTTTGTTCTTGAGGATAATGCGCGTACGCCGTCCGGTGTATCCTATATGCTGGAAAACCGCGAGACCATGCTGCATATGTTCCCGGAGCTGTTCGCGAAAGTGAAGGTGAGGGCAGTCAGCGATTATCCGAAAAACCTGCGCCGCTCGCTGGGGGATTGCGCGCCGCCAGCCTGTAACGGCAAGCCGGTTGTCGCCGTGCTGACGCCGGGCATCCACAATTCCGCCTATTTCGAACATTCCTTCCTCGCGGACCAGATGGGCGCGGAGCTGGTGGAAGGCCATGACCTGCGCGTCGTTGATGGCCGTATCGCGATGCGGACCACGCAAGGGTACGATCCGATCGATGTTTTGTACCGGCGCGTCGATGACGACTATCTTGATCCGCTCACTTTCAATCCTCAGTCACAGCTTGGCGTTGCCGGGATCATGGATGTCTACCGGGCAGGCGGTATTACCATCGCCAATGCGCCCGGAACCGGGATCGCGGATGACAAGGCGATCTATTCCTATATTCCGGAAATTGTCGAATTTTACACCGGCGAGAAGGCGATGCTGAAAAACGTGCCGACCTGGCGCTGCGCCGAAGCGGATGCGCTGGCCTATGTTCTCGATAATCTTGAGGAACTGGTGGTGAAGGAAGTCCATGGCTCCGGCGGTTATGGCATGCTGGTCGGCCCGGCCGCGAGCAAAAGGGAGATATCGGCATTTCGCACCAAGCTGAAGGCGAAACCCGGAAATTATATCGCGCAACCGACGCTCGCCCTCTCGACCTGCCCGATCCTGACGAAAAAGGGTCTTGCGCCGCGCCATGTCGATCTTCGTCCCTTCGTGCTGGTCTCGCCGCGATCGGTGAATATAACGCCGGGCGGTTTGACGCGGGTGGCTCTGAAGGCGGGATCGCTCGTCGTCAACTCGAGCCAGGGCGGCGGCACCAAGGACACCTGGGTATTGGAGGAATAGGCGCAACATGCTGGGCAAAACCGCAGGGGGCCTGTTCTGGATGTTCCGTTTTCTTGAAAGAAGCGAGAACACGGCGCGCCTGCTGGATGCCGGGTTCCGCATTGCGCTGACCCGGTCAAGCGCGTCCGAAAATGAATGGGCCTCCGTGGTGGCCACCGCCGGGTCGACGCAGGCCTATGCGACGAAATATGATGAATATAACGCCCGGAACGTCATTGATTTTCTACTGCGCGACCGCGCAAATCCATCCAGTGTAATGTCTGTCATCGACGGCGCCCGCAACAATGCCCGGGTAGTCCGTACGGCCCTGACGCGGGAGGTCTGGGAGGCGACAAATGAATGCTGGATAACCCTGAAGGGGCTGCTCTCCCAGCCCGTATCCGAGCGCGACCTGCCCGACGTCCTCGGGACAATTCGCCAGCAGAGCGCGCTGGTGCGCGGGGCTCTCCACGGCACGATGCTGCGCAACGATATCTTCGATTTCGCACGGCTTGGAACCTTTCTTGAGCGCGCCGACAATACAGCCCGCATTCTCGACGTAAAATATTATGTCCTTCTGCCCTCTGCGTCCTTCGTCGGCTCGTCGCTGGATAATGTGCAATGGGAATCAATCCTGCGCTCGGTCTCGGCGCAGCGCGCGTTCCGCTGGCTCAATCCTGGCGAGGTCAATCCGATGAGTATCGCCGAATTCATCATTCTCGACCAGCGGTTGCCGCGTTCTCTGGTCTTTTGTTACAAGAAGATTGTTGATAATCTTGGTTATCTTGAGGAGGACTACGGCCTCAGGCTCGACTGCCATGATCGGGCCATTCCCATCCTGAAAAGATTGAAGGAAACCTCAATCCATGCGATCTTTGACCAGGGGTTGCATGAGTTCATAACAGCCTTTATTCGCGACAACATGGCGCTCGGTGGCCAGATCGAACAAGATTACCGGTTTATTGGATGATTTCATGCTGCTGAAGATCTCGCATTTGACCCGATACCATTATGACGAACCTGTGCATTATGCGCTTCAGCAAATACGCCTGATGCCCAGAACTGGTCCCGGACAAAACGTTGCCAATTGGGATATCACGATCGACGGCGGTAAAAAGGAACTGGAATTCGAAGACCAGTTCAACAATAGCACCCTGCTGGTCAGTATCGAGCCCGGGCAAACGGAAATTTCCATTCGCTGCGAAGGGGAGGTCGAGACAACTGACCTGCATGGCGTTGTCGGGGCGACCGGTGGTTTTGCCCCGCTCTGGTTCTTTCACCGCTCGACGTCTCTCACCAAATCCGGTGCGCGGGTACAAAAGCTGATCAGGGACCTTGGCGACAATTTTGAGACAGAGGTGATAAAAATGCACAGCCTGTCCAGACTGATTGGCGAGGTCGTGACCTACCAGACGGGCGAAACCCATGCCGAGACAACGGCGGAAGAGGCGCTGGCGGCCGGGAACGGGGTCTGTCAGGATCATGCGCATATCTTCATTTCCGTGGTGCGCCAGCTTGGATTTCCGGCGCGATATGTCAGCGGCTATCTGTTGATGGATGACCGTATCGAGCAGGACGCGACCCATGCCTGGGCGGAAGCCTTCATCCCGGATATCGGCTGGGTCGGGTTTGACGTGTCGAACGGGATTTCACCGGACGACCGTTACATCCGGGTGGCCACGGGTCTTGATTATAAAGATGCCTCACCGATTTCGGGCCTGCGGATCGGGAGCAGCGGTGAATCCATGAATGTCTCTCTGCAGGTCCAGCAATAACAATTACATACAATGAAAGGCTTCATTAGGACATCATGACGTACTGTGTCGGCTTACGCCTGAACAAAGGCCTTGTTTTCATGTCGGACACGCGCACCAATGCCGGGGTCGATAATATCTCAATGTTCAAGAAAATGCATACCTGGGAGGTGCCGGGCGAGCGGGTGATCATGATGATGACGGCCGGGAACCTGGCGACGACGCAGGGCATCGTCAGCACCCTGGACGAGCGCTCCAAGGCGCCTGAGGATCGCCATCCGTCCATCCTTGAAGCGCCGTCCATGTTCCAGGTGGCGCGGCTTGTCGGTGAAACGGTGCGCGAGGAAATCCGGGCGAACAGCTTTGAGGGCCAGGAAGCGGACTCGTCTTTTAACGCGACGCTCATCGTCGGCGGGCAGATCAAGGGCAGCGACCCGCGCCTGTTCATGGTCTATCCGGAAGGTAATTTTATCGAGGCCTCGGAGGAGACACCTTTTTTCCAGATCGGCGAGACCAAGTACGGACGCCCGATCCTGGTGCGTGTCTATGAGCCGGACATGAGTTTCGAAAATGCCGTCAAGCTCATGATGGTTTCGTTTGATTCGACCATCAAGGCCAATCTTTCGGTCGGGTTGCCGCTTGATCTGCAGGTTTATGAAAATGATGCCTATCGCGTCGCCCGCAAACAGCGGATCGATTCGGATGACCCTTATTACAATCTGATCTCGACCGGCTGGGCTGACGCGTTGAAGGATGCCTTCCATTCGCTGCCGGAGTTCAAGTTTTAAGGTGCCGCCGCGCGGGCGACAGTATGGTGTGCCGCGCACCTTAAGCCTTGCGCTTTTGCCCTGTTATTCAGTATAACCACCGTAGTTTGCAATGAGGGTGATCAGGAAGATAATGACAACCGAGAAATTCGCCGAGGCGCGCCATCACATGGTGCTGAGCCAGTTGAGACCGAACCGGGTCACCGATGATCGCGTCGCTGACGCCATGGATACGGTTCCGCGTGAGGAATTTGTCCCGAAGGAACTGCGCGGCGTCGCCTATCTGGATGAGGATCTGGAAGTCGCTCCCGGTCGCTTCGTCGTGGAGCCGCGCGTCTTCGGCCGGTTGCTGCAGGAGGCGAATATTGGCCCGACCGACGTGGTGCTGGATATCGGCTGCGGAACGGGATATTCGGCGGCAGTCCTTGGCCATCTTGCGCAGGCCGTCGTGGCCATAGAACGCGATCCGGACCTCGTCGCCCGCGCCAGCGAGATATTGGAGCGGCTTGAATGCGACAATGTCGCCGTGGTCGAGGGATCGCTGGCTGACGGGAACCGCAAGCAGGGACCGTATAACGTCATACATATCAATGGTTCCGTTACAAAAGTGCCGCAAAGCCTGCTCGATCAACTAGCCGAAGGCGGCCGGCTGATTTGCGTGCTGGGCGCCAATCCGGGGGTTGCGACGATCTACAAACGGCAGGGAAAAAATTTCTCCCCGCGGGCAGCTTTTGATGCATCGGTGCCCGAGTTGAAGGATTTGACCAGCAGTGCGGTTTTTGAATTCTGATCCTTTATGACCGGCGTCACATTCATGTGATGCTTAACAGGACTACAATAATTAGGTGTGATACTGAAAAATGAACGTCTCTGAACGGCAGTTTGATTAGATCTTTTATTTAAAATTGTTGATCAAAACCGGTATCGGGACTAAATTCATCTATGGTTAATTTTTTGGCAGCCAAAAATTGGGCTTGAGGGGCGTGTTTGAATGAGAAAAGTAGCTTTAACCGTTGCATCTGTAATTGCGGTTACGATGCCTTTGTCTTGGGCGAGTGCCGAGACATTGCAGGATGCGCTTGCTTCGACATATGAAAATAATCCGTCCCTGCTGGCGCAGCGCGCAAGCGTTCGCGGTGTTGACGAGAATGTTCCCCAGGCGCTGTCCGGCTGGCGTCCTCAGGTTTACGCAACCGGGGAGGTAGGGGCGACTCACGGGTCCACCAGCGCGACCTCGTCAGGGTCGGGAAATAACTGGAACCCGACACAGGCGGCCCTGACCGTATCGCAGCCAGTTTACAGCGGCGGACAGACGGTTGCCTCGACGAAATCGGCGGAGGCGACGGTGAGCGCGGCGCGCGCCAACCTTGTCTCGACCGAACAGACAATTTTCCAGTCTGCCGTCGTCGCCTATATGAATGTGCTGCGCGATGAGGCCCTGGTTGAGCTTAACAAGAATAACACGGCCGTGCTGCGCCGTCAGCTTGAGGCTGCCAATGACCGCTTCCAGGTCGGTGAAATCACGCGGACCGACGTTGCCCAGGCGGAAGCCCGTCTTGCGGATTCAGTGTCAAACCAGATTCAGGCGGAAGGTAATCTTCGTTCTACCCGGGCCAATTTTGAACGGATTGTCGGTCGTCCACCGATGGCCCTTGAGGACCCGGCAGTTCCGGCGGACTTTCCCGAATCCGAACAGGCTGCACTCTCGATTGCCCTCGATAACCATCCCGATATCCAGGCGGCCAAGTTCAATGAGGAAAGCTCCCGTCACACCATAAGGGCGACCTCCGGACAATTGCTGCCGTCGCTTTCCGTTGATGGCACCGTGTCCCACGGCAATGAAACATCCGGCAGTGGCACCTATTCGGACACGGCAGGGGTAAGCGCAGTGCTGACAGTGCCGCTCTATCAATCCGGCTCTGTCTACAGTCAGGTGCGTCAGGCGCGGCAGGTCAACAGCCAGCGGCTTCAGCAGATTGAGGAAACGGTTCGCGGCGTTCGCGAAGCTGTCATTCAGTCCTGGGAACAGCTTGAAACAGCCCGCTCAAGGATAGGCTCGAACGAAGAAGCGGTTCGCGCCAATACCATCGCGCTTGAGGGCGTTGAACAGGAAGCCCAGGTGGGATCACGGACGACACTGGATGTCCTGAACGCCGAACAGGAACTGCTGCTGAGCAAGGTCAATCTCGTGACCGCGCGGCGCGATCAGTATGTGGCTATCTACACGGTTCTGGCGGCAATCGGCAAACTCAACGCACGCGATCTTGATCTGAATGTCGATTATTATGATCCGGCGGCGAACTACGACAGGGTTCGTAACAAATGGTTCGGAACTGATGGCGGCCTGGATTAGGAAATAATTAAATTAAACAGGCCATATTGAAGTGAAGCGGGATTGAGTAGCTTAATCATGGCTCGCGTTTTACAAAATATGGCCCCGTTTTTGATGGTGACTGAACATGACTGATCCGACGACAGAACAAGAACCGACGATGGAAGAAATACTGGCCTCCATTCGGCGTATTATCTCCGAGGATGGCGATGAAGATACCGAAGGTCAGGAAACCGCCGCGGAAGATGCTTCTGAAGAAGAGTCGGAAGCCGAAGTGGAGGCGATGACCGAGGCGGAGCCGGAACATGAGCCGGAACCGGAACCGGAGGATGATGTTCTGGAATTGACGGAAGAAGTTGATGAAGAAGACGATGCTCTGACGCTCGACGAGGAGATAGAAGAAGAAGAAATCGAGCTTGAAGTTGAAGCCGAAGTCGAGCCTGAACCTGAGCCAGAGATCGAACCGGAGCCAGAGCCTGAGATGGAGATCGAACCGGAAATGGCCGCAGGGTCTTCCGTTAAACCAAACAGCCTGCTGGCTGACCCCACTATTGCCGCAACAACATCCGCCTTTGCCAATCTGGCCGGGGCTGTTGCTTCATCACGAGGATTGCAGATGGGTAAGAACGCGACTTTGGAAGAAATGGTCAAGGATATGCTCCGGCCGATCCTGAAAGACTGGCTTGACCAGAATCTCCCGCAAATCGTTCAGCGCATTGTCGAGCGCGAGGTGAGCAAGCTTGCTGACCGGGCGGACGACGACGAATAAAGTCTTTCCTCCCGGGTGGTGAGCCGACTATATTGCACCCGAACATTTTGCAGACTAATCAATAAAGAAAGGTTCAGCGATGCTGGACAAATCTTATCGACCCGATGAGGTCGAAGGAAAGCTCTATTCGAAATGGATGGAGCAGGGGGCGTTCGCCTGTGGCCGCGCCAAAACGGACGAGACCTATACGATCGTCATTCCACCGCCCAATGTCACCGGCAGCCTGCATATGGGCCATGCTCTCAACAATACCCTGCAGGACGTGCTTGTGCGCTTTGAGCGGATGCGGGGCAAGGACGTGCTCTGGCAGCCCGGCATGGATCATGCCGGGATTGCGACGCAGATGGTGGTCGAGCGGCAGCTTGGCGAGCAGGGCGTTACCCGTCATGATCTGGGCCGCGAAAAATTCATCGAGAAGGTCTGGGAATGGAAGGGCGAATCCGGCGGCCAGATTTTTGAACAGCTCAAGCGTCTCGGCGCGACCTGCGACTGGGACCGCGAACGTTTCACCATGGATGAGGGTCTGTCAAAGGCGGTCCGCAAGGTGTTCGTCCAGCTCTATAAAGAGGGGCTTATCTATCGCGACAAGCGCCTCGTCAACTGGGATCCGAAGTTCCACACGGCGATTTCCGACCTTGAGGTCGAGCAGCAGGAAGTGAACGGCCATATGTGGCATTTCCGCTATCCGGTCGAGGGCGAGGAGGGGCGTTTTATCACCGCCGCCACGACGCGGCCCGAGACCATGCTCGGCGATACGGGCATTGCGGTGCATCCGGAAGACGAACGCTATACCGATCTCGTTGGCAAATTCGCCATTCTTCCCATCGTTGGCCGCCGTATACCCATTGTTGCCGATACATATGCCGATCCCGAGCAGGGCTCCGGCGCTGTGAAGATCACGCCCGCCCATGATTTCAACGACTTCGAGGTTGGCAAGCGCGCCGGGCTTGAGGTCATCAATATCATGGATGAGAGCGCGCATCTCAATGACACGGTGCCCGAGGCCTATCGGGGGATGGAGCGATTCGCGGCGCGGAAAAAGATCGTCGCCGAGATGGAGAGCCTCGGCCTTCTGGACAAGATCGAGGATCATCCGCATACGGTTCCTTACGGGGATCGCTCCGGCGTTCCGATCGAGCCCTTGCTCACCGATCAGTGGTTCGCCGATGCGGCGACGCTCGCCCAGCCCGCCATCCGCGCGGTCGAAGGCGGGCAGACGCAGTTCGTGCCCGCCAAATGGACAAACACCTATTACGACTGGATGCGCAATATCCAGCCCTGGTGCATTTCACGCCAGCTCTGGTGGGGGCATCGCATCCCAGCCTGGTTCGGCCCGGACGGCATGATCTTCGTCGAGGAAACCGAGGAAGCGGCCTTTGCCGCCGCCGAGGCGCATTACGGCCGCAAGGAAGAACTGACCCAGGACAACGACGTTCTGGATACCTGGTTTTCCTCTGCCCTCTGGCCGTTCTCGACGCTGGGCTGGCCGGATAAGACGCCGGAGCTTGAGCGCTATTACCCGACTGACGTGCTGGTCACCGGCTTTGACATCATCTTTTTCTGGGTTGCCCGGATGATGATGATGGGCCTGCATTTCATGGAGGAAGTGCCGTTCCACACGGTCTATATCCATGCGCTGGTCCGTGATGAGCATGGCGCGAAAATGTCGAAATCCAAGGGCAATGTGGTTGATCCTCTCGATCTGATGGATAAATACGGCGCCGATGCGCTGCGTTTCTTTCTGTCCACCAGCGCTGCGCAAGGCCGCGATGTCCGTCTCTCGGAACAGCGGGCCGAGGGGTATCGCAGTCTCGCCACCAAGCTCTGGAACGCCGCACGATTCTGCGAGATGAACGAATGCAAGATGCCCGGCGGCTTCGATCCCTTCGCGGTGAAAGAGACGATCAACCAATGGATCGTCGGTGAGACGGTGAAATGCGAGGTGGCGGTCCGTGAGGCGCTTGAAAGCTACCGCTTCAATGATGCGTCGAACGCCATCTACGCCTTTACCTGGAATGTCTATTGCGACTGGTATCTGGAGTTCGCGAAACTGCCCTTCATGGGCAATGACAAGGCGGAGACGCAAGCGACGGCGGCCTGGGTGCTTGACCAGATCCTGAAAATCCTCCACCCTTTCATGCCCTTTGTCACCGAGGAGCTTTGGGGCAGTGTTGCGGCGGACCGAACCTCCGACCTGATCGTCGCCGACTGGCCGGTCTATCCGGAAAATGCCATCAATTTGGCGGCGGCAGAGGAAATGGACTGGGTGCAGGATCTGATAACCGGCATTCGCGGCGTGCGCAGCGAGATGAATGTCCCGGCGGGCGCGAAAATCCCGCTGATCTTCAATGGCGGCAGTGCGGAAGACAAGGCGCGGCTGGAGAAGCACTGGGATATCATCGCCCGCATGGCGCGGCTGGAATCCCGTGAAATCGACGCGGCGCTGCCGAAGGGCGCGCTGCAATTTGTCCATAGAGGCGCGACGGTGGTGCTGCCGCTCGCGGGCGCCATGGACCTCAATGCAGAGAAGGCGCGTCTGCAAAAAGAAATCAACAATCTCAGCGGCTACATGGCCGGGCTCAACAAGAAACTCGGCAACGAGAAATTCGTCGCCAATGCCCCCGCGGACGTGGTTGACGGCGAGAAGGCGAAACTCGCCGATGCGAAGATGCAGCTCGCGAAACTGAACGATGCCGCCGCGCGATTGGCCGAGTTATAGGCCGAGACCGGCTCCTGATAAAAAGCGGCTCCATAGGGCCGCTTTTTTTGTTGTCGGGCCATAGGAAGAGGTCGTAGAGTTTCCCTCCACAAAAAAATAAGCGGGGCGCCTTGTCCTTAAAACAAAGAGGGAGCCGTGATGACCGAAATCCATTTTCTACCCGCCTATAAACAGGCCGAAATGATTGCGAGCGGCGAAATCGGCGCCGAGGAGCTGCTCGATCATTACCTGGGGCGCATCGCCAGATATAATGGTGATCTCAACGCCGTGATCTGGATGGATGAAAAGGGCGCGCGGGCCCGGGCGCGGGATGCGGACAAGGCGCGGGCGCGGGGCGATGCGCTGGGTCCGCTTCATGGTGTGCCGATGACAATCAAGGAATCCTATAATCTAGTTGGCAGTCCCTCGACCTGGGGCAATCCGGCCTGGAAGGACCATTATCCGGACCGGAATGCACTCAGCGTGCAGCGGCTTCTCGATGCAGGCGTGAATATCTTCGGCAAGACCAACGTGCCCTTCATGCTCGCCGACTGGCAGAGCTTTAACGATATCTACGGCACGACGAACAATCCCTGGGATTTGAGCCTGACTCCGGGCGGCTCCTCCGGTGGCTCGGCGGCGGCGCTGGCGGCGGGGCTCACCGGGATCGAGACGGGATCGGATATCGGCGCTTCCATCCGCAATCCGGCCCATTATTGCGGCGTCTGCGGTCACAAGCCGACCTACGGCGTCATTCCGGGACATGGCCAGAAGCCGCCGGGGATCGTCGCTGACAGCGATATCGCGGTCCTCGGCCCGCTTGCGCGTTCCGCCGTTGATCTCGAGATTGCGCTGGATATCATGGCAGGAGCGGGAAGCCCGCAGAACGCGGCCTGGAAGCTCAATCTGAAGCCCGCCCGGCACCGGCATATTGCGGATTTCCGCGTTGCCGTGATGACAGCGGCAGAAGGGTTCGATGTCGATGATGACTATCAGGCCTGCCTGAACGGGATTGCTGACAAGCTGGAGAGGTCGGGGGCAAAGGTGAGCCGGACGGCGCGGCCGGACATTCCCATCGCGCACGCCTATGAGACCTATATCCTGCTGCTCCGTGCGGCGACGTCGGGCGCGCTCACCGACGCTCAGCTTGAACGCTTCCGTAAAATTGTTGCGACCGCCGATCCGGATGACAAGAGCTATCTCACCCTGATGGCGCGCGCCGGGACCCTGCCGCACAAGGAATGGCTCCGGGTTAATAACGAGCGATGCCTGATGGCGCTGAAATGGCAGGAATTCTTCAAGGACTATGACATCCTCATCTGCCCTGCCGCCGCCGGGCCCGCCTTCCCCCAGAACCAGAAGGGGGAGCGCCAGGACCGGATGATCAATATCAACGGCAATCTGCAGCCAAGCACCGACCAGATGTTCTGGGCCGGCTATCCGAACATGGTCGATCTGCCCTCGACGGTTATCCCGGCGGGCTTCACGCCGGCAGGCCTTCCCGTCGGCCTGCAGGCGGTCGCGGCCTATGGCGAGGACCGCACGGCGCTCAGGCTCTGCCAGTTGATCGAGGAGGCCTTCGGTGGCTTTAGCCCGCCCCCGGCATATTCCTGACATCATTCTTCGCGAAAATGCCTTAATTTGACCTCTGGGCGCTAACTTCTTGATTACAGGGAGTAAATTTTTGCGTGCGGCGTGGAAACCTAAAACTTGCCTAAACTTGCCCGTTAATCGAAAGATTTTGTAAATAAAATATTGATACCTCTATGGACAGGGCAACAGTGCCAAATCTCCCCACAAAACCCGCTTCTTTTTCACGGGTTGGCGGAGCGGGTGGCGAGTGAGTTCAGGAGGAAACAATGGCCTACGCCATTCCCATGATCCAGCCGGAAACGCGAAGGCGCGCGATTGGATATACGGGCGTTTCCTGGACCTGCCTCTTTTTCGGGCCGCTCCCGGCGCTGTACCGCGGCCATACCCTTGGGTTTGTCGGTATGACGCTGGTCAATCTCGCAACCTTCGGCCTGTCGGCATTCGTTTTTATTTTTGTCTATAACGCCTGGCATTACCATTCCCTGCTGGCGCAGGGGTTTATGCCCGAGGGCCATAATTTCGGCGAGGTCACCGAGAATGTCATTCGCATGTCGGCCGGCAACAATGACAATCCTGACGATATATATGATGCGGGAAAATACGCCGCCCAACAGCAGCGGATCCGGCTCGCCGTCCCGGAACTGTCCGAGCGCCTGATCGATGACCAGGGGCCGGGCTCAACCTGGAAGAAATAGCAGCGGCTGTTTAAATTTCGCCCGCCTTAGAGCAGCATGACACTGGTGGTGACATGGGCGACCGGTTTTTCCGTGTCGCCCATATGTAAATTCACCTCCCCGTAAACAAGGCGGCGTCCTGACTTGATAATGCGGGCGTCGGCGAACAGTTCCGCGCCTTCAGCGGGGCGCAGGAAGGTCGTTGCCATATTGACCGAGGTCATCGGCACAAATCCGCCCGCGTTGGCGGCGGTTGCGAAGACCATCGCGGTATCGGCCAGCGCCATGATCGCCTGCCCGCAGATCATGCCGCCGAGACGGTTGAGATCGGGCGAGGCGGGGATGCGTAAAACCGCGCCATCCTTGCCCATAGAAACGAAACTGATATCCATTGCCTTGATCCAGGGGGCAAAGCTGTTGTCATAGAAGTCTTGTGCTTCCTTCAGGGTAATTTCTGACATAAGGGCCTGTTGTTGTTATAATTTATGGTGACCTCACAATGACGCAAACGGTCCGGAGAGACAATATCCAATCTTTTAGGTCCTGACCCCAAGCCCGGCCTTTACCTTCGGCGTGATTTCTCTGATACTCAAAGAAAAATTTTAGGGAGCAAGGAATGTTTATTTCACAGTTATTGACGCGGGCGGTCCAGACGAAGCGGGACAATGTCGCAACCATTTGCGCAGGCCGTGAGCGGACTTACGGCGAGTTTGCGACGCGGGTGCAGAAATTCGCAGGCGCACTGCGCGCGCTCGGGATCACCAATGGCGAGCGGGTCGCCATCCTCGCCCATAACTCCGACCGCTATCTTGAGTTTTACTATGCGACGCCCTGGGCGGGCGGGGTGTTCGTTCCCGTCAATACGCGCCTCGCGGTGCCGGAGTTCGCCTATTGGCTCAATGATTCCGGATCAGAAATCCTGCTGGTTGATGATGCCTTCGCGGGCGTGGTGCCGGAGCTTCGCAAATTGGTCTCGTCCTTGCGGGAGGTGATCTATATCGGGGATAACGCAACGCCGGAAGGAATGCTGCATTACGAAACGCTGGTCGAGAGCCATGATCCGGTCGAGGATGCGGGGCGCGGCTTTGATGATCTGGCCGGGCTTTTCTACACTGGCGGGACGACAGGTGTTTCAAAGGGCGTGATGCTGAGTCACACGAACTTTGTCGTCAATACCCTGAACGCCATGCCCTGCTTCAATTTCAAGGAAGACGCCCGCTGGCTGCATGTCGCGCCGATGTTCCATATCGCCGACGGCGCCGCGGTCTTCGGCACCACCATGGGGCTTGGCGTGCATGTGTTCATTCCGGGCTTCACGCCGAAGGGCACGATGGAGGCGGTCGAGAAATTCGGGATCACCAATACGCTTCTGGTGCCGACGATGGTCAATATGGTCGTCAATGACCCGGATATCGCCAACTATGACATGTCGAGCCTGAAAGACATCATCTATGGCGCGTCGCCGATGCCCGAAGCGGTAATCATGAAGGCGCTGGAAGTTCTCCCCAATGCCGGTTTTACCCATGCCTATGGCCAGACGGAATGCGCGCCGCTGGTCACCTTCACGGGGCCGGAATTCCATGTGCTGGAGGGGCCGAACGCGGGGCGCTTCAAATCGGCGGGGCGGCCGATCTATGCCGGTGATGTGCGCATTTTCGATGAAAACGACCAGGAAGTGCCCTATGGCACCGTCGGCCAGGTCTGCGTGCGCGGGGCGAACGTCATGCTTGGTTACTGGAACAAGCCCGAACAGACGGCGGAGGCGCTCAAGGGCGGCTGGATGCATTCGGGCGACGGCGGCTATATGGACGAGCAGGGCTTTGTCTATATCGTCGACCGGGTGAAGGACATGATCATCTCCGGCGGCGAGAATGTCTATTCCGCCGAGGTCGAGAACGCCGTCTATCAGCATCCGGCGGTGGCCGAATGCGCCGTCATCGGCATTCCTCATGAAACCTGGGGCGAGCAGGTGCACGCCGTTGTCCGCCTGCATGAGGGGAAAGACGCGACGGAGATGGAGATCATTGAATATAGCCATACCCTGATCGCCGGCTTCAAATGCCCGAGAAGCGTCGATTTCGTGACCGATCCGCTGCCGCTTTCAGGCGCGGGCAAGATCCTGAAAACCGTGCTTCGCAAACCCTATTGGGCGGACAAGGACAAGCAGGTCAGCTAGCGCTGCCTTCCGGCTATTTCGGCAAGGTGCAGTCGCGGATCTCGACACGGCGGCGGGGCAGGATACTGCTGTCATCCTCGCCGCCCCCGATCACATGGAGGACCGTTTTGTCGAGCCCGGCTTCGGTCATGATCGACGTGACCGTCTCCGCCCGCTGGCGCGACAGCCGGTAGTTGTCGAAGCTTGAGCCGCTCGGGTCTGAATAGCCTGCGATGACGATAAAGTGGCTGTCGGCTTCTGCATATTCATAGGCGAGCTTGCGGATCAGGTCGGCGGTGACCTTCCCGGTGACACGGGTCACTCCGACATTAAAGGTGATAACCAGATGCGGCGGCATGTCCCAGCAGTAGGCGGGGATCGTGGCGACAATCCGCTTCGTGTGATCGAGTTCCACCTCTTTCAGCGCATTGGAGACCCGGTCAAGCCCCTTCTCAAGATTTTGCAGGGAACGGCCAGAGGCGGCTGCGCTTCGCTCCAGGGCATCCAGTTTCTGCTCCAGTTCCGACGTGTCGAGGGTCGGCTGTTGGGCTGCGGTTTTGGTGGAGGTCGCAATATCCACGCTGTTCTGCTGCGCTAGCTTCTGAACTTCATCCAGCTTCTCTTGAAGTTGGGTGAGCTGAACACTGTCCTGTTCCGCCGCCTCGTCGAACAGCGGCGCGAGATTCTGGGTGGAAACTGTGAAGGGCAGGCGGGTGCTGCCATTGAAAAATAACTCGAAACGGGAGGTTGAGCCGAGATAGACAACGGGTGTCGCGGTTTCACCCCGTTTCAGGAGAATGACCGGAAAGGTGAAGAAGCTGCTGAGACTGCGGGAGAATTTATCCGCAAGCTCAACATCGTCCGGCAGATCCGTGAGGCCATTCTGGCAGAGGTTCGAGATATTGAGGCCCGGATACAGGGATTGGGATATACTCTCCGCGGATACGATTTTTCTATCGGCGACCTTGATGATACAGGCCCGCATTTTTCGAGCATCATGGCCCGCATAGACGATGGAGACGGCGGAGGTAATCACCAGGAGAAGAAGGGTGATAAAAAAGCGGTGATTATTGAAAGTGCTGACGGCGATATAGCGGCGGTAGAAGGTTCTGGCGATCACGGCGGGGTCCGGTCCGACCGGCGGCGTGACCACCTTCTTATGCTTGAGCAGGGTTCGCACCAGATGCTCCCGCCCGATCAGGATCTGTGATGGATTACTGCGGTTGCGCCGGGGTAGCAGGACGACGAACATATGCAGGACGTTGAGCGTGAAGATGCCAAGGCTGATGCCGATGATTTTGAGCCGCCGGACCGGTTTCAGATGCCTGCGCGAGGTGGTCAGGATCACCTTGACCAGCAGCCAGATAATGAAAACCAGCGCGAGGATGACCGCATAGGCAATCCATAGTTTCAGGACGACAACGGTCAGCATGCCGCCGTTGCGTAACATGTTGATAAACAAATCCGACAGTCCGGCGTATTTGAGGTAATTCAGGTCGAACACGCCATAGACCAGGGTCTCGAAGAAGAGGCCGAACAGGAAGAAATAGCAAAACAGCAATGTCGTCAGGAACGGGGCGAGAAGGGCAAGATTATAGGAGTGGTTGACCCGCAGGTGGATTTCACAAAAAATCTCGTCCTCGAGGGCTTTGTTGCGGCAGCGCTGGCCGGACCGGGTTATTCCTTCGCATTGCATTGTTATAGGGCCTCTTGTTTCGCGGATCAGACTGTTCTTAAAAGTGGTATATATTTTTTAAAATACAAGTATAAGTAGATTTTCTTTGAAAAATTCCAACTGGTGAAACGGATATCGGGGCTTGTGCTTGTCCTTGGCGGCAGATCGTATTAACTAGACGGACAGGATCATTTCGAAAAAAGAGAGCGACATGCCCCAATATAGATCAAGAACCACGACCCATGGACGCAATATGGCTGGCGCACGGGCGCTCTGGCGCGCGACCGGTATGCAGGACGGCGATTTTGACAAGCCGATCATCGCCATCGCCAACAGCTTCACCCAGTTCGTGCCGGGGCATGTCCATCTGAAGGATCTCGGCCAGATGGTCGCCCGCGAGATCGAGAAATGCGGCGGCATCGCCAAGGAATTCAACACCATCGCGGTGGATGACGGCATCGCCATGGGCCATGACGGCATGCTCTACAGCCTGCCGTCGCGCGAGGTTATCGCCGATGCGGTCGAATATATGGTCAACGGCCATTGCGCTGATGCGCTGGTCTGCATCTCCAACTGCGACAAGATCACGCCCGGCATGCTGATGGCGGCGATGCGGCTCAATATCCCGGTTGTTTTCGTCTCCGGCGGCCCGATGGAGGCCGGCAAGGGCATGGCGGACGGCAAGGAAATCGGTCTTGATCTCATCGACGCCATGGTTCAGGCGGCCGATCCAACGGTAAGTGACGCGGAAGTCG